>CAMZIO010000006.1 GCA_947307255.1 uncultured Clostridia bacterium | reverse complement strand
GTGCGGGGAGCGGGGGCATAGCCGCCACGGCCGCCGGCAGCGGACTCGACGGTTACTTCGTAAAGGGTACCGTTAACGGTTACGTTGTACTGCTTGATCATGATTGTTCTCTCCTCTTAAATTAAAGTTTTTTAATGTTGGTGATGTTAACGCCACGGGCGGGAATGCCGACTTCCTCAGACAGAGCCGCAGTGATCGCCGCGATGACTTCGGGTGCGATCCCTTCCGGCGCTGCGGGGACGGGGGCGGCTGCGCGCGCAGCCGCAGGGGCAGCGGCGGCAGCAGGCGCGGGAACGGGAGCTTTGGTGACGGCATTCATGACCTTACCCATGAGCCAGGTGAGGAAAATGATGCAGATCAGGCCGAAGAACACCGTGCCCATGCCCATCAGGACAACAAATAGCAGGTTATGTTCCATCCTTCTTTTTACCTTTCTACTAAGTATAGCAAAACGTGAGCTGACAAATCAACCACGAGTGTGCTTTCTTTACGCGCTTTGAACGCTCCGGCCTTACTGCATGGCCAGCACGTCGGCAAAGGCCTGGATGGCGGTGGCCGCCTGACCGAAGTCGCGCATCTGCTGGTCGACGCCGAGCTTGATGAAGGGGATGCCGGCAGCATCGAGGGCCTTCTTCAGGTACGGATACTCCATCTCCTCGGGGTCGCAGAACTGCTGCATGAACAGCACCAGACCCTGTGCGCCGGATTCCTTGACGAGGTTCGCCACGAATTCGCCGCGGCGGTTCTTCTCAGACTCCTCATCGTAGAGCAGCACGTCGAAGTCCTGGTCGGCAAACTGCTGGCACAGCGCCATCATCGGATCGCCCTCTTCGCTGGCGTCCACGCGGAAAGCGCGGGACTCGTGCGCAACGTCGTCCGCCGCGATCGCGACGTGGTTGTCCTTGAGCACCTTGAGCAGCGTGGGGTTATCCACCACGATACCGGAGGTAACGATCTTGACGCCCTTCCAGTTGCAAACAGGCATCGCGCGCAGCAGCGCGTTGAGCTCTTCAAGCTTGGCGGTGTACTCGTCCTTGCGCATGAACCACGCCGCCTTGAGCACGGCGGAGCGCATGATCGGGTCGATCACGTCACAATGCTCGCTGGCGAGCTTGACAAAGTCGCGGCGGGCTGCGCGGGACTTGTTGTAGACCTTGATCGCGCCGGCAATCTCCTCGTCCTTGATCTCACAGCCGCGGATCTTCTCCAGCTCGGTCTTGACGTGGGTGTACTGCGCGCGGCAGAACTCCAGGCCGAAAGCCGGGCGGCGGAACTGGGGATGGGCAAGGAAGATCACGGGCAGCTTCTCGCTCATGGCGACGCGGATGTTCTGCGTCATGGGACGCAGCGTGTCGCAGATGGAGGGCGTGATCACGCCGTCGAGCAGGTCCATCGTGCCGTCGAGCAGCATCTCCAGGTCGAGCTGGGCGATGGTGCAATAGAAGGTCGCGCAGTATTCCTTCGCCTGGGAGATGGTCTTGCGGTTGCTGCCCCACATGCCAAACGGCACCATACCGGCAGCGTAAACCAACTCCTCGGGAGCATAGTAGGGCATCACGCCGATGCACTTCTTGCCCGCTTCCTTATAGGCCTTGAGCTGGCCCTTGGGGTTGGCCGCAACGGCGGACAGTTCCTTAACGATACGTTCAATACTCATTCTCTCACGCCTCCTTACTTCTTGTTGGCTTCCATGGCCTCGACCAGGCCCTGCACGCGGGTCTCATACTGAGCCTCGTTGAAGTTGCGCGGGTCTGCCTGGTCGCCGTCGAAGCCGGCGCAGGGGATGCCGAGGTCGCGGGTGAAGCGGCGCTGCATCTCTGCCATGTAGCCGGACCAGGGCTTGCAGGAGCGGTTGTAGTGGACGAGGACGCCGTCGACCTTGTTGTCGCGGCAGATGCCCTCACGCCAATCGACGCCCTGCTCGATGCAGACGCTGTTGGGCGCCTTGCAGTAGGCCTTGACCATCTCGTCATAGTTGTTGTAGACGAAGCCGAAGGCGGGCGCGTAGACGACGGCGGTAACGTTCACGCCGTTCTTCTTGAGGGGCTTGAACAGGTTCGGGAGCTTCGGCCAGCAGGGGATGCCCTCGAACATAACACGGTACTGCTCGGGGAAGGGCAGCGTGGAGGTGCCTTCCTTGATGTTCTTGTCCAGGTCCTTCTCCAGCAGCTCAAAGGCGTCGGCCGCAGCGCTCTTGCCGCGCGCGGTGACGACGTCCGCCATGTGGTTGAACAGGTCGAAGCCGCTCATGGGGGCGGGTTTATACTGCAGGTAGTCGCAGACCTTCAGCCAGTTCTGGGCAGTGCGGTTGGCGTGCTTGCAGGCTTCCTCGAACTTCTTCTCATCGAACTTCTTGCCGGTGAGCTTCTCGAGATCCTTGATGGCGTTGTCGAACTGGGCGCGGATGTAGGTGACGTAGTCGTCATTGACTTCCACGGTGTTGTTGTAGGGCACGTCGATCATGATCAGGGGAATGTTGCACATACGGGCAATGTTCTCATACCACTTGGTCATGCAGTTGCAGATGTTGTTGCAGCAGAGCACGAAGTCCGGCTGCGGGATGCGCATCTGCTTGTAGGGCTGGATCGCGTTGAGACGAAGCTCCTTCTCGCGGCCCTCGGGCAGGGCCTCGATCTCGTGGATATCGTCGAGCACGATGTAGGGCTTCATGGTCTTGGGATCCTTCTTGGGCTTGCCGGTGGCCTCATCGATGACGATGTTGCCGTTCTCATCCTTGAGGGGCTTGCCGCTGTTGGGATCGATCACGAATTCGCCGGTCTCGAAGTCGATCTTGCGGGAAGCGCGCTTGCCGGCCGCATAGGCCAGGCTGATGCGGGCGTAACCGCAGATATCGTTGTCGAAGCCAAGGTCTTCCGCCGCCTGGCACATGATCTCGCCGTCACGCTGGGCGGCAATACCGGCGGCCTGGTTTTCCGGATACATGACGTTCAGGTCGAACGCCTCGGCCAGTTCGCAGGGGAACTTGGAAGAGGACCAACCGACCAGCTTGCCTTCCGCCTTCGCCTTTCGCGCGTCCGCATAGACGTCGTCAACGACCTTGCGCAGCGCGAGAACGCCGGGGCTAACTTCTTTCGCCATTTTCTTTTTCCTCCTAATCGGATTAAACCGTTTTATTTATTTGCCTTCTGGAAGGCAAACAGAGCAGCGCCGAGGGCGCCATTATATTGGGTAAGCGGGCTTGTGTGGATCTCATGCTGGAGCTGACTGGCCAGCGCCTTCACGATACCGTGGTTCTGGGCGACGCCGCCGGTCATGACCACCTGGTCACGCACGCCGACGCGGTGGCAAAGGCCAACCACGCGGGCCGCAACGGACTTGTGGATGCCGTTGATGATGTCGCGCTTGTCCGTGCCGACTGCCAGCTGGCTGATGACCTCGGACTCGGCGAACACGGTGCAGGTGGAGCTGATGCCGACCTCCTTGGTAGACTCGTCGCCCAGCATGCCGAGATCCTCAACTCGCACCTCCAGCACGCGGGCCATCACATCCAGGAAACGGCCCGTGCCGGCGGCGCACTTGTCGTTCATGACGAAGTTCTTCATCATGCCGTTTTCGATCTCGATCACCTTCACGTCCTGGCCGCCGATGTCGATGACCGTGCGGACGTTGGGGAACAGGAACGACGCGCCCTTGGCGTGGCAGGAAAGCTCACTCATCTGCATGTCGGCCAGGCCCTCGAGGGAGTTGCGGCCGTAGCCGGTAGCGAGGACGAAATCCATCTCCTCGCGCACCATGTCCGCGTTCTCCAGCACCTCCGCGATCGCGCGGGAGGGACCGGAGGTGCCCGTGCCGACGGACACGAGGGACTTGGCAATGATGTGCTTGCCGTCCTTCAAGATCACGCACTTCGACGCGGTGGAACCCACGTCGATGCCCATGGTATAAATACTCATAAATTCTCCCCTGGAGACCGGCTGCGGTTCACGCAGCCGGTCTTTTGGTGTTTTTTATTTCGCGTACAGATTGTCGAAATCGCGGATCACGCGCGGCAGGAGCATCTGATGGAACGGGCAGATGGACTCCGGATTCTGATAGCAGGCATTGACGAACGCCTGGATATAGGGACGCATGTCGTTCATGTCGACGATCTCGTCGGTCAGGCCGAGCTTGGCGCAGGCCTTCGGGCGGGACTTTTCGTGATACTCGCCGATGAGCTTGTTCATCTTGTCAATGGTGGGCTGGAGGTCCTTGCCGGCCTTCTCGTCCTTGACCAGACGGCGCGCGTACATGGCGGCCGCAGCGGTCTCACCGTGCATGACATAGATCTCGGTGGTGGCGGTACCGATGGAGAAGGCGTTGTTGTCGTTGCCCTGCGGGCCGCCGAGAACGTAGTGTGCAGCGGCGGTGCCCTTGCGCAGGGTGATCTCCATCATCGGGAGCTTGGAGCTCTGGATGGAGTAGATCAGGCTCTGGCCGAGGCCGAGCAGCTCCGCGCGCTCGGCGTCGTTGCCGACGTCGATACCGGTAGTATCCTGGATCCACAGCATGGGGATGCGGTCGCGGGCGCAGAGGGTAACGAACTCGTTCATCTTGATCAGGCCCTGGCGGTACAGCTTGCCGCCGACGCCCATGGCGGAACCGTAGGTGGCCATCTTGTACTCGGGATAGTTCATCAGCATGCCCTGCATATTGGACACGACACCGACGAGCATACCGTCGATCTTGGCAAGGCCGGTGATCATTTCGGGACCGTAGCCCTTCTTGTACTCCATGAACTCGGAGCCGTCGAGCAGACGGGCCATGACATCGTACATATCATAGCTGCGCTTCTGGTTGAACGGCACGATGGTGTACAGGTCGTTGGGATCGAACAAGGGCTCCTTGGGCTCATCCACGCGGAAGAATTCGGGGTCGTAGGCGGGCAGATAGTCCATGTACTTGCGGATGGCGCCGAGCACGCCCTCTTCCTCGGCATAGACCTCACGGAAGAAGCCGGTCTCGCCGTAGTGGATGGCGACGGTGCCGGGGATGTCCGCCTTGAGGTTCTTCTGGGCGGTGATCAGAGCCTCGGCGGCCTCCTGATCGACGAAGCCCTTGGGGTTCATGCCGCCGACGATGCCGGCGCCGCCGACTGCCATGTTGGCGTCCTTATGGGCGATCAGGATGGTCGGGCTGATGGAGTGATAGCCGCCGCCGGCGGGGTTGGTGCCGTAGATGCCGACGATAACGGGGATACCCATCTGGTTGAGCTCGCTGTTGCGATAGAACGGAGTGCCGCCGCCGCGACGGTTGGGGTACACCTTCTCCTGCTCGTCGAGCTTCACGCCGGAGCAGTTGAGCACGTAAACCAGCGGAATGCGCAGACGCTTGGCAGTGTCGCTGCCGCGCAGCAGGCTGTCCGCCTGGCCGGGAACCCACGCGCCGGCCAGCTTCTTGTTGTCGGAGGCAATGATAACCGCCCACTTGCCGTCAATGCGGCCAAGGCCCTTGACGATGCCGACGCTGCCGTCCTTGTTGTCATTGGGGTTGTAGAGGCTGTTGAGGGGGCACCAGGTGCCCTCGTCCACCAGCTCCATGATGCGCTGCATGGCAGTCCACTGGCCGGACTCGTTGAGGGATTCGGTGGAACGGCCGGCTTCCAGAGCGGCCTCGCGCAGCTCGTGGATCTCCGCTTCGACCTCCTGGATCTCCGCAATGTTCTCCTCGTTCTCGGCGCGCAGCTCCTTGCCGATTACCGGCATGGTCTGGAAATAAGAGGGCATAGAATATTCGCTCATGTTATATCTCCTTCTCCTATTAAATAGTAACGAATCAATCCTTGGGAACCTTGATAAAGGCCTGGCCGGGGTCGATCTCCTCACGGATGAGGCGGATAATCTCGGGATCGGGGCCATCCATCAGTTCCGCACGGGATACGTCGATCTCAAAGCCGGTGTTCTCCTGTACCATCTCCGGCGTGGAGAACGGATAATAGTAGGCAAGATACATCCGCTTGGTCTGCTCGTCGAACTTCATGATGCCCAGATCGGTAACGACCATCTGCGGGCCGCGGTTGCCGGGCAGGCCCGCACGCTCGCGGCCGCCGGGGCCGTCCATCCAGCCGCAGGAGGTGATGTAGTCGACGTGGTCGATGAAGCGGCGCTTCTGGTGCTGCATCATGATGATGGTGTTGCAGTAGGTGGCGATGCCGTTCGCGCCGCCGGAGCCGGTAAAGCGCGTGGTGGGCTGGAGATAATCGCCCTTGCCGAAAATGCAGGTGGAGTTCACGTTGCCGTAGGGGTCGATCTGCGCGCCGCCGATGAAGGCGACCAGACGGTCCTCGTCGTGCAGCCACTCGTTGGCCTCAAAGCCGACGAAGCGGATGTTGGGCCACTGCACGGCGCAGTGCGCCATAAAGCGGTTGTCGCCGACGGAGCGGGGAACCTCAACGGGATCGCAGTCCATCAGACCGGACTCCACGATGGGATGGCAGCTCGGGCAGACCGCGCGCTTGGCAAGGGAAGCGCCGATCAGCGGCAGGCCGGTGCCGACGATAACGATCTGGTTTTCCTTGATGTTCTTGGCGATAGCGTAGGCCTGCATTTCCTGTTTGGTGTATTTCGTATAATCAGACATTTTCATACTCCTCCCTACTTAGTGCGTCGTGGAATAGCCGAGGTGCGGCTCGTTCTTCAGGCGCATCAAACGACTGCCGCCGATCTTGTCAAGCAGCTCAGCTTGATCCTTGCAGCCGTAGACCCACTTGTTCAGATAATCCTCGAACGTCTCGGGGATCTTCACGCCGCTCTCGGCGTCGGCCGCGGCCTTGTTGGCCTTCTCCAGCGCTTCGATCAGCTTCTCGTCGCCGGGCTTGGCGTCGAGCGCCTTCTGCGCCTTGGCGGCGGCCTTCTTCAGCTGCGCCACGGCGTCGGCGGCATCCTGATACTTGGAAGCCTTGTCGTACTCCTTGAGCGCGGCGTCGTCGTCATCGTAATAGTCATAGCACTGGGAAGGCCATGCGCCGTAGGGCGCCTTCACGACGGCCTGCACGCACTCGCCGAAAATGCGGGTCTTGGTGGGATCGCGGCGGATGTATTCGTTGGAGACGATCTCCTCGCAGGTAACGATGGTCTTGCGCGCGGCAACCGCGATGTCGATGTCGTGGAACTCATCACCGTTGATGATGCAAGTGCCGTCCGGGCTGGCCTGCTGGACGTGGATCAGCGCGGTGTCGATCCGGGGAACGGGGACGGCGACGACCTTCTGGCCGGGGACCATGGGGTTCTCGATCTCAGCGCACTTGAGGTTTTCCAGCTTGGGCATGCTCTTGCGCTTTTCCTCGCTGATGCCCCAGAACTTCATCAGGCCGCTGCCCTGCATCAGGCGCACCGGCAGGAACGGAAGGCCGAGGGAAGACGCGTGCAGCATCAGCATCAGCACGTCCTGAGAATAGTCCTCATAGGTGAGCTTGCCCTGCTCGATCCATGCGCGGAAGCGGCGGGAAACGTTGGTGTAACCGGAGTTTGCGGTGTAGCAGTTGATGTACGCCGCCACGCGGCCCTCGCCAATGAGCATATCGACCTCGCCGCCGCCGGGGCCGGCGTAGACGATGAAGTCCTTCTGCCCCTGGCGCAGGATCTCAGCGACCGTCGCATAGGGCTTGCGGTTAGTAGTGAATCCGCCGGTGGCGAGTACGTCGCCGTCTTGCACATACTTTGCAACGGCATCATGCAGTGTCATTACCTTACTCAAAATCAAAACCTCCCTAATTTTGGTTACCAGTTGTAATGCCAGGACGCATCTTTGCATGAATCCTTTCAAAAATTCAAAAAAGGTGCTCATACAGGCTTCATTGTAGATTATAGTAGAAACATCTTATTTTATCAATGGAAAAAGCGCAAGAAACTCATGAAAAACTGACCAAATTTTTCCCCCTTTTTTTGTCGTATTCGTGTATAATTGCTTCGCCGTCCCCTCCGTTTTGTCGGCTCCGCCTCTCAAGTTTTGCAAGTTTTCCTGCAAAATCGCCGCAATCCATGATTTTCTTGCCTTCCTTCGGCAAGACTGCTATAATCTCTCCGGCACATTACATCCGAAATTTCTCTCTCAAGGAGGCTTGCGATGGATCTCCAATCTCTGTTCTCTGCGGTCGATATCGACTTCGGCGCGCTCACGCTTACCGTTGCGCTGCGCGGCGCGGCGATCTTCCTTTTCGGCCTGCTTGCGATCCGACTGCTGCTGTCGCTGCTCGACCGCACGCTGAAACGGTCCAAGTCCTTTTCCTCTCTTGCGCCGCAGGCGCACGTCGCGACAAAAACCGTCCTCGGTATCCTGCTTGCCCTGGTCGTGCTCGGATCCCTCGGCGTGGAGGTTACCTCTCTAATCGCGCTGTTCAGCGTGGCGGGACTCGCCGTTTCGCTCGCCCTGCAAAGCACGCTCTCCAACGCTGCCGGCGGGTTGATGCTGCTCGTCTCCAAGCCCTTCGTCATCGGTGAATACGTCTCGATCGACGCCCTGGAGGGCACGGCGGAGTCGATCGGTCTGTTCTATTCCAGACTGATCACCATTGACAACAAGGAGATTCAGATTCCGAACAGTCAGATTGCCGCCGCCAGGATCGTCAACTTCAACCGTCTCGGCAGGCGCCGCGTCGACATGGTGTTCCATGCCGACTATTCCTCCTCCACGCAGCAGGTAAAAACCGCCCTCCGCCAGGCGATGGACCGCTTTCCGCAGATTCTCGCCTCCCCCCAGCCGGAGATTTATCTCTCCGAATACGCCAGCAGCTCCATCGCTTACACGGCGCGGATGTGGGTGAAATCCGCGGACTATTGGCCGGTCTACTTCGGTATGCTGGAAACGGTGCGGGAAACCTTTGCCGAAAACGGCGTGTCCATGACCTTCGAGCACATCAACGTCCACATGGTGAAGGATTGACGGACGAAATATGCAAAAAAAGAAGGAGCAAGGCCAGATAGCCTTGCTCCTTCTTTTTTTACCGCTTTCCTTCGAGGTATTCGCACAGCCGCATCAGCACAACGGCCATCTGCTCCCGTGTGAGAAACGCGCCGTACAGTTTGTTCCCCGTTTCATCGCCGCGAATCAAGCCGATCCGCTCCGCCCACGCGCGCGCCTCACCGCTCCAGTCGGCGGGCGGCGTTTTATACTGCCGCTGCAGATAGGTCTTCATCATCGCGTCAAACTCTTCCTGTTTCACCGTCTTTTCCTCCTCAGCGCGGGGCATCGGCGGCGGATAATGCCCCGCGCGTATCATCGCCGCGCTGTACGCCCCGTGTCCATCCCACTGAAAATGCGGCCGATCCGGGAAGCTTTTCCAATCTCCGCCCCATGAAAAGCCCATCTGCTTACCCAGCGCGCCGACCTGTTCGAAAAACGCCGCGTCGTCGTAAGCATGCCCCGCTTCATCCTTGCAGATATCGAAGGCCAGTCCCGCCCGCACGTCGTGAAACGACGGTTTGCTTGCATTCGTAACGACGCTGCCCGGCTTCGTTCTCCCCTGGGCATACAGTGCGGCCTGATACGCTTCGTCGCGCACCGTCTGCGTTACCAGCACGGAAAGCCCCCGTTCCGCCGCCCGGCGCAGCAGCAATCTGCAGTTTTGGGCAACGTCCGGCCGCAGCGCGTCAATCTCTCTGCTGTTGATCATGCTTCAGTTGCTCCGCCTTGCCGTTTTGCGTGCCGAAATAGAACGCAATCACCATCAGATACACCGTATTGAACTCCTGTGTTACCTTGCTATTCACCGTCAGCACGCAGAACGTAACCGTCAGAATAATCGTTACCAGGCTTTTGACGGTCAGCAGATGGCCCAACCTTTTCATCAGCATACGCACTCCCCCTCCTCAGTTCTCCCGGTCCAGCAGTGCCGTCTCGTAAACCACGCCTCCGACCGTATTCTCCGCCCTTGCTTTGCCGTAATAAAACGCAGCGGAAGCGCCGTAGGCGCTCCACGCCGCCGTTACCATCGTAGCGATCCACGGCAGCGAGCCGCAGAAATTCGCGCCCACCGCCATCCGCGCCAGAGAAAAGCCCTCCGCCGTCGTATAGAGCACGATCGCACTCTCCAGCAGCAACAGTCGTTTGGAAAACCGTCCGCTCGTTTTCATGCGCCGCCTCCAGTCATCAGATAGGATAGCGCTGCGCCGATAAGGGCGTAGAGCCCGCGGTCAATCATCGTATCCCAGTGTTTCGCCGGTTTTTCCGTAATCGTTTTGACGTCCGATTTGATCTCCTTCAGATCCCGCTCCATGCCTTCTTCCCGCGCCGTCAGCACCTCCACCGCCGTTACCAGCTTTTCAAGGTCATCCTGCCGCTGTTCCAGCTTATCAATGCGGTGGGTATTTGATTTCATGCGCGACTCCGTTTCCGTCAGCTTTACAGAAAGCTCCTGTTCGTTCATCGGTACACCGCCTCTTGAAAGCTCTCCCAGTCGTGATCTGCCTGCTCGATCTCCGCCCAGGTATAGCCCAGTTCCTCGCAGCGCGCCCAGGTAAGGAACAAGAACCAAAACTCCGTCAGCAAATGGCAGGGGATGATGTCCAGGATGATCTCCCGGATCTGTGCAAACCCATCCGGCACGCCTACCGTTCCCGGAAAGCTCACCTGCACCACGCCGGCGGAGTCCGTCTCCCTCACCTCCGCGGAAATTCCGCAGCCGTTGATCGCGCGGTTGATCGCCGCAAGGGTAAAGTCGTCGCCTCCGATTTGCATCAGCGCGGCGATCGCGCGGCGGCGCAGCGGCAGCGAGACGTTTACCGGACAGCGTGCAAACAACCGCTCCCGTTTGGAAAGGCCCGCATCCTCCGCCGTTTCCAAAATACTCTCACGCTCGGCGCGGGCAAAGCGTTCCGCCGCCGCGTCCAGCGCACTTCCCGCGGCAAAAAGCTCTGCGGTATTGTTGTTTTCCTCGTCGAGGGCGTAGATGTGCAGCGGCTCCAGCAGGGTGCACAAATATTCAAAATAACCCATCTGCATCCCCCTTCGTTTATTCAGCGATCTCGCTGAGCTGGATCGTCTGCAGCACGGGCAGCTCCGTCGCCGCAATCTGCACGTCGTTCGCCGGCGTAAGCAGGTGGCAGTTTGCCACTCCCTCCACGCCGAAAATCAGCGCGCTGAGTCCGGCGCTCAGCACGTCTCTTCCCAGCGCCAGGCCGGTAAACTGCGCGCGCAGCGCTTCTTCCACCCGTTCGCACACCTCGGCGTAAGCATAGCCCGGCTTTACGGCGATCTCTGCCGATAGGTCCACCGCCCGCGTGGAGGGCGCCAGTACGCGCAAATCGACCGCAATTTCTCTTTTGCTCTCCAGCGCCGACGCCACTGCCGCGCACAGTTCCGCCGTCGGAGCGCCGGCCTGCGCGGCAATATAAACGTCCACCGTACCGATCCCGCGCGCCCGGCCGACGGCCTTTGCCGACGCCACGTCGTCGAATTGCAGGGCCTCCTGTTCGTAAAACGCGGCGTTCGCCCCGTTGGGCAGGCGGTGATAGCTTTCCAGAATGCGCTCGCGCAGCGCGTCGTCCGTCTCTGCATCACTGCCGCCGGCGAACGCCTCCGGGTTGGTACAGGCCACGATCCCCGTCGGCACCGCCGAAATGACGATCACCGCCCCGGCGATGGCGTTGCCCTGCTCGCCTGGCTCCATTGCCTGCGCGGGCACGTCCACGCAGGTTTCCCCCTCGCGCAGCACGGCGTCCTCCGTGGTACGGAATTTGATTCCCGCGTCGTTCATGCACACCGTTCCCGCCGGGATCTCATAATCCGTCGGGGAACTGCCTCCCGCGAAAAAGCGCAGCAGCCCGGAAGCCGAGGTCGCGCTTCTTCGTACGATTCCACGCATCTGCGCATGGTAGTCCAGATACGATCCCTTTGCCGTCTGCGGAAAGCTCTGTTCCAGCACCCAGTCCGCCTGCGAAAGCAGCGACTGCACCTCGGCGCTGAGCGCATACAGGCGCACCATCGCATCGCAGCTCTCGCTCGGCTCAAAGCCGGCACGCTGCGTGAAGTTCTCGCGCATCCGCTGATAAATTGCCGTGATCTCTTCCATCGTCATTCTCCTTCCAGCCGCAGCGTTATGTCCGCGCTCTGCTCCCCATGCGCCAGCAGCACGTGTACGTACAGCACGTCGCCCTCCTGCCGCAGCACCACGTTCTTCACGCGCACGTCCCGCTCCTCCGCCAGCGCTTCGGCCACGTATTTCCGCGCAGCGGCCAGTCGTGCACTCGGCTTTTCCTGCCAAAGCAGGTGCAGCTCGCTGCCCAGCGTCGGTGCAAACGGGAATGCGCCTCTGCGCGCGCACAGCCTGTAACGCAAGCGCTGTACCAGCTCCTCCCCGCCGTGTACGCGTTCCAATCCGCCGATTCCGTCGCGCACGTAATCTCCGTCTCTGAGCTTCAGTTCCATCTTACCGCCTCCTATCCCAGCAGCGGCAGGCCGTTTACGTACACGGTCCCCCACAGCAGAATTTTCCCGTCGCGGGTCAGATGGACCTTTGCCCCGCCGGAGGTATACAAACACACTTCCCCCGGCTCAAGCTCTGCAAGCTCCTCGTTTTCCACGCCCAAAATATAGTTCTTCTCCTCCGACGCAGCGCCCTTGAGCACCAGTGCCTGCGCACCGTTCCTCGGCCGCCACGCGACGCCGCCCGGCGCAAGGACCGTGCCGCCCCGGATCTCGCCGTGGGCGTACACCGCCGCGCCCGATTCGTCGATCGTAACCGTCCCTGCCTCTGCCGCCGGAATTTCCTCCCGGCGCTGCGCCGCCAGTCTTTCCGATAACCACATATGTTTACTCCCTCTGCATTCGCAGCGTCGTCGTTTCCCCGTCCGCGCCGAAGCGCCGCACGACCTCTCGGACGGTGAATCGTCCCTTTACGCCAAGATTGCTGTTGTCTACCTGCACCAGATCTCCCGCATCCGCGTCATAGGCGCCCAGAATGGTTGCCGTCAACTCCTCGCTTCCCTCTTTGGAGCGTTCGATCTGATACTCTCCGGTGTAGCGCACCTTGCGATACGAGGTGTTCGCCGGCAAATAGCAGATGCGTCGGCAGCGCCCGCCGCGGCGTGCAAACGCCTCGTTTTTCACACTCACGCGCGCACGGGTCTTGCGATTGATCATCACCGCCTCTGAGACGACCCCGTAGCGTCTGTCCCGGTACTGCAGCGCCGTTACCGGCGTCCTGCCGTCCAGCGTCAGCATCCGGCGCTGGCGCTCCCGTTGCACGATCATCTCGCCCGTCTTGGTAAAAAAAGGCCAAAATCCGCCGTAATAATGCGTAAAACTGCTCACAGCCTTCCATTCGCTGCTTCCGCTCTCCACGCGATAGTTTTCCCCTGCCAGCTCGTCCTGCCCGGCGCAGCGGATTCCGTAGGGCTGCACATGGTTGCCGAGAATCTCCCCCATCGTCGCGCGCTGGTAATTCAGCGCCTCCGCCTCATTGTCCAGCAGCAACGCGGCAAGGCCTCTTCCGTTGATCTCCAGCCATCTTCCCTTTTCGTCGCACACCGCACTGTACTCGTCGATCACACCCCGGAACACCGTCTTTTTGTTTTCCGTTGCGGTGAAGCGCACCGCCCGGCACAGCACGTCCGCCATTTCCGCCTCGTAAGCGCAGCGCAGCGAGAAGCTGTCGCACGGTACGCCGCCGGTGTATCGCAGCTCCCAGCGATACAGTACCGGCAGCGTATAGCGTTCCCCGCCGCAGGTTTCGATCTGTCCGATCACGGCAGCATCACCTGCTCTCCCGCCGTAATGTAATTTGGGTTTTTGATCTGGGGATTTGCCGCCAGCAGTGCGCCCAGCGTTACGCCATACCTTCCCGCGATCGCCCACAGCGTGTCGCCGCGCATCACGGTACAGGTCTTACGCTCCGTCTTTGCCGCGGCGCTCGTTTCCCCTGCCTTTGCAACGACCAGGCTGTTATCCTGCTCGCACTCCTCCCAGAAGGCGAAGCGATAACGCACGTAGTCTTGAAACGGCTCCTGCGTCAGCTCCAGCGAGACGAAATATGCCTTCGTCGTCTGCCACACCGGATGCACCAGCACGCCGGCTCCCCCCTCGTAGAACACGGTGGCCAGTTTTTTGAACTCGTCGTAAGCGTTCTCCCCCGCGAACGCCCCCTCGCCCTCCATCATCCGGTAGCTCAGGCCCAGATCCTGCATCCCGTAACGCCCATACGGCACCTTCTGCGCCACTACCTTGCGCGCGAACGAGATCGTATAGGTCTCCGGATTGTGCGGCCAAACGTAATTCTTGTATCGCATCGGCGTCAATTCCATCCGTCCGTCTCCTTATCAGTATAGTAAAAACCCACCGTCGTATCGTCTTGCGTCCCGCTCAAAGCGATCCGACAGCGCGTTCATGCTCTGCACCTCCTGCGCCTCGCGCGCCGCACGCGCCTGCTCCGGCGAGCCGTTGGCTGCGTCGTCCTGCTGCCACCCGCTCGCCAGCGTCAGTCCCGCAGCGCCCTGCGCCATAACGCCCGGCAGCACAGAATAAGGTGTGGCCACGCTCATCCTTCCCGCTGCGGCAAACGGTCTGCCGACTGGCAGACCGTTTGCCGTCGCGTCGGGCTCTTCCTGCTCATTGAGCGCCGCCTCCACCGGCTTTCGGCGCTCCGCTTCGCCGCGGACGCGCAGCCCGCCTTCGCTCTCCTGCCTCCGCTGCGCGTACGCGGCGTTTCCCGTCTCTTCCCTTGCGGCGGCGTTCGTGCCGCCGGACGCCGCCGCGCCTGTCAGCTTTGCCTGCCACGCACGAAACAGTCTCTCGCTTTGTCTCAACACCTGCTCTAAGTAGTCGATTCCCGCTCCCCCTCCTTCATGCGGGCAAACCGTCCCTCGTCGAACGCCTCGTTCTCTCCGGCGGCAAAGGAAAAGCATCTGCTCTCCTCCGCCTGCACGTACTGCTCTACCAGCCGGTTGATCTCCCCCGCGCCCAGCGTCCGCAGGACTGCCTCCGCGCCGTCGAAGATCGGCTTGCCGTTTCGCCGCAGGCTCTCCGCCAGCAGCGCGCCGTTGGCAAAGACCGCCCGCTCGCCCTCATCGGCGCAGTCTCTTTTCTTTGCTTCTGCACGCAGCCGCAGCAAATCCCACGCCGGCAGGATCTTTATTTCATATTCCCCGCCGTTCATGCCGGAATCTCCAGACGCTTGCGCGCCACCACCGTTACGTGCTCTGCCACCGGCTCGCCCAGCTTACCGATCTCCTCGATACTGTTCCAGCGGCACCCGCTGTAAATAATGCGCTTGCTCGGCTTGCAGATCACCAGCGAAAAATCCGTCAGGTCATAGAAGCTGATCCCGTCGCTGATCGCCTCGTCCGTCGCGTACAGGCGGCTAAGCTCCAGCTTATACTTGCGCTGTCCGGCAATCGTCGCCACCGGCTCGTTTTCGCCGAACGCTTCGATCTCGCGGCTTGTGCGCGTCGCCAGTGCGGTGTAGCTCTGCACCACCGCCACCTTTTTCCCATTGACCTCCAGATAAATATCGCTGCTCATCGGAAACGTCATATTCGCCATCGTCATCCTCCTCAAACCGTGATATGCGCCGTGAGGTAAATGCGCGTCAGCCCATGCGCCACCGCAAAGCTAAACTCCACCAGGCATACGGTCGGATCGTTTTCCACCGCGCTCACCTTCACCTCGCCGTAGCTGTCGATGCGCTCGTTTGCCAGCTTGTCCTCCAGCTCCAGAATCACCTGCGAGCGGATCGCGCCGCGGCTTTGCGCGGTGTTTTTGCTGCGGGAAAAGCGCGCTCTCAGCGAATCACGGATCGTCGGGATAACGTCGTCCACCACCAGAATGGTCGTCAGCTCCCGCCAGGTGGCGTCGCCTGCGCCGCCGGTGGTCGTGCGTGTCGTTACGGCTCTCACCGGGGAAACGATACCGCCCATTGCCTCTACGGGCGTTACGCCGCCGCGCACCATCCAATCAATTTCCGTGTCTGTAAACCTGCCCGCCAGTCCGGCCACTCCCTGCAGCGGCGTACCGTGGATCGGTGCCGAGGGATCGTCATTCCCCGCAATCACCGCCGCCACGGCTGCCGCAACCAGCGCCGCGCTCTCATCGTGTTCTCCCGCCATGTTGGTCGCCGTCAGCACCACGCGCTCGCTGTTAAGCGCCGCCGCCTGCTCGACCATCTCGCTCACCCGCGTACCGCACACGCCCGTTACGGCAATGCGTTCGCGCTGCAAGGCGCTTGCGGCCTCCACGCTCCCGCGCAGCGCCTGCTGCACGGCAAGCTCCGTGCTGTCGCACACGATCACGTCCACGTCGTCCAACTCGCTGAGCACGGCAAATGCGCTTGCATAGTCTGCACTTTCTCCGGACGTGTCCACGCGCACCGCCTGCACGCTTCCCGCGCCGTTTTCGTACAGCACGCGCAGCAGCGCCTCCATTCCCGCCGTTTCGCCGTCCGCCCCGAACTCAGCTTGTCCCTCGCGGAACGAGTTCAAAAGCACCGCCTCGTTCGGCGTACCCGCCGTGGCAGCGGCGGCCACGCCCACCGTTTTCCCCACTTTGCCGCCCCGGATTACGCTCAGCGCGTCGTATGAGGAATACACGCCCGGGCGCTCATGGATCGTAACACTCATGCCCTGATCACACCTCTCAAAATAAAATCTCTCAATACGGCGGAATCGTCCTCTGCCCGTGCAGTGAATTGCGCCGTGCACCGTGCCGTGCCGGGCAGCAGGAACATTCCGCTCGTCTTATCCCACGCCGTCTCGCCCCAGCTCAGCTCTTCCATGCGCAGTCCGCCGGGCATCGCCGCGAGCAACGCCTGCGCGGCCGCTTCGGCCGTCTGTTCGCAGTCGTCTGCGCCAAGCTCTCTGGGCGTATACACGTCCACCGACACGCGCAGGCGCATAGATCTGCCGTAAACCTCCGTGCACGCACCGTCTTGTGTGCGCTGTTCGCCGAGGTAGTCCAGCAGCCCCATCCGTTCGACGCGCATCTGCCGCATGCCTACGACCACTGTGCTGGCGGCGTGCCGCCTCATCTTCTCTTCTTCAAAGGCGGTCATTGCCGTCAGCCCCGCGGCCTCCAGCCGCTCAACCACCGCCGTTTTGACCTGTCCCGTTGCCGTCATGGTTTTCTCCGTTTCTTCCGTGCACGCCGGCACACGTTTCTTCCTCCGGATGCAGCACCGCCCAATAGCAGGCGATTTCGCTCCCGGCATAGATCGGTGCCGCGTTCCGCGCGATATAGCTTTTCCCCCCGCAGATCACCCGGTCGCCCATCTCCAGCGGCGTCTCCGCCGATCCGAGATAACGCCAGAACCGCTCCTCTACCGCTCCCGGCGGAATGACCTCAAACGGCTCGTCTCCGCGCTCCGGCCGAACGCTCTGGACGAACGCCCTCGTGCGCTGTACCGTTTCCCGGTGTTCCACCGTTACCTCCATAGCGTAGCGGACAAAAACCTGTTCGATCTCTTTTCTCATCCGCGCACCCCGCGGAAGCAAAAGCCTCTCTCCTTCGTATACGGCGCAAGCATTTTCCACGCCTGCTCACGCAGTTGCCTGCTGTGCACCTCACGCTCCTGTGCGCTCCGTCTGCGGATGGTCAGATCCCCGGCGCGCATTGCGGCGACGTCCTCCCCGCCGCGCGTAAGCTCCAGGGCGCTTGCCGCCAGCCAGGCTGCCGCGCAGACGTATACGCCGGTGCAATCCTCCACGGTTACGTCCTCGCGCAGGCTGCTGTTGATCTCCTCCTCGGCTGCGCCGCACAGCTTGCCCAACAGCTCTCTTTCGTCCTCGGTACAGGCACAGATCGCGCTGGCGATGGTAATGATCTCCGTTCTCAGCTCATCCATTTGCGCCATCTCTGCCTCCGTTTCAGACCGTCAGCACCTTGGACGCGTCCTGATAGGGCTTGGCAAAGCCGGAGATGCTCGTGATCGCCGCGCGCTCGAGCTGGCGGTCAATCAGTTTGTCGTACTCCACCGTTACCTCGCTGCCGCAGATATGCTCCAGCGCATAGTTCTTATCCATGCCGATCAGCGTACCGCCTGGCATCGCCGCGGTGCGCAGCAGGTTGGCCCCCATCGGGGTTGAAAGCTTACCGGTGCCCTGGAAATTCAGCCCCGTCAGCGGGTTCTGGAACTCCGGCATCTTGAGCAGCTGCAGCATCACGTCGTTGCTCACCAGCATCGTATTCATCGTATACGGGTCGAACTGCGCCCAGAAATTCACCAGCTCGTCATAGCTCAGCGTCCCCGCCGTGCCGCCAATCGGTGCCTGGCCGACGGCATAGGCCGGCGCGGCGTTGTTGTTGCCGTCGCCGTTGATCAGCACATGGATGGCGTCCTCCAGATGCATTCGTGCGATGTACGCGCCGATCTGTCGCAGCGTTACGGAAAACAGATCCAATCTCTGGAATCGGATCGCTTCGTAGGACGCCACCAGCATACGGCCGCGCTTGTGCAGCTTCACCAGGTTTTCCTGCGTGCGGATGCTCGTGGTTGGGATCACGGCGCCCTCCTCCACGCGTTTGAGTTCCTTCTCGTCGTCCGTCGGGACCGAGGCGATAGAGCGGTAGTCCATTCCGTCGAAATGGGTTACGGTCGCGGTGATTTCCGGCAGGATATCGCTCTCCATCCCCTGTCGCACCACGCGCGAAACGAATTCCGGGAACAGCACGCTCGACTCGTTCGTGTGGAAAAACTTCTCCACCATGTCGCTGCCCGCGCCCTTGACGTGGATGTCGAATCGCTTGAGCTGTCTCTGGAACGCATCCAGCCCCTCCAGCGCAGTCCCCTTGTAGTTTTCGCTGGGGTCCATCGCCTCAAGCACTTTGGTAAAGCTTCTGCCGTTCTGGCCGTACATTCCCTTTTCCAGCTTCACGTTTTCAAACTGATATGCCATCGTCTCTCCTCCTTAAAGCTTGATTGTCAGCGTCTTGCCAACGCTGTCCACGGCAACCACCAGATAGCTCTCGCCGTTCTGGCTTGCACACACGCCGCCGGCGCCGTCCGCCGCCAGCTTCACGAATCCCGCGCTCGGCGCGGTGCCGGAATAGCCGACCGTCGCCATGCCGCCCAGCTGCACGCTGCACGCCGCTGCGTCGTGGCTCACGGCGCGCACCACGCCGCAGAACGCGTCGCCCTCGCCGCAGGCTGCCGCGGTGTTATTGCCGCCCATCTTTACGACCTCGCCTTCCGTCAGCCCCTCGCACGCAAAGCTTGCGCACCATACGCCGATCCCCTCATAAGAAAAGCTCATCTCATTCCTCCTGTTAATATTTTTTCAAAAAGCTCCCGCTTTGTTGACTCGCTCAGACACAAAAATCGCTCTCATCGGTCTGCTCGCCCGGCGCCGGCATCTGTGCAAGCTGTGCGCCGAGGCCCAGTTTCTTGGCTGCCTTTGCGCCGTACGCCTGCTTGAGCTGCCGCAGCTCCGGCTCGTCCAGCTTCTCCGCCATCGTCTCAACCAACGCGCCGTCCAGATTCTCCTCAGCGAGCAGCATCAGCCGCTTCACCTCGGCACGCAGCTCGTGCAGATAACTCCTGCCCAGCAAGCTCATCCGCTCCAGGCGTTCCATTTCGCGCTCCTGCGCCCGGCTTCCATGGCGCTTCACCAGTTCCCGGAGCGACCCGCACTCTTCCTGGCCGAAGCGTTTGATAACGCCCGCCTGCCGCTGCGCCGGCACCGCCACGAAGCTCCACTCGTAGGCATCCATCGCGTCCGTCAGCTCCGCATAGCACAGCGTATCGCCGTATCGCTGCCCCCGCTCGTGCTCACACGCGGCGATTTCCCTGCCGCACACGGAGCAGATGCTCTTCGCCACGCTGCACCCCACGCTGACCTCTTTTTTGATTCCGCCCTCGATCTCCTCGATCAATGCGGCGTTTTTCTCACTGCGCAGCATATAGGCGTAGCCCTTTATGTAGCAGTAGCGGTCTCCCGCCGCCGTAAGATGTGCCTCTTCCACGATTTCCGTCCGATAGATGCGCGCCGTCTGGGCGCTGGCCAACCAGTTGTGGTCAAAAATCCCGCTTTTACCGACGAACATCTCCGAGAGCGTTTCCAGCGTCTGGCGCGGGAAGCGCTCATAATCCCGGTCCACCTCGTTGTCGCACAGCTTCACCGCGAAGGTATAGACCTCCTCCGGTCTGAGCGCCGTCTTTGCAAACGCATTGATTCTTGCCAGCTCCTCGTCCGTCGTCTCACACGCCGCCGCGCCCGTATGCTCTTTACTGATCTCCATATACTCCCTCCGACTCGTCGTTTTCGATTCTCAGCTTTCTTGCCTGCTCGCGGTAAAGGGCGGCTCTCGCCTCCTCCACCTCGTCCTGCAGGTTGATATCGTCCCAGACCACCTCAAAGCCGCAGCCATAGCCGTGCATCCGCAGCCAAAGCCGGCATACGCGCTCCACCACCGGCGTCAGGCTTCTGCGCAGCGCGGTCAGCTCGGTCGTCAGCATATCCGCCTGCTGCGAACTCATCCGCTCCGTGGACGACCAGTTCAGCCCCAGCATAAACGGCGGCAGCCCGGTCTTTGCAACCAGTTGCTCTAAGATCTGGCGCACCGGCACCTCGCTGTCGGGGATCTGGTTGTCCGCGCCGATCGCCTTGATCGACACGTCCCCCACCGAAACAAAATCGCGCACGGTTCCTTCCCGCCCGCTCTGCATGGCGTCGGACCACTCCTGCGCGATCTGTTCCGCGCGTTCCTGTGCCTGTCCCCGGTCAAGCTCCTCGCCCTGCGGCTTATAGGTAACCGCAAAGCGCACGTTGCCGCAGCGTTCCCAGTTCTGCCCCATCGCGTAATAGATCTTGAGCAGCAGCTCCGTCAAAAACGGCATCGAGCGCAGCAGCGATACGCCGTAAGGGCTTTCCGCCTCCGGGTTGAGCGGCGTAAAGAGCAGCAAATCCTGCCGCGGCAGCGGCACGCACTGCCCTGTCGTGCGGGCGCACAACTTGAAATCCAGCGGGTTGTCCCCCTCCTGCACCTCCACCGTCTCCGGCTTTGCGCACAGCAGCGCCGCGATTTCCCTTCCATCGCCGCTCGGCACGATCTCTCCCACCGCGCGTCCGCAGGTAAGCAGGGAATCCAGATACCGCTCCATAAACGTGTTGAAGCCGTACTGCCCCCGCCCCGTCGGCACGGTGCATAAAAACTCTCGCAGCTCCCGCTCCGCGCGTTCGTTTCCACAGCGCACCTGCACGCCGCCGGTCAGCCGCACCAGCTTGTAGATTGCCGCGTCCACCACCGGCACCGCCTCGCGGATTGCGCGATAAAGCCGCGTTTCGCCCGTGCTCAGCGGTATGTAACTGCGCAGCGCGCCAAAGGGCTGCGCGCCGCTGGAGCGCAGCTGCACCGCTGCCGCAGCCGCGCCTTTTGTCTTATTTCGTCTCAAACTTCTCATGGTTTTTCCTCTCCTTGTCATCTTGCCCGCCGTTCCACGCTGCGGATTGCAAACGCTCCGCTTTGTCTCCCGCGCGCAAGCGACATTGCGAAATAGCGCATCTCGTCCATCGCATGGTCTTTTTCCTTGCGCGGTGCGTCGTGCTCGCCGCCCTCCCACACGTAGCCCGCCATCTCCCGCAGGCAGTTCGTGCAGCTTCGGCAAATCACGATTTTCCTTCGCTTCAGCAGGTCTGCCGTTACGCGCAGCCCGTCGCTGACGCGGTTGTCTGCGCGCGTTACGGCAAAGCCTGCCCTGCGCACGCATTCGATAAAGCTCGCCGCCGACGGATCGACGATCACCCGTTCGATCTCCCGTCCGGCTGCCAGGGCTTTCAGATCCTCCAGATACTCCGCGTCGGTCTTCTGCCGTCCCTCTGTGCGCGAATCGTAATAGTATTCCTCCACCCGGTACCAGATCCCCTCTTTGCAGGCCCACAGGCCGAAGCTCGTCGGATTGGCCGTTCCGTAGTCCACGGAGATCCTCAGCTCCTCCCACGGCTTCTCCGGCGCGTCGCAGCAATACTCCTCCGGCGAGAAGAAGTCGTAGATCAATCCCTGCGCGGCCGTCCACTCGCCCAGCACGAACCGCCGGTAGAACATTCCGCTGTAGGTTTTCTCATACCGTTTCCTGATCCGCTCGCTCAGCCCCGGATTGTCCGCCATCGTAAAGTGCAGGTACAGTGCGCCGCGCTCCTCGGCACGCTGGATCCATTCCCGGTAAAACCAGTGCTGTGGCCCCTCCGGGTTACAGTTGAACCACAGCTTGCTCCCTGCAACGCTGCAGCGCGCGCCGGCCTGTTCCACGAAGCTGCGCGGCATCAGCGCCACCTCGTCAAACAGCACTCCCGCCAGGGTTACGCCCTGGATCAGCGCCGCGCTGGACTCGTCGTGGCCGCCGTAGAGGAAAAACCGGTTTTCTCTTCCGCACCAACGCACCAGCAGCGCGTTTTCGCTCCGTCTTTCCTCGCAACGGTATCCCAACGCGCGCAGCTGCGGCAGCACCTCTGCAAGTACGTTGCGCCGCAGCGCTGAAATCGTCTTGCCGCACAGGGCGAACTGCTCGCCGTTAAATCGGGCCATTGCCCACAGGAAAAATCCCATTCCCATCGCCAGCGTCTTGCCCGACCGGATCGCCCCGTCGCAGATGATCGCGTCATAGTCTTCGTACCGTTTCCCCGTCCACCAGGTCATTGCCCGGCGCTGTTTAGCGGAAAAACGTCTCACTCGCCCCAATCCGCATTCTCCTCTCCGGCGGCCTCCAGCGCGCGGATCAGCTCCTCCGGGTCGTCCCGCCCGCCGCCTCCGATCATCGTGCCCAGCGTCCCCAGCACCTTCACCCGGTCGATCAGCTTCACCTCCACGCCGCCGTTTGCTCCGCGTTTGAGCTCCGCCACCGCTTTGAGGTTCAGTCCCTCGATTTCCTCCTTCGTCGGCTCGTCCATCCATACCAGCCGGATCACGTCCCCCACCGGCGCTGCCGCCATCTCCCACAGCTTCCGTAGCACGTCCTCGCGCCGCACGTCGCCGTGCGTCTCGCGCATTTTTTCCAGCTCCCTGCGCACCGCCTCGCTTCGCAGCAGTTCCGTCCCGCTTGCCACGCCGCAGCGTTCCGCCGCCGCCTGCTCGTCCAACGTCTCCAGATACTCCCGGCAAAACGCCCGCCTCTGCTCCCTTTTTTCCTTTTCCCGCATCTGCACCGTCCGTCCTCCGTTCTCTCCTCACCTATCCTGCCCGTCATCGTTTTGTTGCACGCTTGCGTGCAACAAAAAAACTTTTTTCAAATCTTCGCAAAAAAGCAGCCGGGATCTCTCCCGGCTGCTCCGTCTGTTCACTTTTACGTCAGCTCCCCGTACAGCTGCTCCACCGTGTCTGCGATTCGTTCGGCTCCGGCCTTCTCCAGCGCCTCACGCCCGCGAAATCCCCAGCTCACCGCAATCACCGGCAATCCCGCGTTTTTCCCGGTCTGCACGTCCACCTCCGAATCGCCCACGTACACCGCGTCTTTTTTCTCCGCACCCAGCGCCTTGAGCGCCGCCTCGACCATATCGGGCCACGGTTTCCGTCTGCGCCCCGGCGTGTCGCCGACGACGACCTCCACCAGGCCCGCAAAATACTCATCGCACAGCGTCCACAGCGCTCCCTCCGGCTTGTTGGATACCACAGCGACCCGCTTTCCCTCATCATGCAGCGTCTCCAGCAGTGCGACGATCCCATCGTACGGTCTGGTTTTTTCCCGGCAATGCGCCGCATAGTGTTCCCGGTACCGCTCCAGGGCCTGCGCGATTTCCTGCTCGCCGCTTCCCTCCGGCATGGCGCGCCGGATCAGCATCTCCGCCCCGTTGCCAACGAAAGCGCGCACCTGCTCCCTGCTCCGCTCTCCGTATCCCAGTGCGCGCAGGGTCGCGTTCACGCTCGCCGCCATATCCTCCAGCGTGTTCATCAGCGTGCCGTCCATATCGAAAAGGATCGCCGTATAGCCCATATATTCTCTCTCCTTCCGGCTCATTATCCCGTCCCCCTCGGTTTTCGTCCAGTGTACCACACTTCCCCGTCCAAAACAAGCAACCGCTCGTTTGTTTTTGCACGGCGCACTTGTCTTTTCCCCGAACAACTGATATAATGATTTTGTATTCTATACTGAAGGTGATCTTATGCACGAATTGGAACGTCAGTATCATATTCACTGCGCCAGCGGCGAGGTTGGGCGTTATGTGATTCTTCCCGGAGACCCCGGCCGCTGCGCCTCCATCGCCGCGCTGTTCGACGATGCGCGGTTTATCGCGCAAAACCGGGAGTATGTTACCTACACCGGCACACTGCTGGGCGAGAAGGTCAGCGTCTGCTCCACCGGCATCGGCGGTCCCTCGGCCTCCATCGCCATGGAGGAGCTGCACAAGCTCGGTGCGGACACGTTCATCCGCGTGGGCACCTGCGGCGGCATTGATCTGGACGTGCGCAGCGGCGACATCGTCGTCGCCACCGGCGCCATCCGCTACGAGCACACCAGCCTGGAATATGCGCCGATCGAGTTTCCCGCCGTCCCCGATTTTGAGCTTACCGCCGCGTTGAGCGCATCCGCCCGCGCGCTGGGCTATCGCGTGCATACCGGCGTGGTGCAGTGCAAGGACAGCTTTTACGGTCAACACAGCCCCGACGCCAGCCCCGTTTTCTACGAACTCAAGCAGAAATGGGAAAGCTGGAAGCGTCTGGGTGTCAAGGCAAGCGAGATGGAGTCTGCGGCTCTGTTCGTCGTTGCCGCGGCGCTCGGCTGTCGCTGCGGCTCGTGCTTCCACACAGTCTGGAACCAGGAGCGGGAAGCCGCCGGTCTGGACCAGACCATGAGCGAGGACACCTCCGCCGCGGTCAAGGTTGCGGTGGACGCGCTCAAGCGCATCATTGCGCATGACAAGGGGCTGTGATCGCCGTCATGGAGAAAAAGACTATCGGTATTCTCGGCGGTATGGGCCCGCTTGCCACCGTTGACCTCTTTGAAAAGATCACCCTGCACACCCGTGCGCAAACCGATCAGCAGCATCTGCACGTGATCATCGACTCCAACACCGGCATTCCGGACCGCACGGCAGCGCTGCTCCACGGCGGCGCCGATCCCCTGCCGGAGATGATCAAAAGCGCCCGCCGTCTTGTCGCCGCGGGCGCGGACGTTCTGATCATTCCCTGCAACACCACGCACTGCTATTACGACTCTTTGCAAAGTGCTGTGGATATTCCCGTGCTGCACATGATTGCTCTCACGCGCGACGCGCTGTGTGCGCGCGGCGTGCGCCGCGCCGCCCTGCTGGCGACGGACGGCACGCTGAGCGCCGGTATCTATCAGCGTATTTTTGCCGGCAGCGGCATTGATCTGATCATCCCCGGCGGGGAGGACCAGGCCGCCGTAATGGATTTGATTTACAACGGCATCAAGGCCGGAGACATGACTTTCCCGATCGACCGGTTTCGCCTCTGCGCCCAGTCGCTTCTCAACCGCGGCGCGGAGACGCTGATTCTCGGCTGCACCGAATTGCCTCTCGCCTTTTCCCTGTACCGTCTCGACTATCCCGCTACCGACCCCACGCTGGAGCTGGCGCTCGGCGCCATCCGCTTTGCCGGCGGCGAGGTCAGCCTTGACCCATCACTTTTTCGGAGGTAGACCATGAGCTATGCCGACCGGGTATTCCGTGAAAACTGTATGGAAATCCTCAACCACGGCGTTGGGGATGAGAATCTGACCGTCCGCCCCCACTGGGCCGACGGTGCCAGCGCGCACACGATCAAGAAATTCGGCCTTGTCAATCGCTACGATCTCTCGGCGGAATTTCCCATCCTCACGCTGCGGCGCACCTACTGGAAGTCTGCGATAGACGAGCTGCTGTGGATCTGGCAGAAGAAATCCAACAACGTCCACGATCTCTCCACCCATATCTGGGACGCTTGGGCGGACGAGACCGGCTCCATCGGCAAGGCGTACGGCTATCAGCTCGCCGTCAAGCATCAGTACAAAGAGGGGATGTTTGACCAGGTGGACCGCGTGATCTACGATCTGCGCAACAACCCCGCCTCCCGCCGCATCATGACCAACATTTACAATTTTCAGGATCTGCACGAGATGGGTCTTTATCCCTGTGCCTACTCGATGACCTTCAACGTCTCCGGCGACACGCTCAATGCGATTTTGAATCAGCGTTCACAGGATATGCTGGCGGCAAACAACTGGAACGTCGTGCAGTACGCCGTGCTGGTACACATGATGGCGCAGATTTCCGGGCTCAAGGCGGGCGAGCTGGTGCACGTCATTGCCGACGCGCATATCTACGACCGTCATGTTCCCATCATTGAGGCGATGCTCCGGGAGCCGGAACGGCCCGCGCCCCGATTTTCGATGGACCCCACGATCACAGATTTCTACGCCTTCACACGCGACAGCTTCACGCTGGAGGGCTATGACCCCTCCCCGTTTGAAGCTACGATCCCCATTGCCATTTGAGGTGAGAACATGAACGCCATTGTCTGTGTCAGCCAGAACTGGGGCATCGGCCGGGACGGCCGGCTCCTCTTTCATATCAGCAGCGATCTGCGTCGTTTTCGCCGTCTGACCACCGATAAAACGGTGATTCTGGGTTATAAGACGCTGCTCACCTTCCCACACGCAAAGCCCCTGCCCAACCGGCGCAACATCGTTCTCACGCACCGCGACCTTACGATTGACGGCGCGGAAATCGCCCACTCGATCGACGATGCGCTTGCCCTTGCGGGGGACGATGACGTCATGGTCATCGGCGGCAGCAGCGTCTATGCAGCACTCCTCTCCCGCTGCGCTCACGTCTACGTTACCAAGGTAGACGCCTGCCCGGAGGCGGACAGCTTTTTCCCCGATCTGGACGCGGATCCCGCCTGGTCCCTCGGCTGGCAAAGCGGAGAATTCGTGGAAAACGGTCTGCGTTTCCGCTTTTTGGATTATGTCAACTTATCGCAGGTCTGACCGCAATCCCGCATACTGGCAAAAACGCAATTTGCTTCTCTGTTTCCATCGTTTTCCGGGTGATGGCACAAAGAATGAAAAACACCTTGGCGGCGGCAGGATTGCCGCCGCCAATGGCAATCCCGTCGTTCCCCTGCGGGGCGGCGCATCATGAGTGGGAGGAGGTGCCGTTATGTCCGATCTGAATACCGACGTGCGCTACGTCAAGGGCATTGGGGAGGCGCGTGCGAAGGCGCTTGCCCGGCTCGGCGTTACCAACCTGCGTGAGCTGATCTCCTACTTTCCCCGTACCTATGAGGATCGGCGCGAATACCGTCGCATTGCCGATCTGATCCCCGGCGAGACGGTCTGCGTGCGCGCGATCGTCGCCGCCGAACCGCGGCTGAGCCGCATCCGCAAAGGGCTGGAGCTTTTGAAGCTGCGCGTGGTGGATGAATCCGGTGCGCTGGAGCTGACCTATTTCAACCAAGCCTACCTCAAAAACGCCTTCCACACGGGCGACGCCTACGTCTTTTTCGGCAAGGTCGAGGGGACGCTGCTGCGCAAGCAGATGACCAACCCCGTCTTCGAACGCGAGGGCGTCGGTCAGATCACCGGCCGCATCATGCCCGTCTACCCCCTCACCGCCGGCGTCAGCCAAAGCCTGCTGTCCAAATCCATCCGGCAGGGGCTGGACGCCTGCGCGGATGAACTGTCGGACGTTCTGCCTGAGCAGACGCGCCTTGCCCATCAGCTCTGCCACGTGCGTTTCGCCTATGAAAACGTACATTTTCCCGCGGACGACGAATCACTTGCCGTCGCACGGCGCCGACTGGTCTTTGAGGAGTTGTATCTGCTCACGCTGGGCCTGCGGCTGCTGCGCGAGCGCCGCACGGAGGCGCAGGGTCCGCGCTGCACGAAGGTCGACCTGCAGCCGTTTTACGCCGCCATTCCCTTCTCCCTCACCGGCGCGCAACAGCGCGCCGTGGACGATTGTCTGCGCGATATGTGCTCCGGCCGTCCGATGAACCGTCTCTGCCAGGGCGACGTCGGCTCCGGCAAGACGATGGTTGCCGCTGCCGCGGCTTATTTTGCCGTCAAAAACGGCCTGCAATCCGCGCTGATGGCGCCCACGGAGATTCTGGCGGAGCAGCACTATCACACGCTCGCCCCCTTGCTGGAGCCTCTCGGCGTGCGCTGCGCGCTGCTCACCGCGGCAACGGGCGTCAAGGCCCGCCGGCTGCTCCTCTCCCGGCTCGCCTCCGGTGCGATCGACCTGATCATCGGCACGCACGCGCTGATTTCTCCGGACGTGGTCTACGCCTCGCTCGGCCTGGTCGTTACGGACGAGCAGCACCGCTTCGGCGTGGGGCAGCGCGCCGCGCTCGGTGCGAAGGGTGAAAACCCGCACCTGCTGGTCATGTCCGCCACGCCGATTCCGCGCACGCTTGCGTTGATTATCTACGGCGATCTGGACGTTTCGCTCATCGATGAGCTGCCCCCCGGCCGGCAGAAAATCGACACCTTTGCCGTCCCCTCCTCTTATCATGAGCGCATCTATTCGTTTTTGCGCAAGCAGCTTGCCGAAGGGCGGCAGGTCTACGTTGTCTGTCCCATGGTCGGTGAGAACGAGCTGCTTCCCGACGAGCGCAAGGCAGTGTCCGAATACGCCAAAAAGCTGCAAACCGAGGTCTTTCCCGATCGCACCGTCGCGCCGATCCACGGCAAGATGAAAGCGAAAGAAAAGGACGCGCTCATGCGCGCCTTTGCCGGCGGCGAGATCGACGTTCTCGTCTCCACCACCGTCATTGAGGTCGGCGTGGACGTCCCCAACGCCACCGTCATGCTGATTGAAAACGCCGAGTGCTTCGGTCTCAGTCAGCTTCATCAGCTTCGCGGCCGCGTGGGCCGCGGCAAGCACAAATCCTACTGCATCCTCGTCTCTGACCATTCCGGGGACGAAACACGCGCCCGCCTGCAAATCATGACCCGTACCGACAACGGCTTCACCGTTGCCGAGGAGGATCTGAAGCTGCGCGGTCCCGGCGACTTTTTTGGCTCGCGCCAGCACGGGCTGCCCGCGCTGCGCGTGGCGGATCTCACCTGTGATATGGAACTGCTGCATCAGGCGCAGGATGAGGCGCAGCGCCTTCTCGCCGCCGACCCCTCGCTTGCCGGCCACCCCGCCCTGCTGCGCCGTATCCACGAGTTGTTTGCGCTCAACGCCGACGCTCTCAACTGATTCCGGAAAACGAGGTTTTGCATGGAACAAATCACAAAAATGCTGCGCTCCTATCTGGTCCGCTTTTCTTTTCGTGCGCTGGTGCTGCTGCTCGTTCTGATCCAGTATCTGACCGACCGCACCGCGCTGGACTTCACGAAAAACGCCCGCCTATTCCACCCCGTCAATCTGCTGTGGCTGATATTTCTCATCTCCTTTGCCGCGCAGCTGTCCCCGCATTCGCGTATCAGCCGCGGCTGCCTCAAGCAGTTTCCCCGGTACTTCAATGAGATCGAATCCGTGGTAGACGGGCTGCGCCTGCGTATGCATCTCACGCGGTTGGATCTCGGCGCCACGCGCGTGGCGCTTTTGTGGATCGGGCTGAATCTGATTTTCGCCGTGCTCTACCTGCGCGAGATCATCGGCGTGCCCACCATGGTCCTCCTGGCCACGTTTTATTACCTTTCCGATTTGATCTGCATTATTTTCTACTGCCCGTTTCAAAAGCTGGTGATGAAAAACAAGTGCTGCGTCACCTGCCGCATCTTCGCCTGGGGCACGATCATGATCGCAACGCCGTTCATCTTCATCCCGCACTTTTACTCCTGGAGTCTCGTCCTGTTGGCGGGTATCTGCACCTTTTTGTGGGAATATACCTACTACCATCATCCCGAGCGCTTTTTGGAGGAGACGAACGCCTTCCTCGCCTGTGAAAACTGCATGGATCAGCTGTGTCTGATCAAGCGGCACGGGCTGCACCGCAAGGGCAAGGAATAAGAAGCATTTCGCTCTCCGGCGCGACCTTCTTTGCCCACGGCGCAAAAGACGAATGCGACCCCATTTTTCTCTGGACTTGTCAGAGAAAAACGGTGTCGCCCGCCAAAAAGAGATCGCTTTTGCGACGTGCTCAGCCACACTTTCGCCCGGTGTTTTTGAATCGACCACTGTCTGTGTATGGACGAATTGGTCCAGCGTCTGAGTCCGCTGCCGCTCTATTGCGCTTGAAGCAATGCCCAGCACAAACCTGTTAGAAAAGCTTCTGAATAAACCTGTTCAGAAACTTCTTTGGCAAGTTTGTGCATCGATTCCAACAAGAAATGCATAAGCGACAGCGGTACGAGAAGCACGCCGATCGTCTACGGCAAAACTCATTTTTCAAAACAAAAAGCTACGAAATTGCAGGGATGACCGCAAAGCGGGAGTCCCGAACCGAAGCGGTTCGGGCGAACTTTTGCGTCCTTTTCCTTCGCGGGAAAAGGACGTCGCGCCGGGGCGCGAAATGACCCGGCAAAAAACAGGGGCGGGTATCCTTCGGTACCCGCCCCTGCTTTTCAGTAAAAAATCAAATCACTCTCACGCCGCCCACGTCGCGCAGATGCACCACGTGGCAGCAGCCTGCGCCCACCGTGCGCTCCATCCCGGCGACAAAGTCCTCCAGCCGATCCATCGGCACGATGGCCTGCGCCGTACCGGCAAAGCCGCCGCCATGCACGCGCGCCGCACCGTCCTCGCCGGCAAGCGAGCGTGTCTGCTCGATCACGCGCAGCAGCGTATCGCCCCCTTCGCCCGGCAGCGCCACGTTTTGCAGTTTCTCCTCTGACGACTCCCCCGATGCGCGCATCAGCGTCAGATAGCGCTTGATGTCGTGCGCGCACAGCGCCTCGTACTGCGCCTGCGCGCGCTTCGTCTCGGCAAAGAAGTGTTCCGCGCGCAGCACGGCGCGCTTTCCGACCTGCCTTTCTATCGCGTCTCGCTCGCGGATAAATGCGGCCTCATCCACCCCGCACAGCGTTTTCTTCCCGAAATACTGCGCCACCGCCTGCATCTCCCGCGGGATCGCGGCGTACTCCGCATCCAGATCGGAGTGGTTGGCGCCGCTGTCAATAATGCACAGCGCGTAGCCCTCACGCTCGAAATCCACCGCGCAGCGTCGGATACACGGCCGGTTTGGATCGGCAAAATCCACCGCGATCACGCCGCCCGTGGCGCAGGCCAACTGGTCCAGCAGGCCGCAGGGCTTGCCGTAATACTCGTTTTCCGCATACTGCCCGATCTGCGCGATCTGCGTGCTGCTCAGCGCGCCGCCGCAACTGAGGTCGTTGCAGATCGTGCCGATGAGTACCTCGAATGCGGCCGAGCTGGACAATCCCGCCCCGCGCAGCACGCGGGTTTCGGTATAGGCGTCAAAGCCGCTCACCGGATACCCCATCTCGCTGATCCGCGCGGCGATGCCCCGCACCAGCGCGGCGGAGCTGCCGACCTCCTTCTTCTGTCTGGAGAGGTGATCCAGTTCGGTAACGATCCGCCTGTGTCCGCGGGACTGGATGCGAATGCGCTGCAGCTCGCTGCGCGCCACGCAGGCCAGCGTATCCAGATCCACGCTGGCCGCCAGCGCCCAGCCGTTTTGATGGTCGGTGTGATTCCCGCCCAGCTCCGTGCGTCCGGGCGCGCTGAAGATCATCAGCTCGCGCGTCTGTCCGTCGTCAAAGTTGGCGCAAAAGCCCTCCACTACGGAGCGGATGCGCTCATAGAGCACGGCGAGCGGCTGCCCACCGGAAACGGTGCGCAGTCGCTCGTCGAATTGTCCTCGTGTCAATGCTTGCAGCAGTTCCTGTGCACGCATGGCTCAGCCTTCTTTCCGCTCTCTTTCCGCCGCAATCTTCGCCGCCTCTTCTTCCTCCAGCACGCGGTAGGCAACCTTCCCCACCAGCGTCTTAGGCAGCTCCTCACGAAACTCCACGTCATAGGGCATGGCGTACTTTGCCACGTTCCTGGCGCAGTAGTCCAGGATCGCTTTCTTCGTCTCCTCATTGGCCGGCACGCCGGGGTTGAGCTTGACGAACGCCTTCACCTTCTGCATTTTATACGCATCCGGCACGCCGATCACGCAGCTCATCTGCACCAGCTCATGCGCGTCGAGCAGGTTCTCGATCTGTGCAGGATAGACATTGTAGCCGGAGGAGATGATCATGCGCTTGGCGCGCCCCTTGAAGAACACGAAGCCATCCTCATCCATCGTACCGAGGTCGCCGGTATAGACCCAGGTCAGCCCGTCGGCATGGGTGCGCAGCGTATTGGCCGTCTCTTCGGGGTGCTTCATATACTCCTTCATCACGGTGGGGCCGGCAAGCAGGATCTCGCCCTCCTCGCCGTAAGGCAGCTCGCGGTCGGTACCCGGCTCAACGATCTTGATATAGGTGTCGGGGAAGGGCACGCCGATACTGCCCTCCTTGTGCATATGCGGCGGCGTAAGGCAGCAGGCCGTAACCGTCTCGGTCGTACCGTAGCCCTCGCGCACCTGGATAACCGCCTTGTGGTCGTAGAGGAACTTGTCGAATTTCTTCTTCAGCTCCACGGACAGGCTGTCGCCGCCGGAGAACACGCCCTTCAAGCTGGACAGATCCGCCCCGTCCATGCTCGGCAGGCGCAGCAGCGCCTCGTAGAGCGTGGGCACGCCGGCGATAAAGTTGCACTTATACTTGACGATCTGCTTGGCATAGCTCTTGGCGGTAAAGCGGGGGATCAGAATGCAGCGCCCGCCGTTGGCCAGCATCGAGTGGATGCAGACACCCAGGCCGAAGCCGTGGAACAGCGGCATGGCGGCGAGCATCTTGTCGCCGGGGCGGAACATCGGGTTCGTCGCCACGATCTGCTGGGACAGAGCGTTAAAATTCTTGTTGGTCAGCACGATTCCCTTCGTCGTGCCGGTCGTTCCGCCGGAATAGAGGATCACCGCCGGGTTGTCGCCCGTGCGCTTGACCTTATACGTCTTATAGAAGCACGAGCGGCTCAGGCGCAGGAAGTCCTTCCACATCAGCACCGGCGCATCGTCGGGGATCTTCTGGATCTTGCGTCCCTCGGTAAGCATATACCCTGCGCGGATGGGCTTGCTGAGCGCGTCCTTGACGGAGGCGATCACGATGTTGATCACCTTGGTGTTCTGGCGGATGCGCTCGAACTTGTCATAGAACTGGTCGAGCGTGATGGCCAGCACGCTCTCGGATTCGTTGAGATAGAATTCGATCTCCTTTTCCGCAGACAACGGATGAATCATATTGGCAACCGCGCCGACCAGGTTGACCGCATAGAACAGGTAGATTGCCTGCGGGCAGTTCGGCATGGCGATGGTAACCTTGTCATTTTCGCGGATACCGATGGTCTTGAGCGCCTTGGCGCAGCGTTCAATCTCCAGAATCATCTGGCGATAGGTCGTGGGCCGTCCCATAAAGTCAAAGGCGACGTAGTTGGGATACTGCTTGGCGACGGCCTCGACCTTCTCGAACATGGAGCCCTCAAAATAGTCCAGGTACATCGGCGCGCCGCCCGTATTCTCCTTCCACGGCGTTTTCACCATCGTCTCACTCATAGTCAACTTCCTCCCCGATCGGCCGCTCCAGCAGCTCTGGATGCTCCATCAGATGTTTGAACAGCCGAATGCTTTTGGCGTAGTAATACCCGTCTGCGATGCGCTCGTCCACGGTCAGGCCGATATCCAGCGTCTCGCACATTTTCAAAAAGCCGTGCTCGTTGTAAAACGGCGTCCACTTCTTCTCCCCGATCACAACGAACAGCGACGTAGTGCCCCAGTTGGACAGATGATGGTACCCGCACTTGAGCTTGATCGAGCCGAGATTCGTCAGAAATACCGACGCATAGTTGGCGTCGTTGGCCACGAACTGCGCGGGCACCTTGCCGCGCTTGTCCAGCCACATCACGATATGCAGCAGGAGCTTGCTGAGCCAGCGCGGCAGCTTATTGAACATATCCATGGCGTCGCCGGTGCTGTCGTGCTTACCGCCGCGGTAGCCCGTGATCTGGTTTTTCAAATCCGCATGGATGCTGTCGATCGTATCCTCCGGCTTGGCGTGCGTAAACGCAATGCCCTCCTCGGCGCGATCGTCGAAGCTCTTTTTCATCACGAAGCCTGCGGTAATCTCGTTGCGCTGATAGAAGTTCTCGTGTACGATAAACCGGTTGAGCTTCGGGCGCAGTGTGATGGTCTTGACCAGGGCGGTCAGGACCACGTGGAAAATGGTATATTTGAATTCGATTCCCTCGTAATTCTTTTTTGCCAAAAACGCCTTTACGTTTTCCAGGTCGATCCGCTCGGAGATATACGCCTCATTGTCCGTCCGATGGGGATAGACGATGCCCATCACGTAGTGCATGGCGTCCAGATCCCGGATCAGCTTGCCATCTCGCCGGTCGCCCCAGCGGCGTCTGCTTTCTTCCATAGATATATCCTCTCTTTCTCCGCGCACCGTGTTCGCTGCGCGCAAACGATTCTCGCTTCCCGCGACTTCACGGGATAAACCGCTCAAAAATCACCAGCGCGCCGTCGCGCTCGGCCTGCTCCAACTCCTCCCTGCTGCGAATCGTCCAGTAGAACGTCCGCACGCCGAAGAGCTTCCTGCACAGCCGCAGGTTGTAATTGTCTCTGTCCTCAAAGCGATAGGAGATAAAATCCGGCACGGCCGCGCCGTTAAACAACAGATTCGTCATCCACCAGTCCATCGCCCGTCCGCTGCCGGACGGCCTCCGCCGGAAATCCTGCGCGAGCTGCCCGCGCACGATCTCACTGCGATGCTTGCGCAGCCATACCGGGCAGCGCGGATCGAACGACTCGATACAGTACGGCACGCTGTGGCGGTCCAGCTCCTCCACCGTCCGGCGGGTCAGCTCCTCGGCATTGTTCCGGAAGCTCTTGAGTTCCACCACCAGCGGCAGCCCGGTGCCCTCAAAGGCGTCCAGCACCTCACGCAGCAGCGGGATGGTATGCTCCGTCCCTGCCAGGCGGTACTGGCGCAGCGTTTCCGCAGTCAGTTCCTCCAAAACGCCCTCTTTTCCGGTCATACGCGCCAGGCTTGCGTCGTGAAACACCGCCAGCGCCCCGTCGGCAAGCAGGCGCACGTCCAACTCCGCTCCGAAGCCGTTTTCCACCGCACGGCGAAACGCCGCGAGCGAATTCTCCGGCGCACCGAGCGCGTCGTCATGCAGCCCGCGGTGGGCGTAGCGATAGCGCTCCAGCACCGTCCATTGTTCGTTGTTTCTCCGCCCGCGCAGCAGCCCCAGGCGTGCCAGCACCGCCGCAGCCGGCAGGGCAATCCATTTTCTTCGTATTGCTTTCACCGCACCGCTCTCTCACTCATCCATCGCCTCAAACGCCTCCAGGCCGCGCTTGGCCTCCACCTTCGCATCGCCGTGGCGCACGAAGCTCATCGTAACGAAGCTGCACGCCACGAAGAGCGCCGCATAGGGGAACAGCGTCGTATAGCTCACGTGTTTCAAAAGCCATCCCGACAGAATCGGCGTGATGACCTGCGCCGCCATGGAGAAGGTATAGTAATATCCCGTAAACTTGCCGATATCGCTGCCCTTGCACATCTCCACCACCATCGGCAGCGAATTGACGTTGATCGCCGCCCAGGCAAGGCCGACCAGTGCAAACACCGCGAACATCACCGCGTTGATCTCATGGAATCGGGTCGTGAGGAAGTATCCGCCCAAAAAACAGGCGGTCAGCAGGACGATGCCGCCCCGGATCGTCTTTTTGCGTCCGATCCGCGAGGCGATCACGCCGATCGGGATGTAGGAGAGAATCGCGCCGCCCGTGGCAATGAGCAGGCACTTCGACGCGCCGCCGATGCCCTGTCCCATCACGCGGCCGGCGTAGGTCGTAAACCAGGTGGTTACGGCGTTGTAGCCGATAAACCACAGCGCAATGGACAGCAGGAGAAAGGCAAGGCTGCGCTTGACCTCCTTGGGCAGCACTGCATCGCCGCTGCCATCGTCCTCCGCCAGCTGCTGCTCCGGGTGCGCCGATTCATAGGCGCGCTCTTCCTCGGCCAGCTTCGGCTCGCGGATCGTCAGATACAAAATCAGCACGGACGCCGCCATCAGCGCCGAAACCGTGAGAAACAGCGGCTGATAATTCACGTGGGCAAGCCCCTGTACCTTTGCGTTGGGATACATCACCGCCGCCACGGCAAGGTAGATGATTCCGCCCACCGCGCCCATCAGATTGATGATCGCGTTGGCCTTGGATCGCAGCGGCTTGGGCGTTACGTCCGGCATCAGCGCCACCGCGGGCGAGCGGTAGGTTCCCATCGTTACGAGCAGCAGGCCCAGAATCACCACAAACGCTGCCAGCTTGCCGCCCGAGGGAGCCCCGGCGTAGCTGTTATCCAGCATCGGCAGCAGGTTCATCAGCAGCACGGCGCCCAGCGTACCGAAGACGATATACGGCATCCGCCGTCCGATCTTCGAGTGCGTCCGGTCGGACAGCGCGCCGAAAAACGGCAGCAGAAACAGCGCCAGCACGTTATCCGCCGCCATAATCATGCCGGAGAAGGTTTCGTCCATGTGGAAGGTGTTGGTCAAAATCGGCGGAATGATGTTGTCGTACATCTGCCAAAACGCACAGATGGACAAAAAAGCCAATCCCACCAGAACGGTCCGCTTGTTGTTGGGCTTCATCGCCTGCGTTCTCCTTTTCTCTGTTTGCCGCGTCGCGGCCGTGCGTTAAACGTTAAAGCGGAAATAGATCATATCGCCGTCGCGCACGACGTAATCCTTGCCCTCGGAGCGCAGCAGGCCCTTTTCCTTCGCCGCCGCCACGCTGCCGCAGGCAATCATTTCGCTGAAATTGATCGTTTCGGCGCGGATGAATCCGCGCTCGATGTCGCTGTGGATTTTGCCGGCGGCCTGCGGCGCCTTGGTGCCGTTTTTGATCGTCCAGGCGCGGCACTCATCCTCGCCGTAGGTCAAAAATGAAATCAGCCCCAGCAGCGCATAGCTGCACTTGATCAGGCGGTCCAGGCCGGACTCCGCGATACCCAGCTCGTCCAGGAACATCTGCCGGTCCTCGCCGTCCAGCTCGGCGATATCCTGCTCCAGCTTGGCGCAGATGGGCAGCACCTGCGCGCCCTCCTGCTCCGCGTGCGCGCGCACCTGGCGCAGGTACTCGTTTCCTTCCTGGTCGGCAAAGCCGTCCTCGTCCATATTTGCCGCATAAATCACGGGCTTGAGGCTCAAAAGATCCGCCGTAGCGATCAGCTCGGCCTCGTCCTTGCCGCACTCGAACGTGCGCGCGGATTTTCCCCCGTCCAGATGCGCGGCAAGCGCGGAAAACACCTCCGCCTCGCGGGCGAATTTCTTGTCCCCGGATTTGGCCATCTTCTGCGCCTTTTCCGCGCGGCGCTTTGCCATCTCCAGATCCGCCATGATCAATTCCAGGTCGATCGTCTCGATGTCGCCCAGCGGGTCCACCGGCACGTTCGTGCTTGCGTCCGCGACGACGTGCATGATATTCTCGTCGTCAAAGCAGCGCACCACGTGCACGATCGCGTCCGTGCGGCGGATATTCTCCAGGAACTTATTGCCCAGTCCCGCGCCCTGGGACGCGCCCTTGACCAGTCCCGCGATATCGACGAACTCGATCACCGCCGGGGTTTTTTTCTTCGGGTGGTACATCTCCGCGAGCCGATCCAGCCGCTCATCCGGCACGCTCACCATGCCTACGTTCGGCTCGATCGTGCAGAACGGATAATTCGCGCTCTCGGCCCCGGCGTTGGTAATGGCGTTGAACAGCGTGCTTTTCCCCACGTTGGGCAGACCGACGATACCAAGTTTCATATATTTCTCCATCTCCTTTAAGGCAGCATTTTCAAGGGGGCCTCCCCGTTTTCCGCCGCCGGATACCGTTGTGTCCGGTTTCCCGCAGTTTTTGCGCACAGGTGCCCCCTCTCAAAGAGGGGCGGATCAAACGGGGTGTTTTATTATATCATGCAGCGGCGTAATTCTCAACAACTTTCGTTGGATTTTCCCGTTTTTTGTTCCGCCCTTCCCGTCCGCCGGCAAGTCCGTCCCCGGTGCGATGTGAACGCCGGCGGCCGCGCCCGCTGATCGGGCGCTCATCTGCCGCTTTTGTCTGATTTCGTCGGATTTCACCTTGACGGCGCGCCCCGGTATTGATATCATTAGGTTGACCATAACCTTTTGTGAGGTGTAAACGATGCGCAAACGAATCCTCTTCCTGCTCTCCGTGATCCTGCTTCTCTCCCTGGCCGCCTGCGGGGTACACTCTGCGGCGGAGCCGCAGCCCGAAGCGCAGCCGGAGCAGCAGGAGCTCCCCGCGCCGGACCCCGCCCCGGAGCCGGAACCGGAGCCGGAGCCGGACCCCGAACCGGAGCCGGACCCGGACCCGGCCGGGATCAATTTGCTCACCGGCCTTCCGATCGAGCCGGAATATGAGAATAACCGCCCCGTCGCCGTCATGTTCAACAATCTCCGCGCCGCGCTGCCGCAGCTCGGCGTGGGCCAGGCGGATATCATCTACGAGGTCCCGGCGGAGGGCGGCATCACCCGGATGCTCGGTGTCTTTCAGACGTTGGAGGGCGTTGGGAATCTCGGCAGCATCCGTTCCGTCCGCCCGTACTATCTGGAACTGGCGCTGGGACACGACGCGCTGCTGGTGCACGCCGGCGGCAGCCCCGAGGCGTATCAGGATATCGCCGCCTGGGGCGTGAACAATATGGACGGGGTCAACGGCGGCAGCGACGCGCGCATTTTCTGGCGCGACGCGGTGCGGCGCAAGAGCGCCGGTTATGAGCACAGCCTGCTCACCTCCGGGGAAAACGTGTTGAACTATCTGGCAAAGGGCCGCTATCGTCTCACACACAAGGACGGCTATCAGTATCCCGTCGTCTTTTCGGATGACGGCACGCCCGTGAGCGGCACGGCGGCGGAGCACATCACGCTGCGCTATACGCAGTACAAAACCGGCGTATTTGACTACGACGCGGAAACGAAACGCTATCTTGTCAGCGAATACGGCAAAGCGTACAAGGACGGCAACACCGACGAACAGATCGGCGTAACCAACGTGTTGATTCTGGAAACGGATATCCACGCCATTGCCGGCGACAGCGCCGGGCGTATCCGCGTGCGCACCACGGGCACGGGCAGCGGCACCTATTTTTGCGGCGGACAGTCCGTGCGCATCCAGTGGAGCAAGTCCGACCGCAACAGTCCCTTCGTTTACACCCTCTCCGACGGCACGCCTCTGTCGCTCGGCAAAGGGACGAGCTACGTCTGCCTCATCAGCACCAAGACGAGCTCCCTCACCGTTGAATAAGCGTCCCGGCATACAGCAAAGCCGTGCATCGGAACCGATGCACGGCTTTTTCTGCTCTTGCCGCTTCCGGCGGCCGGACGTTGGCCGTATCCGCTCGTACCGCGCGCGGCGCAAGCGCCCGGTTTTCGATTTTTGCAGCGCGCCGCACACAAGTTTCCATTGTAATGTACGTCGCTGCGTGCTATACTCGCCTCAAGAAGGAAGGTGAGGAGGATGGAAAGCGTCTTGCTGCACTCCTGCTGCGCGCCCTGCTCGGTCTACTGCATCGACACCCTGCGCGCCGAGGGAATCGAGCCGACTTCTCTGTGGTTCAACCCCAACATCCACCCCTATCAGGAGTATAAGGCCCGGCGCGACACGCTGATCGACTACGGCGCGCAGATCGGCATCGACGTACGCGTGCTGGAGGACTACGGCCTGCGCGAATTTGTCCGCGCCGTGGCGTCGGACATCGACCATCGCTGCGCCCACTGCTACACGATCCGCCTGGGCACGGCGGCGAAATACGCCGCGGACCACGGCTTTCACGCCTATACCTCCTCCCTTCTGATCTCCCCGTACCAGAACCACGAGCTGCTTAAAACCGTGGGCGAGGCCATGGGAAAGCAGTACGGCGTGGAGTTTCTGTACCGCGACTTCCGTCCGGGATTTCGCGCGGGACAGGCCAAGGCCCGGGAGCTGGGGCTTTACATGCAAAAATACTGCGGCTGCATCTTTTCGGAGGAGGATCGCTATCAAAAGCAGATCCTGCGGGACAAAGAACGATTCGGAGGTGCGTGATGGCTAATCTGGTCTATCTGCCCATCGTATTGATGGGATATCTGCTGGGCACGTCCAACATGGCGGTTTACCTCGCCGCGCTCAAGGGGGACGATCTGCGATCCCACGGCAGCGGCAACCCCGGCGCGTCCAACGCGATGCTTCTCTGGGGCTGGAAGGCCGGCGTGATCGTCGGCATCCACGACATCGGCAAGGCCGTGCTGGCAGTGTATCTGGCGGAGCGGCTGTTCCCTGGCGTTGCGTTTGCGGGCGTGGCGGCCGGCGTGGCCTGCGTGATCGGGCACATGTTTCCCTTTTACCTGCGTTTCCACGGCGGAAAGGGCTTTGCCTCGTATCTCGGCATGACGCTGGCGCTGAACTGGAAATTTGCCTTGGGATTGTGCATCGCCATTCTGGTCATCACGCTGGTGACGGATTACATCGTCCTCGGTACGATGACCACGGTGATCTCGTTCCCCGCCTACTGCGCGCTGACGCACAACATCATCATGGCGCTGATTTTGTGCATCGCCTCCGGCATCATCATCTATAAGCACCGGGGCAATCTGGTGCGCATCTACCACGGCACGGAGATCGGCCTGCGCAGTGCCAACCGCGGCGAGCATCGTATCCAAAAGAAATAACCCGCTTACAGAAAAGGGGAGGCTCCACCCGTTGGGTGGAGCCTCCCCTTTTTCATTCAGTCCTCAGTTTTCACAATCACCGCATAGACCAGTGCGGTTTCTTCGCTGTGGTTGGCAAGGCCGTGGATCTCCCCATCGTAGCAAATGCTCATATCGCCCGCATGGACGACGCGCTCTTCTCCGTTGTCGTTGAGGACCAGCTCGCCCTGCTTGAAAAAGAAAATCTCGTACTCTCCCTTGTGCACGTGCGTTCCAATGGAGCAGCCCGGCTCGATGCGCATCTCCGACAGCAGCCGCGCGCGCGGCGGCATCTGCGCCGGCTCGTAGAGCTGTTTGATAATGCAACCGTCTCCCCCGCGCATCTGCTCTGCGACCTCCACCCGTCTCTCTTTCTCCCGAATGATCATGGTTATTCCTCCTTTGCAGAACTTGTTGGTCTGATTGTAGCACGGGAGGCGTGGGGATGCAAGGGGTGGGGCGGACTTGTAAGTGGGAAAGAACTGGGGACTGTACACACGACCAGCTTCCCAGGGATTCACAGCAATGGCGTAAATATGGCAACTCTAGTATTCACACCGTGAATCCTGTCTTCTTAACAGCTGTAAATCCGATGAAAACTTGAATCAATTGTTATTGCTCTTACTGAACAGGTTTATATGTGAATACGTCTTTCACATAATCATCTGCATACCAGTCTTCATCATTGTAGACTCTCAACTCAAACTCAATCTCGTCAACACTCTCAATGTTGTTTTCATCGAACTCTGAAGAACTAAAGCTGATCGTGCTGATCCTCTTATTACCCGGAGAGACACTTGCTCCCCAGAAAGGATCTATCATATATCCATTTACTGAGACATCATCCCAAGAAAACACCATGCTTTGATCTGCGGTTTTATTCTCAAGATATACCGCTACAGTATACCCCCATACACTGTCCTCATATGTACCGAGAATAATAAATGAACAGTTGGCATCGTCAACAACTGTCATTTCGTCTTTTCCTATCCATCTGTCTGGGCTGACAACTTCAACATCGGTAAGGCCCGTTGGATACACAGTAAATGTGTCTTCAACAAACTCATCTGCCATCCAATCATCATTATCATATACTCTCAAATAGAATTCTAATTTGTCAATTGAGGTAAGTCCACAATCCTCTAAATCAGAATTACTGAAACTCAATGTCTCAGTTGCTTTTTTGCCAGCAGCAACAGATTCTGCAAACAACGATGATATCAGCCATCCATTAACTGCCGTATCATCCATAGAAAACATTATATTCTTATCTGTAGTCTTGTTTTCAAGCGAAAACTTGAAATCAACACCACTCTTCTTTGCAGTAGCATTCACAAGAGTAACTGTGCAATACTCATTGTCAACAATAACCTCATTGTCAATAACGAAATTGCTCTTTGTCTCAGAATCGCTTTCTGGCTTTACTGGTTCTTTATCTATGCTGGATTGCTGCGTCGTCTGATCATCTGATTTCGCTTCTGTACTGGAACTTCCACATGCTACTAACGAAAAAAGCATTGCAACAGCAAATAGAAGCATTATACTCTTTTTCATAATTTCTCTTCTCCTTTAGCATTTTGTTCTTTTTTTATAGCTCTCATCGCGATGATATTAATAACTGCCATTATCGAGCACCATCCCGCCCACACATTGAGATCCGCAAAAGAACCAGCCATCGTAAATCCCAGCAAAGCGGCTAATCCAAAAACGATAAGTCCCGCAATCGAGCCCCCTTTTGTCGTTGAATTTCTGGTAGATATACTAATAACGCCGCCAGCAATCATTAGTATCGCGACAAGAAAACCCGCTGACCCGCTCGCCTCACCATTATTGCCAAGCACATTATATGCCCCAGCTGCGCATGACTGAAAAAGTACTATTAGTGTTAATGCTAGTGTTATGATGCCAGTTACCAACTTCAGTGTTTTCATGTGTTTTTTCTTCCTCCCTCTCTTTCATCACAATAAAAAAGTGCGTAGCCTCAAGTGAGACTACGCACCGAAAAATGCAAAGCCTCACTTGCCGCGACGCAATCGTTTGACGAACCCAAGGGGTGCCAAAAGGAGGCTGCATTTTTACCAATAGATAAAATGCACCCTTGGGTTCAAATTATTCGATTGCGTCGCATTTTTATGATAACATACTTCTGCAGCAAAAACAATCGGCAATAATGCATAAAACACCTCCGGCCGTTTGGGTCATCTTACCCAACAGTCGGAGGTGGTTTTTGTGCTGTCTTAATTCTCTTATGTCTTTTCCATTCTGTCAGATCGTATACAGCTCCGGGCGGCGGTCCTTGCAGGAGGGCAGCTTTTCCCGCACCGCCGCGACGCGGTCGGTGTCGATGTGCGCGCACAACAGCGTCGGCGCCGCGCCCGCGGCCGCGACCGGCACGCCCATCGGGTCCACGACTACGCTCTCGCCGATCGTATCCGCGCCCACCTGATTGCAGGCCACCATGTAAACAGTGTTCTCAATCGCACGGGCAGTAATCAGCGTGCGAAAATGATGGCTCTTCAAATCGCCCTTCATCCACGCGGTGGGCATGACGAGGATCTCCGCGCCCTGCAAAGTCTGGCAGCGGGCCACCTCCGGGAAGCGGACCTCATAGCATACGAACAGACCAACCCGTCCGAACGGCGTGTCAACGGGCGCAAAGAGCCGGTCGCCCGCCTTGACGAGATCGGACTCCCGGTAGCCGAAGGCGTCGTACAGGTGCGTCTTATGATAGACGCTGACGATCTCGCCCGCGGCGTCCAGCACCACGGTGCAGTTGTAGACGTGCCCGTCGTCCTCCTCCGTCCTGCGCACGAAACCGAATATCATCCAAAGGCCGTTTAAGCGCGCCAGCTCCCGCATACCGGTAACGAAAGGGCCGTCCAGCTCCTGCGCCGCCGCCAGGGTGCGCGCGTCGTCGGTTCCGTTCGGGTAGAGGCTGGAAAAGCGCTCCGGGAACACCATCACGTCCGGATGGTAAGCTGCCACTGCCTCTTTGACCGCTTTCCGCGCCTGCGCCAGATTGCCAGCCGGGTCGCCGCATTGCTCCGTCTGCGCCAGCACCCACGTGCTTTTCATATCGTTCTCCTCTTCGTCTCTCTTTTGTTTTCTGCCCTTACGCGCGCTTTTTCTTCTGCAGCCGAATTCTGTCAGCGATCATGGCGATGAACTCGCTGTTTGTGGGTTTGCCCTTGGCGTTGGACACGGTATAGCCGAAGTAGCGCTGCAGCGTCTCCAGATCGCCGCGGTCCCACGCAACCTCGATCGCGTGGCGCACGGCGCGCTCCACCCGCGAAGGCGTGGTGGAGAAGCGGCGCGCAACCTCCGGGTAGAGCACCTTGGTTACGGCGTTGATCACGTCCATATCCTGCACGGCGATGACGATCGCCTCGCGCACGTACTGATATCCCTTGATATGCGCCGGGACGCCGACCTCGTGGATCACGGCGGTAACCTGCCGCTGAAGCGATTCCAGCTCGCTCTCCGCGGACAGGTCCTCCGCTCCGACGGCCTGACGCATCCGCTCCAGCAGGGATTCCACCTCGCAGGGCTTGGGCATGAAGAAAGCGACGTCCCGGCTCATTGCCTGGGCGACGATCTCGTCGCGGTAGAGCGCGGAGACGAGGATCGTCTTCGGGCGCGACGGCAGCGCAGCCATACGATCAAGCAGTCCGAAGCCGTCGAGCTCCGGCAACACAATATCCGTCAGCAACAGCTGCGGCCGGTACTGCTCCACCGCTTGCAGCGCGCTGATCCCATCCGACACCGATCCCACCACTTCAAATTCATTTGTCTTCTCTATAGCCTGCGACAGCATGATGCGGAACTCCTCGTTCGCATCCGCCAATACGACCGATGTCCTGTTCTCCATAACAACCATCCTTTTCCATATTTTCCGGCAAAGGCCGCCTGCCTGTGGCGAAAAAATGACGTCTTCGTTTTGCCTTGGCTATAAACTATCATATTCGGACAGCATTTTCAAGCAAAACACCGTCGAAACTGCCAAAAATCATTCGACAGAATTCGACATTTCTGTCGAATGCACCCAATTGCTCAAAAATGCCCGCGCCGAAGCGCGGGCATCATCGTCTCTTTTCATCCGTGCGCAGCGCTCAATGATCCGCCGCCTGCACGCGGTCCGTTTATTTGGCGCTCTGCGCCGTATAGGCCTTGCGCACGGCGATCGCAAGCTGGTCGGCGCAGGAGGTGCTTTTATAGCCGCAGGTATTGCCGCGCAGCTTATCCTCAATCTCCTCCACGGTCATGCCGTCCACCAGCTTGGAGATAGCCTTGAGATTGCCGTTGCAGCCACCCAAAAACTCAATATTGCGCACGACGTTGTCCTCCAGCTCGAAATGGATCTCCATAGAGCAGACGTCCTTGGTCTTATAGGTGTATTTCATCGCAAGCCCTCCTTCGCCGTTTTCTTTTTATCAACGGGATGTAAGCAGCATTATAACAAATCTTTCTCGTCTGTCAATCCTTTCTCCGCGAAAAGGAGGGCGCGGCGGCAAATGCCGCCGCGCCCTCGGCTCTTACCCGCCAAGTCCCGCCGCATGAAGCATATTTTCGATAAAAATTCCATAACCTCTCGTTGCATCGTTGACCAGCACGTGCGTTACCGCGCCCACCAGCTTCCCGTCCTGCAGGATCGGACTGCCGCTCATTCCCTGCACGATGCCGCCGGTGGCGTCAATGAGCGCCTCGTCCGTTACGCGCAGGAGCAGGTTGCGCGTCGGCGCCGCGCCGTGATAGATTTTTTCGATTTTGATGGCGTATTCACGCACCTCCCCGCCGCTGCAGTTGGCAAGGATCGTCGCCCCTCCGGTGTGGATCTCGCCGCGCCCGGCCACCGGAACCGTCGGCAGCGCGCGCAGCGTCTCGTCCGGCTCGTCGATCACGCCGAAGATACCGCAGTCCGTATTGGCGCGCAGCGTGCCGCAGTCGTGCGTCAGGTCAAAATCCCCCCGCAGTTCTCCGGGCGCTCCGCTCTCGCCCTTCTTTACGGCTTTCACGCTGGCGTCCATAATCCCGCCGCTTTGCAGCGGCATTAGCGCGCCGGTATCCACGTCCGTTACGCCGTGCCCCAGCGCGCCGAACGTGCCGCTTTGCGGGTCATAAAACGTCATCGTGCCGATCCCCGCCATACTGTCGCGGATCCATGCACCCAAATGGCATACGCCGTCCGCATCCTCGTGCGGGGTTACGTTGAGGGTAAGCGTCTTTGCGCCGCGCCGCACGGCGAGCGTTGCACGCGCCTCACCGTTTTCGGCAATCAGTGCACGAAGCTGCTCGGTCGAGTCGATCTCCCGACCGTTGAAGCGCAGCACCACATCTCCCTCGCGCAGGCCGCTTTCCCGCGCGGCGCTTTCCCCCTCGGACAGGCCGACCACCAGCACCCCGTCGGAGAACAGCTTCACGCCCACCGTGCGTCCGACGGGCGCCACGCGCAGCGTCGGATCCTCCGCCGCACGGACGACGCCGCCGGAGAGTGAAATGGCAAAAAATACCGTTGCACAGAGCGCCGCGGCACGGTGCCGGAGAGACAATCGCCGCTTTGTTTCATCCATTCCATCACCTCTTTTGCTTTTTGCCGCAAAGCGACGCGCAATGCGGCTTAACTACTCTTTGCACTTGTCCGGGCAAATAGCCGATGCAAAAACTTGCTGTACTGGCAGGAAGCGTTTTGCGGCGGCGGCACGGCGGGATAAAAAAATTTCCGCAGACCAAGGTCTGCGGAAATTGGCAATACTTGTTTATTCTTTATCGCGGTTGAAAATTTTGAAGATATCGGCAAAGGGGTCGTCTTCCTCGGCGGCCTTGCCCTCCTCTTCCGCCGCTTTCTTCTCCTCGTCATAGTCCAGCGGCTCCAGTGGCTGCGGAGCGGTCTTTTCCGGCGCGGCGGAAGCGGCCGGCGGGTCCTTGTCGAATCCGGTGGCAATGACGGTTACACGGATCTCATCGTCTAACGTCTCGTCAAACGTGGCGCCGAAGATGGTCAGCGCGTCGGGATGGACCGCCTCCTGTACCAGGGATGCAGCCTGCTCGACCTCCTCCAGGCCGATGTCCATCGAACCGGTTACGTTGATCAGCACGCCGCGCGCGCCGTTGATCGAGGTTTCCAGCAGCGGGCTGGAGATTGCCATACGTGCAGCTTCCTCCGCCTTGCCCTTGCCCGCCGCGCGGCCGACGCCCATGTGGGCGAGGCCGGCGTCCTTCATGATCGCCGTTACGTCGGCAAAGTCAAGGTTGATAAAGCCCGTGTCGCGGATCAGGTCGGAAATGCTCTGCACCGCCTGACGCAGCACGTCGTCCGCGATTTCAAACGCGTTGGCAAAGGTGATCTTCTGGTCGGTGGCGTGCTTAAGCCGCTCGTTGGGAATGATGACCAGCGAATCGACCTTGGTGCGCAGGGCCTCGATACCGGCCTCGGCCTGCAGCATACGGCGGCGTCCCTCGAATCCGAAGGGCTTCGTAACCACGCCGACGGTCAGAATACCGGCCTCGCGGGCAATCTCCGCCACGATGGGCGCGCCGCCCGTACCGGTGCCGCCGCCCATTCCGGCGGTGATGAAGGCCATATCAGTATCCTCCAGCGCCTTGGCGATCTGGTTGCGGCTCTCCTCCGCGCTCTTGCGGCCGACCTCCGGGTCAGAGCCTGCGCCCTGTCCGTGCGTCAGCTTTTCCCCGATCTGGATCTTATACGTTGCGCTGGACATATTCAGCGCCTGCTTGTCGGTATTCACGGCGATAAAATCCACGCCGGTCGTCCCTGTGCGCACCATGCGATTGACGACGTTGTTGCCGCCGCCGCCGACGCCGATGACCTTAATCTTAACCACGTTTTCCGGTCCGGTTTCCAATCCGAATGCCATAGCGCTTCCTCCTGCTATCTATTGTGCGAATGGGGCGATTTTTGTCATAATCGCCACAACATCAAGTGCTTCTAATCATTTATTATTGTATTACGCTTTTCCCGCAGGGTCAATAGCTGAAAAGCAATTCCGCAAAACTTTTTCACCCGCTACGAGGGGATAAAACTTGCCTTGCCGTCCGCCATGAGGTTGATGGTGCCGGTTTCGTTGACCTCCAGATAGTCCACCACCGTTGCCAGGCACTCCAGCTTGTAGCCCACGTCCGCCGTCCAGGGCATTTTCACAACGAAGCGATCCAGATAGGAAAAGCTGAGCGCCGTCTCGTCGGTCAGGTCGATGTTGTCCAGTCCCTCGTTCATGCCGCGCGCACAGGCAAGCTCCAGCAGCGTCATCATTACGCCGCTGCGGTACTCGTTTTCCTCGGCAAACACCGCCGGTTCGTTCACAGCGGGGGATTGCAGCGCCGCACCGATCACGTGGGCGCAGTCATCCGGCACCTCGCTGTCGTGTGCCAGGATCTTTCCTTTCGGGCTGATGAGCCACGCGCCGTCGTCCTGCAGGATTGCCGCGGCCGCCCTGACCTCCCGCACGTCGATCAGCAGCGTGTCGGGCAGGCGGCGGTTAATAGAGATCTCCTCCACGTAGGGCAGCGCGTTGAAAATTTTTTCCTTGACGCTGAACTTATTCATCAAATAGAGGTTATCCCCCTTTTCCAGCCCCGACGCCTGCAGGATCTCCTCCTGGCTATACCGCTCGTTGCCGGTGATGATGATATAATTCATCGTAAAAAACAGGGTCAGCGCAGCGAACGCCGCACCGATGATGATCAAAAAGCACAGGAGCTTGAGAAGGAAAGAAAATCTTCCCCTCCTGCGTCTTCTGCTGCGTCTTCTTGCCATACGTTTCGTGTCCTCGTCATGCTTCTTTATGTATTGTGCCGCGCGATCCGCGCGCCCAGGCTGGAAAGATCCCGCTCGATCCTCTCATAACCGCGGTCGATATGCTCCGGCAGCGCGACGTGCGTGCGCCCCTGCGCCTGCAGTCCCGCCAGCACCAGCGCCGCGCCGCCGCGCAGATCGGTGCATTTGACGTGTGCGCCGTGCAGCGTTTCCACACCGCTGACCACCGCCACACGCCCCGCCACGCGGATCTGCGCGCCCAGGCGCGCAAGCTCGTCAACGTAGCGGTATCTGTTTTCAAAGATGTTCTCCACGAACACGGTGCTGCCAACGCTCCTTGCAAGCGCCGAGAGCAGCGCAGGCTGCGCATCCGTGGGAAACCCCGGATACGGCGCCGTGCGCACCGGACGGATGGCGCGCAGCGCGCCGTCGCTTTCGATCCGCACCGCGCAATCCTCGCTGACCACGCGGCAGCCCGCCTCGCAAAGCGCCAGGGCGACGGTGGAAAGCGGTCGATAGTCCACCCCCAGCAGCCGCGCGCTTCCGCCGCAGGCGGCAACCGCGCACAAATACGTTGCGCCGGCGATACGATCCGCGATCACGCGGTGCGTGCAGCCGTGCAGCTTTCGTTTCCCCGTAACCGTTACGATCGAGCCGCCCGCGCCGCTGACCTGCGCGCCCAGGGCGCACAGGAAATCCTGCAGCTCCACGATCTCCGGCTCCCGCGCGGCGTTGTAGATCACCGTCGTCCCCTCCGCGCCGCAGGCGGCAAGGATCGCGTTTTCCGTCGCGCCGACGCTCGGCAGCGGCAGAACAATCTCACAGGCGGTCAGTCTTTGCGCCCGGCAGCGCAACAGCCCGCCGCGCTCGGCGATCTGCGCGCCGAGGGCGCGCAGGGCGGAAAGATGCATATCAATCGGGCGCGGGCCAAGCTCGCATCCGCCGGGATAGGACAGCACCGCCTCGCCCGTCCGGGCCAGGATCGCGCCGAGGAAGATCACCGATGAGCGCATCTCCCTCATCAGCGCGTCCGGGATCTCGCATCCGTCAAGCTGCGCAGCGTCCACGATCAGCGCCGTGCCTTCCCAACGTACCCGGCAGCCCAGGTGCTGCAAAATGGCGATTGCCGTATCCACGTCGCGCAGCTTCGGGCAGCGCTCGATCCGGCACGTGTCCGCACACAGCACCGATGCCGCCAGCACGGGCAGCACGCCGTTCTTTGCGCCTTGTATCTCCAGCTCTCCACGCAGGCGATTTCCGCCCTCAATGACCAGCTCACACATGGCCTTCCCTCCACATACCATAGTCTCCAAACTAACCCATAGTATGCGGTTTGTTGCGCAATGCGTTCCGTTTTTTGAAAAAGCCCCGCCTGCATCGCAAATTCCGGCGTACAGTAATACAGTTTAAGTATAGCGCAGGGCTTTCCGTCCGTCAACCGCTTTTTCCTTGCTTTTTCCCCGGCGCTGTGGCACAATAAATCCGATAGTATTGTGGAAAGGTCGGATAATGCCGTGAAAAAGCTGTTCCAAGCACTGTCGTGCATCACACTGGCACTGCTGCTCATCGTCGGCGGCTGCCTGGCCTACGTCTTCATCGCCTACCACCTCCTGGACGACAGTCTCGCGCTGGACGTCGTCAGCGCAACCGACAACGAGGCGGCGTGCGGCACACCGTACCGCATCGTCTCGTGGAACGACGGCTTCGGCACATACGAGGACGATTACGGCTTCTTCATGGACGGCGGCACGCAGAGCTGGCCCAGCCGATCCCGGCGGACACCTTCGACGGCTTCGACATCACGCTCGTTGCCCCGCTGGATGAGGATGACCCCGTGCCCTCCTGCCGCAACGCGGACGGGCCGTATCACGAGGGGCAGTACATGCTGACGGTGGACGGCTTCCTCGTCTCCCCCAACGTGGAGGTGCTGGCGAGCAGCGTCGTGAATAAGGCCTTCCGCTCCAGCGACCACAACCCCGTATCTATGGATTTTATCCTCTCATAACAAATAACAAAAACGCCCGGCCTTCGGGGCATCCTCCACAAGGAAGGTGCTTTGGGGCAGTTTTACCGGCTGAATAGAATTTGAAACGGGCGTGGCCGCAATGGTCACGCCCAATTTGTCGTGCTGTTCCGGATTTAGGGGCCATAATCCGATGCTCGTTAAAACCAGGGACAGAGTTGCGCTCGTCAAAGGCTTCCCCTCAAGGGGAAGCCTTTTCTTTGCCCTTAAATCAACCTGATAAACTTGAGGTTATCGATTAAATCCAAATACGTCAGGAATTACATCTGCTCCAAAAGTGAATATCCCCATCCGGAACATTGCTTTCGCGTGAATTCTATCGTGCCAAATAAAACGTCTCAAAACCTTCCTGACAGACCATAGCTCATCATAACTGCCAGTTGCCACTTCCAACGATAGAAAGTCAGGGATCGATTCAAGCGCATCGAAACCTCTGGCTCTACAGGAGGCAATTGTCCCCTCGTTATCAGCATCAACGCCGATTTCGGAAAAATAGTATGAGTTTACATTTTTCGTATGTTGATACATCTCCTCGGCGGTACGAGGTACTGCTCCGTAAAATGTCTTTCGAATCGGGTTGGCGCTCTTGTTTTTGTCGGGAAATGACGCATAGAGTTTGTAAAAATCTTCTGCGGACTTCATTGCTGCCGATTTGAGATACCGATACTCTTCCGCGCTTAATGGTGTTTCTTCAGTTCTGAACAGCACGTCGCTATCGGCGTCTTTGACCTGTAAATCAGATTCCTTTTCCTGAACAATCACAATTTGGCAATTATCGACGGGCGTTTCACCCTTCCAAAGCTGATAGCGTCGTATTTCTTCCGGCATTTTTAGCACAGCTTCCTCTTGTGATGCGCCCCTTGTAAAGGCGCCTATAAAATTGTCAGCGTATAGAATGCTATCTTTGCCATTATGCTCCCACACACACCTGATTATCATACTTTCCTCCAAAAAACTGATTTGTTGATACCATTATATCATTCAAATCCGGAAGGTTCCATCTCATCTAACTGTATATTCGGTTTTATCAAGTTACTCACGGAAAAAACGGGGGGAGGCATTTCCTTACGAAGTGCCTCCCCCGGCGTTTTGTTTTTTTATTTGACCAGCGACATCACCGTGTCATAGATCCGCTGCGTTACGTCGTGTATACCAAGCGCCGCCATGTTTTGTCCCATCTCGGCAAGGCGCGGCTGATCACGCAGAAGCTCCGCCGCAGCGGTGAACAGCTTTTTGCCGTCCAGCCCCTCCTCCGAAAGCACCAGCGCCGCGCCGTGGTCGCCCAGAAGCTGCGCGTTGCGCTCCTGATGGTGGTTCGTCACGTTGGGAGACGGCACCAGGATCGCCGGCACGCCGAGCGCCGTCAGCTCGCTGAGCGTGGATGCGCCCGCCCGGCAGATCACCAGATCCGCCGCGCGCATGACCGTCGCCATGTCGTAGATGTACTCGCGCACGTCCAGCGACAGGTGCGCGGCAAGGTCCACGTCGTAGCGCTTCAGGTCCTCCCTCATTCTCTCCCAGCAGATCGAGCCGACGCCATGCACGTGGTGGAACGGCTCGTGCGCGGATTCGAGATACAGGAATTCCGCCATGCAGCGGTTCATGTTCCCCGCGCCGAGGCTGCCCCAGAATGAGACGATCAGCGGTCTCCCGTCGTCCGCGCCGAGCTTCTGCTTGGCCTCTTTTTTGGTGAGATCAAAAAAGTCGCTGCGCACGGGCGTGCCCGTAACCACCACCCGTTCGGGATGACGGTAATGGGCGCGGCACTCCTCAAAGCCGACCATGATGCGGTCGGCATAGGGCTCAAGCTGCTTGGTGGTCAGCCCCGGCACGATGTTGGACTCGTGCACCGCCGTGGGGATGCCGGCCTCCGCGCCGTAGCGCACGATGGGATAGCTGGCGTACCCGCCGGTGCCGACGATCAGATCGGGCTGAAAGTCGTCCAGAATCGCATTGGCCTCCCGCCGGGCGTGCAGCAGGTTTCTCACCGTAACCAGATTATGGCGGATCTCCCTGGGCTTCATCGAGCGGTGGAACGAGGAGATGTTGACCGTGCGGAACGGATAGGGCGTGTGCGCGATCAGCTCGCGCTCCAATCCGCGCTCCGCGCCGACGAACAGGATCTCCGTATTCGGATCGCGCTGAAGCATATAGCCCGCCAGTGCCAGCGCGGGATTGACGTGCCCCGCCGTACCGCCGCAGGTAAAGATCACTTTCATGGTTCTTTCTCTCCCTTATGCTGCTATCTCGATCGAATCGTTTTCACGGAATAAACGGCAAATCGGTAATTATCTGTGCGAAATCATCTTTTTATCTTGAAGGTCAGCCCATCATATTTCTTCCCGTCAACCTCACATTCATCCACGTCTCTGTCGCACTCTGCAAAACCGAGTTTTTCGGCACAGCGGATCATACGGACATTGCCCGACCAGGTTTGTGTGTAAAGCTCGTTCACACCGTTCTCAAAATAATAGTTCATAAAAGCACGGAGGGTGTTTGTTCCGATGCCGTTACCCCACACATCCGGTTCACAAATACTAATTCCTACGGCATGATAAACAGTCTGACCGTCCTTGGCTTTTCCAATCCATTCGTAGTTTTCGTCAATGCAGTAGGAACTGACCCAGCCAATGTGTCTGCCGTTCCATTCGATTTCAAACTTCCATCGGAGAGTATCATCCGGACGATCTTTCACAGATTCATAGTATTCCGTCCATTTTTTACGCTCGGTTTCCTCGTAAGTATCCTCTTTTTCCCAGGGAGCATCCCAGTTTTCCCATTCGCGTTCCACCGTGAACCAACGCACATAGTCCTCAATGTCGGACTCAATCATATCGCGAAGAATAATGTTATCAGATTCTATTTTCATCATCTATCCTCCATCAAATCCCGATTTGCCTTTCTCCCATGCGTGCACGGGAGGGGTCTCCCCCTCCCGCTTTTTTGCTCTGTCGCTATGACGCGGGCATCTGGCGCGATACGCTCAGCACCACGCCCATCTCCGCCAGCTGGATGGCCAGCGCCGTGCCGCCGTAGCTGAAAAACGGCAGTGAAATGCCCGTGTTGGGAATGAGATTCGACACCACCGCGATGTTCAGAAACACCTGCAGCGCGATCTGCGTGGTTACGCCCACGGCAAGGAGGCTGCCAAAGCGGTCGCGCGCGTGCAGTGCGATCCAGTACCCACGGATGATCAGCAGGGCGAAGATCGCCATGATCAGCGTCGCGCCGATCAGCCCCAGCTCCTCGCAGACGATGGAGAAGATAAAGTCGTTGTGCTCCTCGGGCAGGAAGAGAAATTTCTGCCGGCTCTTGCCCAGGCCCACGCCCAAAAGTCCGCCCGAACCGATGGCCAGCAGGCTCTGGCGGATCTGATAGCCCGAGCCCTGCATCCACTCGGGGTTGAGCGGGTCGAGCCAGATCTTGATGCGTGAGGAGTTATACTTGATCATCCCGCTCATAAAGCCGTAGGCCACGAGGCCGGCGCCCGCCAAGCCGAAACCGACCCAGTAACTGCGGATGCCGCCGACGTACATCATCACCGCGCCAATGCCCACGAGCAGCACCGTACCGGAAAAGTGGGGTTCGAGCATCATCAGTCCCGCCAGCAGCGCCAGGATGAATCCGTAGGGCAAAATGCCCTCGCGCAGCGTTGCCATCCGGCTTTTCTTCTTGGAGATGCTGTCGGCAAAATACAGGATGACGCCGAACTTGGCAACCTCCGAGGGCTGGAACTGCGGAATCGGGCCGAGGCTGCGGATCCAGCGCTGCGCGCCGTGCGTGATGCGGCCGGTGCCGATGCCCGGGATCAGCACCAGCACCAGCAATATGATCGAGATGAGCAGCAGCAGCTTGGAAACGGCGCGGAAACGCTCATAATTGATGCGCCCGATGACCAGCATCGCCGCGATGCCGAGCGCGGCGAAGATGGATTGACGGATGAGATAGTAAGCCGGATTTCCCGTTTCGTAATAGGCGGAGGGGAAACTGGCGGAAAAGAGCATGATCAGGCCGATTCCCGTCAGCAGCAGCACCAGCAGCAGAAACGGCACGTCCAGCGGGCCGCGGCCCGCTTCGCGCGCGGCGGCCTCTACTGCCCTGGCGCGCTCCCGCTGTTCCTGGCGCAAGCGGCGCTCCTCTTTCGTCACATCGTCTCCCTCCCTTCCCGGTTTTTCCGTCAAGCCAGCCGATCAAAAATGATATCGTCCAAACACGCCCAGCAGCGCCGCGCCGCAGCACAGGGCGCTCACCAGCGTGAAAACGGCGACCAGCTTCTCCTCACTCCAGCCGCACAGCTCAAAATGATGGTGCAGCGGTGCCATTTTGAACAGGCGCTTTCCATGGGTCAGCTTAAAATAGCCCACCTGCAGGATATCGGACAGCGTTTCGCAGATATACACGAAGCCGACCGGGATCAGCACCAGCGGCATATCGTAGGCAAACGCAAGCGCCGCCACCGTCCCGCCGAGGAACAGCGAGCCGGTGTCGCCCATAAAGACCTTCGCCGGATGGAAATTGTACACGAGAAAGCCCATCAGTCCGCCCACCAGCGCCCCGGCGTAAATCCCCATCTGTTCACAGCCCGGCCACCAGATCGCCACGATGGCAAAGAACAGTCCCACCGGCACCGTTACGCTTCCGGCAAGGCCGTCGATCCCGTCGGTGATGTTCACGGCGTTCACCGTGCCGACGATCACGAAAGCGGCGAAGATCATATACACCGGCCAGCTGAGGATCAGTGCGGTGTTGAAAAACGGCACGTAGAGGTTCGGCGTCAGCGCGCCCTCGTAGCGCATCAGCGTCAAAAACGCCACCGCTGCGGCAAGCTGCAGCAAAAATTTCTGCAGCGCGGTCAGCCCCAGGTTTTGCTGGTACTTCACCTTGTGATAGTCGTCCAGGAAGCCGATGATGCCGAAAATCAGCGCAAAGCCGAAAATATACAGGTGCTTCAGATCTCCGGCGCGCATCCCCTGCCAGCCGCAAACGAGAACGGCGACGAAGATGCTCAGAATGAACATCAGCCCGCCCATGGTGGGGGTTCCCTGCTTGGCCGCGTGCCAGGTGGGGCCGTCCTCACGGATGCTCTGTCCCGCCTTGAGCTTGCGCAGCTCCGGAATCAGGAGTCTGCCCATCGCCAGCGCGATCACGAAGCTGATCACGCACGAGAATACTGTCTTCATAGTCGTTTCCTCCCGCCGCCCTTGCAGCGGCCTTCCTTTGTTGTTGGTTCAAATGGGCGCGCACGATCTCCCGCTCGTCCAACGGGTAAGCCGTCTTGCCGATGATCTGATACGGCTCATGCCCTTTGCCGGCAAGCACCACCACGTCGCCCCGTTCGGCGTGATCGAGCGCATAGGCGACGGCCTCGCGTCGGTTTTCCAGCACGGCAAACGGCGTTTGCGTCTCGCGCATCCCCTCCAGAATATCGTGCAGGATTGCGTAGGGCGGCTCGCCGCGCGGATTGTCCGAGGTAACGACCACCGCGTCGGCAAGCACTGCAGCGATCCGTCCCATGCCGGCGCGTTTGGTTTTGTCGCGCTCTCCCCCGCAGCCGAACACCACGATCACGCGGTTTTCGGCAAACCCGCAGGCGGTTGAAAGAATATTCTTCAGCCCGTCTGGCGTATGGGCATAGTCGATCAGCACGGTGTAGTCCGTATCGGTCTCCAGCACCTCGCAGCGCCCGCGCACGCCGCGGCAATCCGCCAGCGCCTTTGCCGCGTCCTCCAGCGAAATCCCCAGTTCCCGCGCGGCAAGCAGCGCGCCCAGCGCGTTGTAAAGGGAAAAACGCCCCGGAATCGGCAGGCAGGCCTCCACGTGCCCGCAATCGTCGCAGGCGGTGAATCGCACGCAGCGGCTTTCATACCGCACATGCCAGCCGACGAGGTCGTTCGTCAGCCCCTCCCCGAAGCACACGCTGCGGCACGCCGCATTCTGCAAAATGCGCGGCGTCCAGGGATCGTCCCCGTTGGCCACGGCAACGGCGCATTGGGAAAACAGCCGCGCCTTGGCGTCGCAGTACGCCTCCATCGTGCCGTGGTAGTCCAGATGGTCCTGCGTGAGATTGGTAAAGACGCCCACGGCGAACTCGATCCCCGCCGTGCGGCTTTGCATCAGCGCGTGGGAGGAAACCTCCATCACCACGTGGGTACATCCGGCGCGCGCCATATGCGCGAGCAACTCTTGCAGCGTCAGGCTCTCCGGCGTGGTGCGCTGCGCGGGGAGTATCTCGTCCCCGATCATATTCTGATTCGTTCCGATCAGCCCCACACGGGCGGAGATCGTCTTTTCCAGGATCTGCTTGAGCAGATAGGTCGTGGTGGTCTTTCCGTTCGTTCCGGTTACGCCCACCATCGTCATTTTCTTTGCCGGTTCGCCGTACCAGACCGCCGCCATACGCGCCAGCGCATCCCGGCTGTCCGGCACGAGGATATAGGGGATCTGCATCTGCGGCGGCTCTTCCGTAAGCACGCAGGCCGCGCCGCGCGCCACCGCATCAGCAAGGAAGCGGTGGCCGTCCGTCTGCCGTCCGCGCAGCGCCGCAAACAATGCGCCCCGGCCTGCCGCGCGGGAGTCAAGGCATAGCACCGAAATCTCCAGATCCCGCGGCGCGTGCAGCACATAGGTCCTCAGGGGTGCAAGCAAAGCCGATAATAGCGTGAAACAAAAGTCCTTTCCCGGTTGAATATCGCTCTCTTGCGAAACGGCTCAGTCGGTTACGGAGCTGTCGCTCAACTGCACGCGCACGACCGTACCGGCGGGCACCTCTGCGCCCGGCTGCTCCGACTGCGTGATCACGCGCACCGAACCTGTGGCGCTGTTGGTCGCGCCCGAAACGGACATGATCAGCCCCGCATTGGTCAGCTTCTGATTCGCCGTGGATGCGCTGTCCCCGATGACGTTGGGCACGATGCACGGCGCAGTGGATTTCTCCGCATCCAGATAGAGAATAATCTCGGCGTTGTTCGGCACGATCGCACCGCCCACGGGCGTCTGATCCGTAACCGTCGCGCCGCTGCCGACGGTACGGCTGGAGAAGCCCAGGCTTGCCAGCTTTGCCACGGCATCCTCCGCCGTCGCTCCGATGACGTTGGGCACGTTGGCGTCCGCGCCGACGAGTTCTTCGGCGGTATAGTTCGGCTCGACGCCGATGTAGGGCAGGATCTCCGACATGATGGAGCTTGCGATGGGCGCCACCATATTGCCGCCGGAGGCGTAAGTGCCGCTGTTGCGCTGCGGCTCGTCAAGCGTAAGGAGCATGATCACCTGCGGATTATCCGCAGGGGCAAAGCAGGTGAAGGAAACGATGATATTGCCGCCGTGCTTATCCGCCGTGCCCGTCTTGCCGCCGATGCGGTATCCGGCGACGCGGCCGTTTTTACCCGTTCCCTCGGCAACCACGTATTCCAGAATGCTGCGTACCGTGGCGCTGGTCTCCTCGGAGATCACCTGGCGCACCGGGGTATTGTCGTGTTGGGAGACGGCGTTGCCGTTCTGGTCAACGACCTCGGAGACGATATACGGCGTGTGCAGATAGCCGCCGTTGACGCAAGCTGCCTGTGCGGCCAGCAGCGCCACGGGTGTAACAAGGAAGTTCTGCCCGAAGGCGTAGCATGCCAGCGCGAGGGTCGAGTGCGTGATTTCGCTGTTGACCAGGCCCTTGGCCTCGCCCGTGGTGTCGATGCCGGTCTTTTCGGTCAGGCCGAAGGCCTTCATATAGTTATAAAACTTCTCATTGCCCACGCGCAGGCCGATGTTGATAAAGGCCGGATTGCAGGAATTTCCGGTCGCCTGCATAAGGGTCTGGTGCCCGTGTCCGTTGCGGTTGGAGCAGTTGATATCCGCACCCTCGATGTTGATTTTGCCCGAGCAGTTGAATGTGGAGTTCAGATCCACCACACCCTCCTCCAGCGCCATGGACAGCGTGAGGATCTTAAACGTGGAGCCCGGCTCGTAGGTGTCGTTGATCGCCTTGTTTCGCCACTGCTTCAAGCGCAGCTCCGAAACCGTCTCGGCGGGCAGGCTCTGCACCTCCGCCCCGCCGGTAAGCGCGGCGCTGAAAATGGCGCTGGGGTTGTTGAGGTCGTAATTCGGCAGCGAGGCCATGGCCAGGATCGCACCGGTGTTCACGTCCATGACGATGCCCGTGGCGCCCTTGCCCGTGCCGAAACGCGCCTCCATCTCGGCCAGGCCCTTTTCCAGATAATACTGGATCGTGGCGTCGAGAGTCGTGTTGAGACTGTAACCGTCTCGCGCGTCGAAGTACTGCTCGTACTGATACAGCAGCGACGTTCCCTTTGCGTTCTTGGCCGTAACGACCATGCCGCCCTCGCCGCTAAGCTGGTCGTCGTACACCGCCTCCAGCCCGTAAGCGCCGCCGGCGTCGTTGGCAAAGCCGATGACGTGGGCGGCCAGCGAGCCGCGCGGATAGTAGCGCTTGGAGGTCGGCTCCAGGAACACGCCGCGAATCTTGTTCTCGCTGATAAAGGCGCGCACGCGGTCGGCGTCTTCCTGCTCGACCTTGGTCTTGATCACCTCGTACTGCGAATAGGTACGTTCCATCCGCGCGAGGATGTTCTCCTCGTCCAGCTTCAGGATCCCGGCAAGCGTCCCGGCGATGAACGCTTTGTCCTGCTCGTTCTCCTCGATCTCCTTGGGCGAGAGGAATACGTTCTCCGCCGTGGCGGACTGGGCCAGCAGCCGGCCCTTGCTGTCGTAAATCGCGCCGCGCGTCGCACCCACGGTGGTTCGCATCGTCTGCTGGCGCACGGCCAGAGACTCCAGCTCGTAATGCTCGGTAATCTGCCAGTGATAGAGCTTTCCAAACAGCAGCACGAAGACGCCGAGACCGAAGATCATCAGCAAAAGCAGTGTCCTGCGCTGAATGATGCGGTTGGCTCGGCGTGCAGACTGCGGTCTTCTTTTGGGAGGCTGCGGCACGGTATTCCCTCCTTACACAGTCGCCGGGGACGCATAGCGGCTCCCCCCTGTCTTGCGGGTACGGCAGGTTCTGTCTGCCGCATCCGCCCGCTCAAAAGGGGAAAAGCGCCGAACAGGGCCGCCGGCAAGCAGCGATTGTTCGGCTCTTCATACCCATATATAGCTTTCGTTATCGGAAATATTCCACCATGGCGTAAATGTCTTGCCCCAGGGCGGTAAAGATCCGACTCATCACGCTGGTCCTACTCGGCTGGTAAATGACCACGTTGCTCGGTGCGGAAAGATCCACATAGTAGACCTGCGCCGCACTGGGCTTGGACATACCGGCCGCCTCCGCAGCCGCCTTAACGGCTGCGAGGTCGAAGGTCTTTTCATAGCGCGTTACCAGCGCGACGTGCTCCGTCTCCAGGACGGACAGCTCGTTTTTCATGCTGACGACGTTGCTGGAAATCTCGGTCAGGCGTGCGTAGCTCATCACCAGCATCACGACCATCACGGCCAACGCCGCAAAGCCGAGCACTGCGACCGGGGACACGGAAATGCGCTGGCGATGGCGGAACCGGGGCGTGGGCGCAGCAGCCTGCTGCGGGCGCGGCGCGCGGACAGCGGCACGCTCCGGCTCAGCTCTCCGGGGCTGCTCGTAGCTGCGCCGGCGGCGCTCTTCATAATCGAGGTCGTAGGCAAGATTGCCGACCACACGGCCGCCGCCATAATTCAGTTTTCGCTTCGTCTGGCGTGCCATGTCCGTTCTCCCTCTTGTTACAGCTTGCGCGCCACGCGCAGCTTTGCGCTGCGTGCGCGCGGATTTTCCTGCAGCTCGCTTTGACTGGATACGATCGGTTTTCGGGTCAGGATCTCCATTTTCGGTTTCTTCCCGCACACACATACGGGGAACTCCGGTGGGCAGGTGCAGCCGGTAGACAGCTCGCGCAGCTTGCGCTTGACGATGCGGTCTTCCAGCGAGTGGAAGGTGATCACCGCAAGCCGGCCGCCGTGGCGAAGATGCTCCGCCGCCGCGGAGAGCATCGGCTCCAGCTCCCCCAGCTCGTCGTTGACCGCAATGCGGATCGCCTGAAAGCTGCGCTTGGCCGGGTGCTGCTTTTCGCGCAGCGCCGCGCTCGGCATGGCTGCGCGGATGACGTCGGACAACTGCAGTGTGGTTTCGATCGGCGCGCTCTCCCGCGCGCGGCAAATCGCTTTGGCAATAGCGGGGGCATAGCGCTCCTCACCGTATTCAAAAAGGATCCTTCTCAGCTCCTCAAAGGAGGCCGTGTTCACGATATCCCGCGCGGTCAGCGCGGCGTCGGTGTCCATGCGCATATCCAGCGGCGCGTCCTGCTTGTAGGAAAAGCCGCGCTGCGCGTCGTCGAGCTGCGGGGAGGAAACTCCCAGATCAAACAGCATCCCATCCACGCCGCCGATCCCCATCGTGCGCAGCACCTCGTCCAAGCGGCTGAAGTTGCTGTGCACCAGGCTCACGCGATCCATATAGTCGGCCAGGCGTTCTCTCGCGGCGTGCAACGCGCTCTCGTCGCGGTCCAGCGCGATCAATCGCCCCGTCGTCAGGCGGCGGACGATCTCCAGCGAGTGTCCCGCGCGCCCCAGCGTTCCGTCCACGTAGATGCCGTCCGGCCGGATGGCGAGCGCTTCGATGCACTCGTGCAGCAGCACCGGGTTATGACCGTAAGATAGCTCCGGCATCTCAGAACCCCAGCTCTTCCATCACGGCGGCCAGGTTCTCCGGGTTGAGTTCCTCGGCCTCCAGCGCCGCCCAGGCGTCCGCATTCCAGATCTCGGCGCGGTTGGAAACGCCGATGACCACCACGTCCTTTTCCAGCTTTGCGTAAGCGCGCAGCTTCTGCGGCAGCAAAATACGTCCCTGGGCGTCCGGCTCGCACTTGGCTGCGTTGGCAAACAGCGGGCGCATGGCCTTGGTCTTGGTATAGGGCAGGCTCTCAAACTTTTCAGTAAAGCGCGCCCAGCTTGCATCGGAATAAACGGAAAGGCAGGAATCCATGCCCATCGTTACGTAAAAGGTGTCGCCCAATTCCTCGCGCAGCTTGGCAGGGATAAACAGCCGCCCCTTGGCGTCGATCGTATGCTGATATTGCCCGGTCACGGCTTTCACCCCTTTCTTTGCGGGAATCAGAAGCTGACAAAGAGAGGGCAAAGCCTCGGTCCCCTCTTTTTTCGGGGAGACCGATGCGCTCCACTCTCCGTCCTGGGCCGGGGAAGCAGCACCACTTTATGGCACTTAACACCACTTTCCCCCACTCCTGCTTTGAGTATACGCAATCCCTCCCGGAATTGCAAGAGAAATTTTTCTGGTATTTTCCACGTTTTTGCCCCGTTTTCTTCGCATTTTTGTCTGTTTTCCGTCTAATATAAAACATTTGTTTCATATTTCCATTTTTACGAAAACAGGGCATCACAAAATATTGTGATGCCCTGTTTTATTTCATACTAAATATAGCTATTTAAAAAAGTGCTTCCCTGTCCAGCAAAATTTTCGTTATTTTCAATAAATTTTTTCAAGAATCTTTGTCCATTTTTTCAGCGGAACGGTTCAGCTCGTCGCGCTGCTTTTGCATCTGCTCGGCTGAGACCGCGCGAAAGCGCACACGGGACTGCTTGATCTCATCGAGCGCCATCTGGATTGCCTCCTCCGTGCGGCGCAGCGCGTCCTCGGTATACTCGTTGGCAACGCGGTACATCTCGCGGGAGCGATCCTCTGCGCGGCGGACGATGTCGTGTCCCTTCTCGCGCGCCGCAGCAAGCACCTCGCTCTCGGAGACCTTGCTTTTGGCATCCAGCTCCGCCTTTTGCATCATGCGGTCCACGTCGCGCTTGGCGGCCTCCACGTACTCGTCCTTGGCGCGGATCAGCTCCTGCGCGCGCTTAAGCTCTACGGGAAGCTGGGCGCGGATCTCGTCGAGTATATCCAGCGCCTCGTCGCGGTTGACCATGCACTTGTCGCTGCTCAAGGGGGCGTTCTTTGCACCGTCGATCAGCTCGTAGAGCGTATCCAGCAGGCGCTGCACATCATTCGTAGCCATCAATATCTCATCCTTTCGTCAGTTGATTTACGTATTTCGCGGCGGCAGGAGGCATGTATTCCTCCAGCGCTCTGTGATACTTGATCATCTCGCGCACCATGGTGGAGCTGAAATGCAGGTACTTCGGGTCTGCGGGCAGCAGCACCGTATCCAACGTCTCGTCCAAGCCGTGATAGATCTGGGCAAGGCTGTATTCCCCGTCAAAATCCGTGCCGTTGCGCACGCCGCGCACCAGGAAGCGCGCACCGCGCTCGCGCGCGTAGTCCGTCAGCAGTCCGGGCCACGCCTCTGCCTGCACGTTTTCAAGCTCTGCCACGGACAGGCGCAGCATTTCCAACCGCTGCTCCGGGGTGAACATTCCGTGCTTGGCACCGTTGGGCACGCAGCAGACGTACACACGCTCAAAAATGCCGGCGGCGCGCCGGATCAGATCGAGATGCCCCAGCGTAACCGGGTCAAAGCTGCCGGGAAAAACGGCAATCTTCATGCTTCTTCCTCCCCGCTGCGGTGATAGATCGTAACCTTGATTTTGCCATAGCGATACTCCCGGTAGACGCCATACGGTGCGCTGAGCGCCGGAAGCTGCTTTTCCACCGGACTTTCTGCCACGATTATACCATGTCCCGCCAGAATGTCAAACCTTGCGATGTGGGCAACGGCGCGCTCCAGCAGGTCCGTTTCATACGGCGGATCAAGGAAAATCAGATCGAACTTCCCGCGCGTAGCGGCCAGATGCGCCATCGCGTCGGCGCAGAAGACCTGCGCGCGATCAGACAACTGGCACAGGGCAAGATTGTCCCGCACCAGCTTCACAGCATCGGCACGCCTGTCCACAAACACCGCCGACGCCGCCCCGCGCGAGAGCGCCTCGATTCCCATCTGTCCCGTCCCCGCAAACAGGTCCAGCACGCGGCTGCCCTCCACGTCAAACTGGATGGCGCTGAAGATACCCTCCTTGACCTTATCGGTCGTGGGGCGGGTTTCATACCCCTTCAGCTCATGCAACCGGCGTCCGCGCGCCGTGCCCGTGATGACTCTCATGGATCCGTTTCCTCCGCGCATTCGTTTTTCTTTATAGTACGGGAAAGCCGGGAATTTTTCAATAGGAAGTTTGCTCTTTCCGCGCAAAGGGCAAAGGCAAAAGAGCGTTTTGCGCGCCGCGGCGCAGAAGAAGGAGATTTCGGTCTTCTGGGGGAAAAGAATTTCGCGCCCCGGCGCGGAGAGGAATTTCGGCCTCTGGGCCGACCTACTTTGCCCCCGGCGGCAAAGTAGGCAAAACGCCGCTTGAACCTACGGTTCAAGACTCCCTTTGCGACATGCGAAGTAATTCCGGTATTAGGTGGAAAAAATATTGAGTTTTGCCGTAGACGACCGGTGTGCTTCTCGTACCGCTGTCGCTCGTGCTTTCCTTGATGAAGTTGATGCACTAACTTGGCAGAGAAACTTCTTAGCAATTTTGTTCAGAGGTGTCTTTGGCAAGTCTGTGCTGGGCACGACTTCAAGCACTTTTTAGCGGCAGCGAACTCTGCGGCTGGACCGATTCGCCCTTGCATGCCCTTTTACCGATTCCAGAACCGGGCACGAAAGCGCATATGAGCATGTCCCCTGGCGGGGGTCCCGGGGCGAAGGGCCCCGGGTCGCCCTTTTGGTGACTTTTCCGGCGGTGCGGAAAAGTCACTCGCCCCGGAGGGCGAAACACTCCTTTTTCTTGCACCGGAGGACAAAAAGCATCCCTGCACGGGCAGGGATGCTTTTTAACAGGTCGAACGATGCTCTCAGCGGATGTGGTATCCGCGGTTGATGCGGCTCTCCAGCGCCTCCAGCTCCTCCCAAAGCTCAACCGGTACGCGCTCACCGATCTTCTTATAATACTCACGCGCGCCCTTGCACTCCTCCAGCCAGAGGTTGCGGTCCACGCTGAGCAGGTCGCGCATGACGGAGGTGGTAACGTCCAGGCCCTTCGCGTTGATATCGCGCGTATACGGCTCGTAGCCAAGCGCCGTTTCCTCGGCGCCGATCTCGTCGCTGGCGCGGGCGATGATCCACTCCAACACGCGCATATTGTCCCCAAAACCGGGCCAGGCAAAGTTGCCGTCGTCATCCGTGCGGAACCAGTTGACGTTGAAGATCTTGGGCGGGTGCGGGATCTTGCGGCCCATATCCAGCCAGTGCTGCCAGTAGTCGGCCATATGGTAGCCGCAGAACGGCAGCATCGCCATGGGATCGCGGCGCACGACGCCGACGGCGCCGGTGGCGGCGGCAGTCGTCTCGGATGCCATGATCGAGCCCATAAACACGCCGTGGTTCCAGTTAAAGGACTGATAGACCAGCGGCGCGGTCTTGGCGCGGCGGCCGCCGAAGATAATTGCGGAGATGGGCACGCCCTGCGGGTTGTCGAATTCAGGGCTCAGGCACGGGCAGTTGCGCGCCGGCGCGGTAAAGCGGCTGTTGGGATGCGCCGCCTTTTCGGGGGAGCTGGGCGTCCACTCGCGGCCGCGCCAGTCGATGGCGTGCGCGGGCGGGGTCTTGTTCATGCCCTCCCACCAAACGGTATTGTCGCTGGTGTCCAGCGCAACGTTGGTAAAAATGGTATCCTTGCGCGTGGAAATCATCGCGTTGGGGTTGGACTTCATGGACGTGCCGGGCGCAACGCCGAAAAAGCCGTTCTCCGGGTTGACCGCCCACAGTCTGCCGTCCTGCCCGATGCGCAGCCAGGCAATATCGTCGCCTACACACCAGACCTTCCAGCCCTCTTTTAAGATTCCCTCCGGCGGGATGAGCATGGCAAGGTTGGTCTTGCCGCAGGCGGAGGGAAACGCGGCGGTAACGTAACGGACCTTGCCGCGCGGATTCTCGATGCCGAGGATCAGCATATGCTCCGCCATCCAGCCCTCCTGGCGGCCCAGATTGGACGCGATACGCAGGGCGAAGCACTTTTTGCCCTGGAGCACGTTGCCGCCGTAGTTGGAGTTCATGGAGATAATGGTGTTATCCTCCGGGAAGTGGACGATATATTTCTCCTTCGGGTCGAGATTGCACTGGCAATGCAGGCCCTTGATAAACCCGGTGTCGTCGCCGAGCGCATCGCATACGCTCTTGCCGACGCGGGTCATAATATGCATATTCAAAACGACGTAAATCGAATCCGTCAGTTCAAAGCCGTACTTGGCAAAGGGGGAGCCGACGATCGACATCGAATACGGAATAACGTACATGGTGCGGCCCTTGTAAGCGCCGTCCGCCATGGCGTACATCTTGCTGTACATCAGCTTGGGGTCCATCCAGTGGTTGGTGGGACCGGCGTCGGATTCATTCTTGCAGCAGATGAAGGTGCGGTCCTCCACGCGGGCGACGTCGTCGGGGTCGGTGCGGTGCAGATAGCAACCGGGTAGCTTTTCCTGGTTGAGCCGGATGAGCGTCCCCTCAGCGACGGCCTGTTCGCGCAGCTGCGCAATCTGTTCCTCCTCGCCCGTGATCCAGACGACCTGATCGGGCTTGGTCAGCTTGGTCATCTCGTCGATCCACGAGATAACCGACTTGTTTTTGGTGAGATTCATAAATGCCTCCTAAGTTTTTCTCGCCGGTGGCAGCGGCAGAATCCTGCTCCGTGCGATTCATGGTGTGCTGTACCGGTTTCCCGGCAGGGAGCTAACCTTTCATAGGAAAATGTTCGTTACTTCTGCCTATTCCGCCCATATTTTAGCAAAGCGGCGCGCAGATAACAACCACTATTTTTGCTTTTTTTCAACATTTTTGCGCCCGATCAGCCAAGACGCCGCTTGAGCGCCGCCGCGAGCGCGGCAAACTCTTCCAGGCCCAGCCGTTCGCCGCGGATGTTGGCGTCTAATCCGCAGCCGGTTACCGCCTGCGTCAGTTCCTCCTTGGACAACTGCGCGCCGAAGGCGGTCATCAGGCTGTTGACCAGCGTCTTGCGCCGCAGGGCAAACGCGGCGTTGACCGTGCGAAAGAAGAACGCCTCGTCCTCCACGGCGACCGGGGGAACAGCGCGCACCTCGGCGCGCAGCACGGCGGAGGTAACCTTCGGCGTGGGAATGAAATGCTCGCGCGCAACCTCAAAGCGCAGCGACGGCTCGGTATAGTACTGCATAAAGACGGAAAACGCGCCGTAAGCCGCCGTGCCTGGCTTCGCGCACAGGCGCTGCGCCACCTCCAGCTGCACGAGCACGGTGATACTGCGGAAGCACTGCGCACGAATCAGGGCGGTAAGCACGGGCGTCGTGATATTATAAGGCAGATTGGCGCAGACGATGGGCGTATACCCCGCCAATTTCTCCCGCACGAGCGCGGGAACGTCCAGCTTGAGGACGTCCCCCGGCACGACCTCGAAATTGTCGAAATTTGCCATTGTTTCCTTTAAAATCGGCAGCAGCGTCTGATCCAGTTCCACCGCCACGACCTTGCCCGCGCGGCGGCACAGCTCGCTGGAAAGCGCGCCGATTCCCGGTCCGATCTCCAGCACGCCGTCCGTTTCCTGCGCGCCGCTCGCCGAGGCGATCATGTGCGGCACCTCGCGCTTGATCAGAAAGTTCTGTCCCAGCGATTTGGAAAAGTGAAATCCGTGGCGCGCGAGCAGCGCCTCGATCGCTTTTTGTTCGTTCCGTTCCATCTGCCCTTCCTCCCCCGTTTTGTTAGCAGCATCCTATCACATTTTTGTCAAAAAGAGTAGCAAAACTTTTCCCGCCATGCTATAATTTTCTCAATTCAGCAAACGGAGGCGAGGGCATGAGTGAATTTCTCAAAACCTGCTTAATCGTCTGCCCGCTGGTATTTTTGGCGGGCTTCGTGGATTCAGTCGCCGGCGGCGGCGGGATCATTTCGCTGCCGGCATACCTGATGGCGGGTATCCCCGCGCACCTTGCCGCCGGAACGAACAAGGTTGTCAACGGCACGGGTACGCTGATCGCCACGCTCAAATATTTCAAAAGCGGCAAAATCGTGCTTCTGCCCGCGCTGATCGCCGGCATTTCCGCGCTGGTCGGCTCCGCCGCGGGGACGCAGCTTGCCTCCACGATCCCGGAGGCGACGCTGAAAGCGCTGATGCTGGTCGCGCTGCCCTGCGTGGCGGTATTTTTGGTTCTCAAAAAGGATTTCGGCGGAGAGGAGACGCCGCAGCGCGCGGTCTCCCGCCGACGCGAGATCGTTGCTTCCGCGCTCATCGGCCTTCTGATCGGCTGCTACGACGGACTGATCGGTCCCGGCACGGGCACGTTTATGATCATGTGCTTCACCGCCTTTCTTTTCATGGACCTGACCACGGCGTCCGGCTGCTCCAAGGTGGGCAACCTCGGCTCCAACGTCGCCGCGGCGGTGGTCTGGGCGCTGCACGGGCAGGTGCTGTGGCGTCTGGCGCTCCCCGCGCTGTGCTGCAGCATCCTCGGCAACTACCTCGGTGCGCGCTACGCCATCCGCGGCGGCAGCAAAAAGATCCGCGGCATGATGTTCGTGGTGCTGTTTCTGCTGTTTGCCAAGCTCCTCTATGAGCTGTTCACACGATGACCAAAAGAAAAATCATAACCACCAGTAAACTGGTGGTTTGACCAGCCCCTAGAAGGGGCTATTA
>CAMZIO010000005.1 GCA_947307255.1 uncultured Clostridia bacterium | reverse complement strand
CATAATCTCTTTGCTCCTCGTTCACGCACAGGTCTTCAACATCATGCCAGTTGAGATAAGTTATTTTTTCTAAATGCAGTTCCATTTTAACCTCCATAAACACCGATTTATCGAAGTGTCCCAAATTCTACATCAAGAATGGATAGATGTCAAATACCGTTATCAAAAAATCGCCCGTTTTTGAAAACAAGGCGATTTCGGCGCAACCATGCCGCGCGGTTTTCTCCAAACTTAACGGGGCTATGTACGAAAACTTTAGTACAGCGGCGTTTTCGGGTTGTGTGTGGCATTTTTTATTTGCGCGGATGTGCAATGCACGGGGTTTTGAGGGAAAAAATATTGAACTGCCAAAAAATAAAAAGGTATGGGGCACTCCGCAAAGGAGTACCCCATACCTTCTTCTGCTTGCTTAACTTTTTAACTTAATGGCATTGCCCGCCCGGGGGCTGCCTTTTTTAATCTTCATCTGCCTTCCGGATCGGGGCCGGACGCTGTGGGGCAACCGTCGGCAAAATCGCTCTTAATCGCAAACGCTTCACAACCGTCTTCTTGAAAACCAAGCGAATCGTATAACCGGCGCGCCTTATCGTTGCCGTTCACGCACCAGAGCGTCGGATCGTCCTGCTCCTTTTCCATGATGCGATTCACCAGGAATCGAACGAAGTTCTTTCCGAATCCCTCACCCTGCCGGGAGATCTTGATCGAAACAGAATCCAACTCGGACCCGTCCAGATGTGCGTAGCCGACGAGCTCGCCGCCCGCTTCGTATACGTAGCGTTCCTCCGCCGTTTCCGCCCAGCTCCTTCTTCCCTCATCGGAGGGCTCTCCCGGCACGGAATCTGGAAAGCAGCCCGTTTCCAGCCGCATTTTATGAAACGCTTCGGCCGACAGCGCAAACGCCTGTGCGTAATCGCCGTCTTGATACTGCCGGATGGGCAATTCCGCAAGCGCAAAGCGCTCCCCGTGATACGCCATATGGCTGGACGAATATTTCTTCGGATATCCGCATTTTTCCGCAAATCTCCGTGCCGCCTCGTTGTCCGCACGATAAGAGGCGTAGATCTTTTTCAGCTCCGGCGAGAAGATCTCCTGCTCCGCGCATTTTACCGCGGCGCAGCCGAAGCCGTTGTTGCGATACTCCGGAAAGACGTAGACGTACAAATATCCCTCTTCCCCGCCGCCGGAGACGATCGCCAGGCCGACCGTCCTCTCGCCGCAGCAGATCACGCGGACTTCTTCATCGTTTTCAGATACCGCTTCATAAAACTCCGCGTTCGTTTCCAAACGGTCGACACAAGGCAGATACCTTGCCGCACCGTCGGTTTTACGAACGGATATCGCGCTTTCCGTTTGCTTTTGTTCCATAAACGACACTCTTTCGCTCTGTTTCGTTTTTCCTGCCGTCAGCCGCGGCCCTTCGTGCGGCGTTCTTACCGCCGCGCACTCCCATCAGCCGAGGTACGGCAGGATCATGGAGCCCAAAAAGGACAGTACCATGACCACCACCAAAATGATGGCAACGATACGGGTCTTCCTATTCATGCGCTGCTTCCTCCCTTTCCAAAAACTTTTTGATTCCCTTCTCCGCCCGCGCGCGCGGAAGCATCACCTCATGCCCGCACCCGCTGCAGCGGAGCTTGATATCCATGCCGACGCGCGTGATCGTAAACACCTTCGCGCCACAGGGATGGGGCTTTTTCATCTCCACCCGGTCGCCGAGCTTCAAATCCATGTTATTTGCCCCCCTTGATCTTGTCCCAATACGCTGCGGCGGCCTGCTCGTTCTTATTGTCTCCGAAGCGGTAATACTGTGTGCCGGTCAGCTCGTCCGGCAAATACTGCTGCTTCACCCAGTGGTTGGGATAGGAATGCGGGTAGCGGTAGTGCTGCCGATTATCCATGCCGGTGGTGTCGGCGTGGACGTTTTGCAACTGGCGCGGGACATCCCCCGTGCGCCCTGCCTTTACGTCCGCGCGCGCCGCGCCGATACCCTCCACCACGGAGTTTGACTTGGGTGCGGTGGCCAGCAGGATCGCCGCCTGCGCAAGCGGGAGCTGCGCCTCCGGCAGTCCCAACTGCATCGCCGTATCCACGCAGGCCTTGACGATAGCGATCGCCTGCGGATACGCCATGCCGACGTCCTCGCTCGCCGAGCAGAGGAGCCGGCGGCACGGCGTGATCAGGTCCCCTGCCTCCAAAAAACGCGCCAGATAATGAAGCGCCGCGTCGGGGTCGCTGCCGCGCAGCGACTTCATCAGCGCCGAGGCGATGTCGTACATCGCGTCCCCACCCTTGTCATAGTGCATCGCACTGCGCTGAGCAAGCTGTGAAGCGTCTTCCCTTGTCAAAAAAAGTGTCCCGTCCTTCGGCTGTGCAGAAGCAAACAACAGCTCGCAGGCGTTGATCGCCTTGCGTACGTCGCCGCCGCAGGCGGCGGAAATCTGCTCGCACACGCCGTCCTCCCAAGCCAGCGGCAGCGGACTGCGCTGACGCAAAATTGCAAGCGCGCGTTCCACCGCGGGCCGAACCTCTTTGGCGGTAACGCTTTTGAACTCAAATACCGTCGAGCGCGAGAGCAGCGCGTTGTACACATAAAAATAGGGGTTTTCCGTCGTGGAGGCGATCAGCGTAATCGAACCGTTCTCCATAAACTCCAGCAGGCTCTGCTGCTGCTTTTTATTGAAGTACTGAATCTCATCGAGGTACAGCAGCACGCCGCCCGGCGCCATCAGCGTGCCAACGTCGGCAATGATGCTCTTTACGTCCTGTAGCGAAGCGGTGGTCGCGTTGAGCTTATGCAGCGTTTTATTCGTGCGCGCGGCGATGATGTTGGCGATGGTGGTCTTTCCCGTACCGGATGGACCGTAGAAGATCATGTTCGCGTTGGTGCCGGATTCGATCAAGCGGCGCAGCATACCACCCGGTCCGATCAGATGCGTTTGCCCCACGACCTCGTCCAACGTGGTCGGGCGGATCTCATCCGCCAGCGGTCGTTCCATTGCGCCGCCTCCCCTCTGTTGCATTGCAGATTATTTTAGCACACTTTTTCCGGCTTGCACATACTTTTCCGAAGATTATTTTCAAAAATGAAAACAACGCCGCAGAAGGGAGCGCGCTGACGCCGAACCGATCGAATTTTGCTGTGAAGGGATATCAATCCCCCCGGGACCCACCCCACGGTCGCCGCCGGTGCATCCTTCTGAAAACATTTTGCTGGATTTTGCCGAAATCTGTGTTACAATGACAGCAGTTCATTCGGGAGGTACGCCATGAAGACCCAGGAAGAGACCCTGCACATCATCGAAACGCTCAAGCAGCTCTACCCCGATGCGCTCTGCTCGCTGACGTATGAAAAGGACTACGAGCTGCTCTTTGCCGTGCGTCTGAGCGCGCAATGCACCGATGCGCGTGTGAATCTGATCACGCCGGAGCTATTTGCGCGCTTCCCCTCGCTGGAGGCGTTCGCCAGCGCGTCCTACGAGGAGGTCGGTGAGGTAATCCGCTCGTGCGGCTTTTTCCGCACGAAGGCAAAGGATCTGATCGAGTGTGCGAAGCTGCTGCTCTCACGGCACGGCGGCAAGGTACCGGACACGATGGAAGCGCTTACCGCACTGCCCGGCGTCGGACGCAAGACGGCAAATCTTGTGCTGGGCGACATCTATGGCCAGCCCGCTTACGTCTGTGATACGCACTGTATCCGCATCACTGGCCGCCTCGGCCTGACGGACGGCAGCACGGACCCGCTGCAGGTAGAGCGGCAGCTTCGCGCGGTGCTCCCGCCGGAGGAATCGAGCGATTTCTGCCACCGCATGGTGCTCCACGGCCGCGCGCTTTGTTCTGCGCGCAAGCCGAGCTGTACGGAATGCCCGCTGCGCGCCTTGTGCGATTACGCAAAGGAAGCATAAAAAGGGTGCAAGCCAAAGGCTTGCACCCTTTTTGGTTTTATCGTTCCGGAGAATATCTGGGGCACTTTTTCGGTTTATCCGGGCGCTGCTGCCAGCGCCTGATACGCCGCTGCTCGCACGCAAGCTCTTTGGGATAGAGGGGGAAAGCACTTCTTCTCCCAGCAGATAGCGCAGCCGGGTCATATCGCGCAGCCGGATGATCAGCGCATACAGCAGCAAAAGCTCCGTCAAATAGAGCATCAGCAGGAGGCTCCGCCATTTTCTGACTTGGCATCGGCTTTTCACGCCGGGATTATTCGTTCCCGTTCAGGTGTGGATCTGCTGGAATTTTGCAAGGTCGCGGTTCATTTTTTTCGCCTCAGCCGAGTCCTTGAGCCATAGAAAGAGATTTGCCAGTACGAAGATGACCAGCACGCTCCCCGCGATGGTCAGCACGACCTCGATGCGCTGTGTGTCGATGGCGGTACTGGTAAACGCGATAAACAGCATCACCGCCTCGATGAGCAGGAGCATCAGCGCCTTTCGCAGCAGCAACGCCTGCAGCGAAAGCTCCCTCTTTGAGTAAGCGACAAAGGTCGGCAGCATACACAGCGCGGCGTATTTGATCGGCGTGAGCATCTCCCGGTAGCTGAAGCGCGCGTCGCCATCGAACGCAGAGCCGGTCAGCGCGACCGCCGCGGTGATGAGCGTGGAGAGCATAAAAAATAGGATCAGATTTCTGACCAGAAAGCGTTTGAGTTCCACCGCCTTATCCTCCCTTCAGCGCCGCTTTGAGCGCCTTGACGTAGCTGCGTGAGATGATGACCTGCTCGCCGGAGCGCAGCACCGCCGTGAAGCGGCCGTTGAGGGCAGGGCGGATCGACTCGATCTTCATCAGATTGACCAGCATGGGCTTCGAGATGCGCAGGAAGTGCCGGGAACGCAGCAGCTCCTCCAGCTCGTAGATACGGTACGCGGTCTCATAGACCTTCTCACCCGTATAGAGAAAAGTCTTCCCGTCCACCGACTCAATATAGAAAACGTCCGACACGGCGATTTCGTACTGCTTCGCGTCTGCGACGCCGGAGAGTTTTCCCTGTCTGGATCGGACGAAGGATACGATCTCTTGCACTGCCTCCGTAACCGCGCGGCAACGGATCAGGACGATCTCCTCGTCCTCTTTTCCGATCGGTTCAATGCGTACGTCCATGCTTTTTCCCCGGGGCGGTCAATACGTCTCCTGTGCTGTAAAGACGCCCTCACCTTTCAAATAACAGTTGAAAAACGACAGTACGACGGAGTTGACGATCGTCATCGTCTCTTCCGCGCCGCGCTCGCCGCTGCCCAACAGGTTTCCCAGAAACGGCGACAACAGGGGCAGGTCCGTAAAGTCCATGTGCTTCGAGCCGCGGATCCCAACGGAAAAGCCGTTTTCGGCGCGGCGGATCACCTCCGCGTTCGGGTAAGGATAGCCGCTTGCCAAATACTCCCGGATATCACTATACGCTTCCCAGTTGTTGAAATCAAGCACCGGAACGCGGTACGGCGCGTCATTGACGACAAATTCGCCGTTTTCCACCCCCAGATACTCGCCCAGCATCGTCCCGTCGAGGTCAACGACGGCGGAAACGTCGTTACGCGCCCGGCCCAGCGCCACTGCGGTCGCCCCGCCCATCGAGTGTCCCATCAATCCGACGGCGCCGACGTCAGTCATGTTCAGTACGGACGCGAGCGCATCGCGCTGTGCTTCGTCGACGTACCAGCTCGCGTCCGGCGTGCCGGAGCGCACCGTGGACTCGATCTCGTCAAGCGCGAAGCTCGCATCCGCGGTGCGCAGCGTCATCCACTGCCGGTAAAGCGCGTACTGCGCCGCGCTGTCGTTGATCTCATTGAGCGTGAGCGCGGTTTGGATGAAGCTCCTGTCCGCCAGGACGAGCTGGCCGTCCGTGTCCTGCGTGAAAAAGGCGTGGTGCGGATGATCCAGCGACGCAACGACGTAGCCGTTGCTGGCAAGCTCCCTATAGGTCGAGGTGTTGCTCTGGTAATAGCCGAACGCACCGTGCGAGAAAACGATGAGCGGATATCTCTGCGTGCCGCCGTCTGCGGGGTAATAGAAGTGCACCGGCACCTCGCGGAAGCTTCCGTCGGACTCGAAGGGGTCCGTGCGCGCAGCGTCGATCAGGATGACGGAGGTCTCCGCGACGATATGCTCGCCGCTCGTGGGCAGGCCGTTGTAGCCGGTGAAGATCATTGCCGGGACCAGGGCAGCGCCGATGAGAGCGATGCTCAGGACGCAGGAGCCGACGGCGCCGGAGGCGCGCTTGTCGCCCTCCTCCCTGCTGCGCCGGAGCACGATCAAGACGGCGGTCCCGAGCGCGAGGAGTGCGAGCAGACCGATCGCCGGCGCAAGCCGCCACCGCTGCCCCAGCGGCAGCGCTATCGCGCAAAGCGCGAGCGCGGCCTGCACGAGTCGAACGAACAGTCTGTTTTTTCGCCATACCTTCTTCTCCGCCGGTGTGCGGCAGGAAACGACGGCCAGTGTGATTTCCAGCGCGGCCATCAGCAAAAACAATACGAAACCCATGTCAATACGCTCCTTCCGATTTTAAGGATTGGCTGCATTCTACCCGCTCTTTTTCTTCTTTTCAAGGCCGCAACGGGTAAGATGCATTTTGGGGCGACAAAATGCATCTTCGCAGCCTTTCCGCAACGAAGCTTTCTGCGTACAGGAACTTTTTCCCTCTTTGCCTCATATAGTAGAAAGGAATCTCTTGAACGGAGGGGATCATATGGATGCAAAAACTGCTGCGGCGATTGAACGGCTGAAAAAAGACCCAAGCGCCGCGCAAAAGCTGCTCTCGTCCCGAGACGGCCAGCGGCTGATGAGCCTGCTCTCCAGCGGCGACGGCGGTGCGGCGCTTTCGTATGCGACCGATTCCGCCGAACGCGGCAGCACACGCCAGCTTGCGCAGATGCTTGCTGCATTAATGAAAAATGAAGAGGCTGCCGCTCTCATGCGTCGGCTCAACGACGAGGCAAGCAAATAGTCCGGGGGGTGGCGGCGGCGTGAGCGAGCTGGAGGAAAAACTCAATACCATTCTGTCCGATCCGGAGGCCATGGCGCAGATCGCATCTCTGGCGCAGAGCCTGGGCGCAGCCTCCGGCACTGACGCCGCCGCGCCGTCGGACGCGCCGGGTCCCCCGCCCCGCGAGGACGCCGGAGGCGATCTCTCCGCACTGCTTTCCAAAACGGTTGCCTCGCTCGACCCTGCTCTGCTGCGGCGATTGCTGCCGGTGCTTGCGCAGTTGAACCGTGAACAAAGCAGCCAAAGCGCCGCGCTGGTCTATGCGCTGCGCCCGTTCCTGCGTGCGTCCCGGCGGGATAAGGTAGAGCGCGCCGTGCAGTTGGCGCGGCTGATCCACCTGGCAAAGGAATTTCTGATCACGCGGGAGGAATAGTATGTACAACCGCTACGTTCAAAACGACCATGGCGTCTACCGGCGCATCCCCATGCCGGAGCGCCCGCCTTACTCCGATGGGCCCTCTGCGCAGCCCTTCCCGCCGCAGCACGGGCCGGACGCCGCTTTTCCGCCGCCCGGTTCCCCCACGCACGAGAACGAGCACGGCGATCCATGCGGACGGGGAGACGCTTCTGTCCCCCACTTCCCCCACGAGCATCCGCCGCGCTTTCTCGCGCGCGTACTGGATTCGTTGCACCTTGCACAAGTGGATACAGCCGATATTCTGCTGCTTCTGATCCTGTTTTTTCTCTTTGAGGAGCAGGCCGACGACGAGTTGCTCATTGCACTGGGTCTGCTGTTGATCCTGTAAAGCTGCCAGAATTTCACAGATAAAACACTTGTTCTATCGTTTTATTTGTGCTATACTTTAAGAAAAAAGGAGGTGCGGGCGATGGAGCGGATCATTCTGCACTGCGATTTGAACTGTTTCTACGCCTCGGTAGAGCTGCTCTCCCACCCGGAGCTGCGCGGTGTACCCGTGGCGGTTTGCGGCGACCCAAAGGAGCGCCACGGCATCATCCTCGCCAAAAACGAACCGGCCAAGGCCTTCGGCGTCAAAACCGCCGAAACCATCTATCAGGCGAAAAAAAAGTGTCCCGATCTGGTGCTTCTGCCGCCGCATCATGACCGTTACGCGGCCTATTCCCGCCATGTCAACGCGATCTACGGCGACTATACCGATCTGGTCGAGCCTTTCGGTATCGACGAGAGCTGGCTGGACGTAACCGGCTCACTGCACCTGTTTGGCGGCGACGCACGGGTGCTGGCGGACACGCTCCGCGCGCGCGTTCGCTCGGAGCTGGGGCTGACGATCTCGGTGGGCGTTTCTTTCAACAAGGTGTTCGCCAAGCTCGGCAGCGACTATAAAAAGCCGGATGCGACCACCGTCATCCCAGCCGACGGCTGGCAGGAGGTCGTCTATCCCCTGCCCGTGGGCGATCTGCTGTTTGTCGGACACGCGGCACAGGAGATCCTCTCGCGCTACGACGTACATACGATCGGCGAGTTGGCGCAGTGTCCGCGTGAAATGCTGGAAACGCTGATGGGTAAGATGGGCGTGCAGCTCTATCAATACGCCAACGGGCTGGACAAGTCCCCCGTGCGCGGCGCCGCGGAACGCGAGCCGATCAAATCCGTCGGCAACAGCACGACATTCCGCAAGGACCTCACCACCTGGGACGAGGTGCGCACCGGCATTGCGTTGCTGTCCGACAGCGTTGCCATGCGGCTGCGGCGGCACGGGCTCTACTGCATGGGGGTGCAGGTCGGGCTTAAGGACAACAAATTCCAGTCGGTTTCGCGCCAGAAGATGCTAGATCACAGCACCCATCTGATGCGCGAAATCAACGACGCGGCACTGGAGCTGGTGAAGCTGGCCTGGAAGGCGCCGACGCCGATCCGGCTGCTGTCCGTAACGGCGATCCACTTAACGCCGGAGGAGGAAACCTATCAGCAGCTTGACCTGCTGGGGCAGGCGCCGCGGGTGCGCGAAAAGCAGGAGAAGGTGGAGCGCGCGATGGACAACATCCGCCGCAAATACGGCCATGACGCCATCGCCTACGCCACGCCGGAGGCGGCACTGGGCAAGATGCCGGAGCGGGAATAGCGCGAGCCTTGTCCCGCAGGGCGTGCCAAGCGCTTTTCCGCCCCTGCGAGCCGGCGTTCCGTCCCGCGGCGTGAACCGCGGCCAAGAGAAAAGGACAGCGTATTTACGCTGTCCTTTCCGTATTTCATGCGAGCAAAACTGTAAGCCGGGTTCTGTATTTGACAGTCATCTATCTAGCCGCGGCGTTGCCGCCGCGATCCAGCCACCCCGGGAGCGGCCGGGCAGACCTTGGGGAGACAACTCCCCTGCTCCCATACCGGTGTTGCTCCGGATAGAGTTTACAGCGACGGGCACTCTCGAGCCGTCGGGTGCGCTCTTACCGCACCTTTCCACCCTTACCTCGCCGGAACACAGTCCGGCGGGGCGGTATCTCTCTGTTGCACTTTTCCTGAAGTCGCCTTCGGCGGGCGTTACCCGTTATCCTTGCCCTGTGGAGCCCGGACTTTCCTCATGTACGGCCTTTCGGCCTGGACACGCGACTGTCTGTCTTACTCGCGCCGATTATTTTAGCCTACGAACCGTGCGCTTGTCAAGTGAGATGCGGGAAATGGCACTTTGGATTTTAACTTTAACAGGGATTCGCGCATCCCGGTTTTTTCCGGACACGAGCGGTCCCGTCCCGCCGTGCAAAATGCAAAAAGACGGCGGGATCGCTCCCGCCGCCTTACGTCGCATCGCTCAGTTCTGCTCCCAGTTGTGCCAGACGTTTTGCACGTCCTCGTTCTCCTCCAGAAAGTCGATGAGCTTTTCCATATTCTTCACGTCTTCGTCCGTCTTGAGCGTTACGTAATTCTGCGGCACCATGCCGATCTCCGCGCTGACAAAGACGTAGCCCTTGTCCTCCAGCGCCTTAACCACGTCGTTGAACGCATCCGGGCTGGTCGTAATCTCAAAAACGGGGCCGTCAGCTTCAAAATCGTCGGCGCCGGCGTCGATCGCGTCCATCATAACGGTGTCCTCGTCATAATCGCCGTCCTCATTGTCGATCACGATAACGCCCTTACGGTCGAACGACCAGGACACGCAGCCCTGCGCGCCGAGGTTGCCGCCGAACTTGTCGAAGTAATGACGGACTTCCGGCGCGGTGCGCTGGCGGTTGTCGGTCAGCGCCTCGACGATCACGGCCACGCCGCAGGGGCCGTAGCCCTCGTAAGTAACGGATTCGTAGTTATCCGTATTACCGGCGCCAAGCGCCTTGTCGATCGTGCGCTTAATGTTGTCGTTGGGCATATTTGCTGCCTTCGCCTTGGCGATAACAGTGGCGAGGCGGGAGTTGTTCGCCGGATCGCCGGAGCCGCCTTGCTTGACCGCCACGATGATCTCCTTGGCGATCTTGGTAAATGCTGCGCTGCGCTTGGCGTCAGCCGCACCCTTGGTCTTTTGGATATTATGCCACTTGGAATGTCCGGACATGGGTATCTCTCCTTATATCAATGAAATGGTGTTCAAAAAAGCGGATATAGTATAACACGGCTTTTGCGCAAAAACAAGCCGTTTTCACAGATTTTTGATTGGATTCGCGTGTTTTTCCGAAAGCAGCACTTCGATCTCCGGAAATCTGGTGCGCAAATAGGCCGCCAGCGCCGCGCAGACGGGGTTTTCCGTCTCGAAATGCCCCGCGTCGATGAGGTTGATCCCCAGGTCGTGCGCATCCCAGAACTGATTGTACTTGCAATCCGCGGTAACAAAGGTATCACAGCCTGCGTCGCAAACGTCCCGCAACTCACTGGCGCAGGCACCGCCGCCCACCGCCACGTATCGCACCGGTCTGTCCGCGTCTATGCAGCGCAGAGCGGAACAAGATAGCGCATTCTTTACTTTTTCCACAAATTCTGTAAAGGATATTTCCTTTATCGTCCCAGCGCGCAGCAAGCCGCATTCTCTGCCCTGCGCATCGGTTTTTTTCTCCCCGATCACATGGATATCGTCCAATCCCAGCGTGCGTGCAAGTACGTCGTTCACCCCACCCACGGCGCAATCCAGGTTCGTATGCGCGTTGATTGCAGCCATATCGTGCTGCGCCAGATACAGAATGCAGCGCCCCACGCTGTCGCGGTCGGTAACCGATTGCGGCGCGACAAAAATCAGCGGATGGTGCGTTACGATCAACTCCGCACCGCGCGCGCAGGCCTCGCGGCAGACGTCCTCAAACGGGTCCAGCGCGACCAGAATCCGCGTTACCTCGCGCGCCTCTCGTCCGCACAGCAAGCCCACGTTGTCCCACGCCTCGGCAAGCTGACGCGGCGCCCAGTCAAAAAGTGCGCGCTCAACGTCCCGTACCGTCGTCATGCTCCCACTCTCCTTTTCTTTGCCGCAGCTCGGCAACGACCGCCTCCAGACCGGCGATGCGTTCCGCTGCGTCTGCGCATTTGGCGCGGCGAAGCCCCTCTGCCGCGCGCATGAGCTTGGCGATCCGCTCTTCCACATATTCGCCGTAAAGCGCTTCGTGCACCGTCTCCACACCGCAATATGCCTGCGCCATGCTGATCGGCGCGCTCACGCCCGCCGTTGCAACGATGACCGCATAGAGCACGCCTTTATCGCGGATCAGGCGCTCCGATACGATTTTGTAACCATTTGTAACCAGCCAAAAGCGCAGCACTTCCGGCTTGGTCATCGGCTGTAACAGTAAAGTAATATCACTTTTCAGTGCCCATGGCGCACGGGTTAATATGTCTACGATCGTCTCGCCGCCCATGCCGGCGATGGCAATGGCGTCCACCTCGTCCGCGTGAATACCATCAAGGCCATCACACAGGCGAAACGTCATCTTCTCCGTTACGCCGCACGCAGCGGCAGTACGCCGCGCGTGTGCAAGCGGCTGTGCATTGATATCTGCGGCGATGGCACTGCGGATTATTCCATGCTGCAGCAGCCAAACAGGCAGATAGCCGTGGTCGGTACCGATATCGGCAAGACGTACCCCGTGCGGCGTACACGCGGCAAGGCAGGCAAGGCGCGGCTGAAGCAGCAATTCTCGTCCTTCCACTTCCCCCCACCTCCAAAATCAGACAAGACGCATACGGAAACCGTATGCGTCCCGGTTGTCTTCGTTATTCTTCGACAGGCTTATTGGCCTCTTCATTGACAATCTCCAACAGCTTGTCCACGTCGATGCCGTGTACCATGCAGGCTTCCTCCACCGTCTCCCCGCGGGAGGACGGGCAGCCCAGGCAGTGCATCCCGATGGCGAAGAAGATCGGTGCCGTCTGCGGCGCAACGTCGAGAATATCACCGATAATGGTATCCTTTTTGATTTCAATCATGACGGTTTTTACCTCCAAAACATACTATGGCAATAGTGTACCCTATTTTTCGCGCTTTTTCAATAGGAGGAAAACAATTTTCCCCCGCTGTGTGCGTCCGCTCCCCGTCTTTCCGCGAACGAAGCCAGAGGCAGCCCAAAGCCGCTCGCACGAATTCCGGGCGTTGTTCGCCGGAATGCGCACGGCGCAAAGCAGGCCGCTGCTCATTTGCAGTCAATCGGATAAAAAAAGCGTCCGCCGGTCGGCGGACGCTTTTTCATCAGCACAAAGTCTGCAAATTACTGCTCAGCACGCATCTTGGCGAAGCAATCGCTGCAGTAAACGGGACGGTCGGTCTTGGGCTCGAACGGAACCTTGGCCTCGCCGCCGCAGTTGGCGCAAACAGCGGTGAAATACTCGCGGGGACCGCGGGCAGCATTCTTGCGCGCATCACGGCACGCCTTGCAGCGCTGGGGCTCGTTCTGGAAGCCGCGCTCGGCATAAAACTCCTGCTCGCCGGCGGTGAACACGAACTCGTTGCCGCACTCTTTGCAAACTAAGGTTTTGTCTTCGTACATGATTTTACCCTCTCTTTGAATCCAAAAGAAATATATGCGCTCAGCGTTTGCTGATGTCGCCGGAATTAAGGTGCTGCGCAGTTTTGCGCCGGATGCGCTGCACGGCGTTGTCCACCGATTTGGGGGACTTGCCAACGATTTTGGCGATCTCCTGGCAGGAAAGACCGTCCAGATAATACCCTAAGACCTTCGCTTCAAACTCGGACAACTGCTTACGGGTATTCGCCAGGACGCTTTGCACGTATTCCCTGTGGATCATCAGCTCCTCAGGATCGGTCAGCGCAGTGGTTGGAATACCGGAGGTGTAGGAATTGCTGTCAAAGAAAGGGTGGTCTAAAGAAATCGACTGGTTGAGCGGAGCGTGCTTGTCGCGCCCGGCGGCGCGCAGCGCAGAGTAAAGCTGGTGGCGAATGCACACCTCGGCAAAGGTACGGAATGAGGCGGACTTTTCGCCGCTGTACTCCCGGATCGCACGGATCAGGCCAAACATACCTTCCTGGATCAGATCCTCCCCGTCGCCCCCGGCAAGAAGCAGCGGGCGCGCACAGGCACGAACCGTGCTGTAATAGCGCGTAACGAGAACACTCTCAGCCTCGTTTTCGCCGGCAGCGGCACGCGCACACAGATCCTCATCCGAGTAAGCGCTCCATTTGCTATGCGTCTCATCATTGTGTCGATACATGATATTATACCTGCAAAGAATGCAATTTGTCAAGTACTGACTGCATTTTTCGTATTTTTCAGCAATCCCGGATCACTTTTACCAGCCTTTGTGCGGATTGCTGTGCGATCGGCTCGGTCTTCGCCTCCACCATCACGCGGATCAGCGCCTCCGTGCCGGAGGGGCGCACCAGAATCCGCCCCTCTCCATGCAGCCACTCTTCCTCCTGTGCAACGGCAGCCTTGAGCGTCTCGGACGCCATGATCGCTTCCTTAACGCCGCGCTCGGCAGACACGGGCACGTTGAGCAGCACCTGCGGATACTGCGGGCAGGGGCTGACCAGTTCAGACGCAGCGACGCCGGAGGCAGCTAAAATCTGTAAAAACTGCAGTGCGGAAAGCTGTCCATCGCCGGTGGTGGCAAACTCGGTAAAAATCATATGGCCCGACTGCTCCCCGCCGAGGCGGTAGCCGCACTCCACCATCTTCTCCAGCACGTTGCGGTCGCCCACGGCCGTGCACACAAGGTCGATGCCGCTGTTGCGGCAGAATTCGTGCAGACCCAGGTTGGACATGACAGTGGCGACAATGGTGTTGCCGTTGAGCTTGCCGCGGCGCTTCATATCCGTGCCGCACACGGCCATGATCTTATCGCCGTCAATAAAACGGCCACGCTCGTCCACCATCAGGCAGCGGTCAGCGTCCCCGTCAAAGGCGACGCCAACGTCGTACTTCCCTGCCGCGACCTGCTCGGCCAGGCTTTCCAGATGCGTCGAGCCGCAGCGGTCGTTGATATTCACGCCGTCCGGCTCGCGGTGAATGAAGTCGGCGTAGCACTTGAAGCGCCCGAACAACTCCGGCGCGGTGGCGGAGGCGGCGCCGTTGGAGCAGTCCACCAGCACGCGCAGCCCCGCAAGGTCGCTTTCGATTGAGCCGGCGAGGTGGTTGATGTACGCCTCCTTTGCCTGGCGCAGCCCGTGCTGCAGCACGCCGATCTCTCCTCTGGTGGCGGCGGGGATGTCCGCATCGCTGAGGATCTTCTCCTCGATCTTCTCTTCCGTCGCATCCGGCAGCTTATAGCCAAACTCGTTGAAAACCTTAATGCCGTTGTGCTCATAGGGGTTGTGGGACGCAGAGATCACAATGCCCGCGTCCGCGCCCCTGAGCACGGTCAGATACGCCACAGCGGGCGTCGGCAGCACGCCCAGCGGCATTACGTCGCCGCCGACGGCGCAAAGGCCCGCGATCAGCGCGCTTTCGAGCATATCCGAGGAAATGCGCGTATCCTTGCCGATGGTAACCAGCGGCTTTCTCCCCTTTTCCTCTTTCAAAACGGCGGCAATCGCCTTACCCGTGCGAAACGCCAGATCCACCGTCAGATTCTCTCCCACCACACCGCGAATACCGTCGGTGCCGAAAAGCTTACCCATATTTAAAATCTCCTGTCCCTGTTATTAAAGGCTCATCTGCTCGCCCTCGTCCTGCATACTGCGCGGCACGCTCAGCCCCAGATGCTCGTACGCCTTGCGCGTAACGCATCGTCCGCGCGGCGTGCGCGTGAGGAAGCCGAGCTGCATCAGATACGGCTCGTAGACGTCCTCCAGCGTAACGGACTCCTCCCCGATCGTGGCGGCAAGCGTCTCCAGCCCGACCGGGCCGCCACCGTAGTTTTCGATGATCGCGCCGAGCATACGCCGGTCCACCGGGTCAAGTCCCAGATAGTCGATCTCCAGCGCACGCATCGTCTCGTCCGCAACGGCGCGGTCGATCACGCCGTCCGCCTTGACCTGCGCAAAGTCGCGCACGCGGCGCAGCATACGGTTGGCAATACGCGGCGTACCGCGGGAGCGGCGCGCGATCTCCATCGCGCCGTCCGGCTCGATCGAAACGCCGAGAATGCCCGCGCTGCGCGTAACGATCTTACACAGCTCGTCGGGCGTGTACAACTCCAGCCGCAGCGTTACGCCGAAGCGGTCGCGCAGCGGCGCGGAGAGCTGCCCGGCGCGCGTCGTCGCGCCGATGAGCGTGAAGTGCGGCAGGTCAAGCCGAATGGAATTTGCACTCGGCCCCTTGCCGAGAATGATGTCGATGGCGTAATCCTCCATCGCGGGATAGAGGATTTCCTCCACCGCGCGGTTGAGACGGTGGATCTCGTCGACGAAGAGAATATCGTTTTCATTCAGATTGGTCAAAAGCGCCGCCAGGTCCCCCGCCTTTTCGATCGCAGGGCCGGAGGTGATCCGGATGTTGACGCCCATCTCCGCGGCGATGATGCCGGCAAGCGTCGTCTTGCCCAGGCCCGGAGGCCCGTGCAGCAGCACGTGATCCAGCGACTCGCCGCGCTGTTTTGCCGCTGCGATAAAAACCGCCAGATTTCCCTTCGCCTTTTCCTGTCCGACGTACTCCGCAAGCGTTTTGGGGCGCAACGACCCCTCCTGCGCATCCTCCTGCAAAAAGGTCTTGGCCACGATCGGCTCTTCATAAATATCGGTTCCGAAGTCAATGCTCAAAGGATCACATCCTTCCCCGCGCAATCAGTAGCGCAGAACGTAGTAGATGACGTAGACCCAGCTCATCAGCCCGTGCACGATCGCCCAGAAGACGGAGTGCCAGTTGGCGTAGGAAATCACCATGGCCAGGCAGGATCCAAAGGTAATGCCGGTTTTCGCGGCTTTTTTTGCGTTGTTTTCATCGCTCATTTACTTCACCATCTTTCTCAGGCTCTGGCGGATAATCTCCTCCAGCGGCAAATTTTCCACGTCAATGCCGCGCAGGGCTTCGCTGATCTCGGCGTTGCCGTAGCCCAGCACGCCCAGTGCCGCGGCAGCCTCAGCCGCCTTGGTCCCGGCCGGCGTATCCGTCGGAACAGTCGGCAGGCCGATGCTTTGCTGCTCCTTGGCAACCTTGTCCTTGAGCTCCAGAATAATACGCTGAGCGATTTTTTTGCCGATACCCGGCGCGCGGGTGAGCGCCTTTTCATCGCCCGTGATAATCGCCATGGCCAGGCTCTCCGGCGTGGTAACGGAGAGGATCGCCAGAGCCGCCTTCGGTCCCACGCCGGACACGCCCAGCAGCTGTTTGAAGCTGCCCAGCTCCCCCTGCGTGGCAAAGCCGTAGAGGTCGAACACGTCCTCCCCCACGTTGAGATAGGTATAGAGCTTTCCGCGCTGCCCTTTTTGCAGCTTGGCAATCGTGGTACCGGTGGTTCTGCAGGCGTAACCCACGCCGCCGCAGTCGATCACCGCGAGGTAAGGCTCCACGTGCGCCACCGTTCCGTCCAGATAATAAAACACCCTTTATTCCTCCTTTTGCGGGGAAATCAGACCGTCTGCTTCACCCCGCCGTCTCCGCGTGCGAGCAGGCTGGTCGCACTGCGCGCATGGCACAGCGCAATGGCCAGTGCGTCGGCCGCGTCGTCCGGCCGGGGCACCGCCTTCAAGTGCAGCAGCCGGCGCGTCATATCCATGACCTGCGCCTTTTCCGCCTTTCCGTAGCCCACCACAGCCTGCTTGACCTGGGAGGGCGTGTATTCAAAAAGCGGCACGCCGCATTTTTCCGCCGTGTAGAGAATAATCCCGCGCCCGTGCGCCACGGCGATACCGGTGGTGATGTTATTGTTGAAAAACAGCTCCTCCACGGCGATGGCATCCGGCTGAAGGGCGGCAATCAATGCCTCCAGATCGCACTCGATCTGATAAAGGCGCGTCGCCAGCGGCAGCCCCGCCTCGGTGGTAACGGCGCCGTATTGCAGCATCTGGACCTGCATACCCCGGCTTTCGATCAGGCCGAAGCCGACGATCGCAATCCCCGGATCAATGCCCAGTATCCGCATACGCCTCACCTCCCACGTTATCTTTTTGATTATACCAAATTGCGCAGCAAAACGCAATATGAACTTATCGTTCCCGGACAAACGCGCGGCGAAAGACGGCCGCGCGTTTTCTGTTTCCTGCACTTCCCTGCACCGTCCGGCTGGCAGAAGCGTCCTTTCTCCTGCTTCTGCGCACGCTGCCGAAAAAGAGAGAAGGGCTGCGGATCTGCGGCACTGCGTTTTCATATGCGCAGAGCCTGCGCTGTGGGAATAAAAAAAGCGGCTGTTCCCATCGGAACAGCCGCTTTGTTGCTTTTTCTTACGCTCTCGGATGCGCCTTCTGGTAGACGTCCTTGAGTTGTTTTTTGACCACGTGCGTGTAGATCTGCGTGGAGGAAATATCCGCATGGCCGAGCATCTCCTGGATCGAGCGCAGGTCCGCGCCGTTTTCCAGCAGGTGCACCGCAAAGGAATGGCGCAGCGTGTGGGGCGTGATATCCTTGCTGATCTGCGCCATCTCCTGATAGTGCTTGACGATTTTCCAGAAGCCCTGGCGGCTCATGCGCTCACCGTTCATATTGACGAACAGCGCCTGCTCCTCCGCCTCGGCAATCAGTTGGGGACGGATCTCCTTCATATAGTCGCTCAGCGCCTTGACCGCGGTGGCATAGAGCGGAATGATGCGCTCCTTGCCCTTGCTCTCGCAGCGGATGAAGCTGGCGCTGAGACTCACGTCGCTGACGTTGAGCGCAATCAGCTCGCTGACGCGGATACCGGTGGCATAGAGCAGCTCCAGCATCGCGTGGTCGCGGTAGCCCTTGGCGTCGATGCATTGGGGCTGGTCAAGGAACAGCTCAACCTCCTTGCTGGTGAGGATCTCCGGGAACTTGCGCTCAACCTTCACCGCAGTAACGCCCTTGGCCGGGTTGGCAGCAACCAGACCGTTCATCTGCAAATATCCATAAAACGATTTGATCGAGGCCAGCGAGCGCGTAACCGTGGCGGCGGACTTGCCGCGCGCGCTCATCCACAGGACGTATTCGTTGATCGTACTCTGCTTGACCTTGCGCAGATCGCCCGGATGATGCTCCTGCAGATACGCCTGCATCTGATAAAGGTCGCGCAGATAGGAACTGAGCGTATTGGCAGAGGCGTGCTTCTCCTCGCTCAGATAGGTACGATATTGCTCCAACAGATCCGTCGTGGTAACACACCCCCTCCGATGGTTTTCTCAAATTGCGGCCAGCAGTCTTGGCACCAGCCAAAGCTCCGCCGTCGCGCCTAAAAACAAACACACACAACACAAGGCAAATCGGACGTAATAGCCACCGCCGGCCGAAAGCCGCTGCGCGCGCTTGCCGCCAAGCGTCATGCGCGCCATGGCGTACGCACGCTCCAACGCGGCGGCGGAAAGCAGCAGCGTGCACGGCAGGACCACGCAAACGCGGACGCCGAAGAGCGCGAACAGTACAAGAAAGCCTTCTCTTCCCAAAACGCCCGCAAAACAGAACAGCGAGAAGGAAAGTACCAGCCCCTGCGCCGCGCAAAGCAACGGCAGCCCGGCCACGCCGATGGGCGAAAAGCCCAGCAGAAAAGCGCACGCGCTCGCGCGAAAGTAACACCACAGCGTCTGTCCGACCGTCTCCCACGTCAGCGCATCCTGCCCCGCCCGGGCAAAATAGCGATCCAGATAGTCCGACAGCTCCGCACCGGTTTCCGCCCGGCAGCAGCCGGAGAGCAGATATCCGGCAAAGATCCCAAGGAACAGAAAAACCGCCAGCAGCGCCATGCGCAGCGGCAACAGCTCGACCGTTACGCAATGCAGCCTGCGCGCCTTTTTTCTTTGCATCAAGAGCATTCACCTCACAGAAACGAACGGAGGCAAAGCCGCTTGAAACAACTCTTTTGCTTCTAACAATATAGGACTTTTGCGTTGTTTTCGCAAGCGAATTTGCCGATTTTCTCCATTTTTGTTGATTATGTCATCATATTATGTAAATTAATTTATGTTAACTGCGTAAACGTGAGGCGCCTTTGCTTGCAAGCGGACTATATATAGTGTTACCGGGAAATGCCGTTCACCACATTTGGAATCTTTCCCATAGCGCTCCACTTTGTGTCGATTTTTACCGCGGCAGGCAGATTATGCCCCCCTTTTGTGCAAAATGTGCATGAATCCGTCATTTCCCTCCCCCACCGTTACCGCTTTTCCGCGGCGGCGTTCTTTATGTTCACTTGATTACGCACCGTCCGCAGCGCCTATTTTCGCCCGCTTTTCCCCCGGTGTCTCTTGCGGCGCGGTTTCCGTTCGCCGGGCTTCAGGCACGTGCCGACGGCGCCGATGCCGATCGGCGGCACGAGCCGCAGCGCCTGCATGGGATCGTATCCGTCCGTACTCAAAAAGCCGATCAGCTGCACTGCCGCCCAAAAGGCCAGCGCGCACACCAGGGCCGTCAGTTCTCTATGATCCGAACCCCGGCAGGCAAAGCTCGTGCCCGCAAAGCCAGCTATCGTTGCGCACAGCCACACGCAGGGCAGCATCCTCCCCTCCCCTGCCCTGCCGCTGACGAACAGACCGGCGAGCAGCAACAGCAGCCCCGTATACAAACCAAGCGCCAGCGCAACTCCCGCTGCGCCGCGCTGCACACCCTTTCCCGCATGAACCGGCTGTACCATAAAAAAAGACCTCCCTCGTCTTGCTCACAAGAGCATATGACGCGGGAGGTGTTATTATGACGCTTGTTCCACACGGGGCGGCACCGGGATGGGTTTACTTGATTTCAGGATCGAAGGACTCCTTTTCCTCCTTGGCGGCAGGCTCCGCCTTCTCAGCCTTTTCCTCAGCAGGCTTGAACAGGCTGGGCTTGCCGCTCTTTTCCGCGGCAGCCGCTTCCATCGCGTCGGTGGACTGGATCCCCCACTTGGCAATCTCCACGCGCACGCGGTCCTCGCTCGTTTCAAACACGACGGTATTGTCGTTCACCTGCACGATCTTGCCGACCATGCCGCCGATGGTGGTGATACGGTCGCCCTTGCGCAGGCTGTTGCGCATATCTTCGGCAGTCTTTTTCCGTTTGTTCTCCGGGCGGATGACCAGGAAGTAGAACACAGCCAGCATCAGGCCAATCATCAGAATAGATTCCATAGTTTATGATTCCTTTCCATCAAAAGATAGTGTTATTATAACGGAACGCGCGCCGTTTCGCAAGAGCTTTCTTGCGTCTTTCACGCTCTTTTCCCCAGTTTTTCACTGTACTCCGCGCGAAACGCGGCAAACTCGCCCGCATCCAGCGCGTCGCGGATGCGTTCCATCAGCTTGTTGTAGAAATACAGGTTGTGCATTACCGCCAGGCGCAGCGCCAGGATCTCGTCCGCCTTGAACAGATGCCTCAGGTACGCGCGGGAAAAATTGCGGCACACGGGGCAGTCGCACTGCTCGTCAAGCGGCCGCTCGTCGAGCTTATAGCATTCGTTTTTCAAGTTCACCGTGCCAGACCAGGTAAAAAGCTTTCCGTGGCGCGCGTTGCGCGCGGGCATTACGCAGTCGAAAAAGTCCACGCCGCGCGCCACACTTTCAATGATGTTGCCCGGCGTGCCCACGCCCATAAGATAGCGCGGCTTGTGCTGCGGCATATACGGCTCCACCGCGTCGATGATCTCGTACATCACCTGCGTCGGCTCGCCCACGGCGAGGCCGCCGATGGCGTAACCGTCGCAGTCGATTTGCGCGATTCTCTGCATATGCCACACACGCAGATCGGCGTAGGTCGCGCCCTGGTTGATGCCGAAGAGCATCTGCTGCGGGTTCACCGTGTCCGGCAGGGCGTTCAGCCGGTCGTGCTCGGCCTTGCAGCGCTCCAGCCAGCGCAGCGTGCGCTCGCAGGACGCCTTGGCATAATCGTAAGCCGCAGGATTCTCCACACACTCGTCAAACGCCATGGCGATGTCGCTGCCGAGATTCGACTGGATGCGCATACTTTCCTCCGGTCCCATGAAGATGCGCCGTCCGTCCAGATGCGAGGCAAAGGTTACGCCCTCCTCCTTAATCTTGCGCAGTTGTGCAAGGGAGAAAACCTGAAACCCGCCGCTATCGGTGAGGATGGGCCCGTCCCAGTGCATGAAACGGTGCAGCCCGCCCAGCGCGCGCACCACCTCGTCCCCCGGCCGCAGATGCAGGTGATAGGTATTGCTCAGTTCGATCTGGCAGCCGATATCCTTGAGGTCAAAGGCGGACAGGCCGCCCTTGATCGCCGCCTGCGTGCCGACGTTCATGAAAACCGGCGTCTGTACCGCGCCGCCGTGGGCGCAGGTAAACACGCCGCGCCGCGCACGCCCCTCGTATTTGAGTACCTTGAACATAGCCCCTCCTGTCAAGAAATGAACATGGCGTCGCCAAAGGAGAAAAACCGGTACCGCTCGCGAACGGCCTCCTCATAGGCGCGCAGGACGTTCTCCCGTCCTGCCAGCGCCGACACCAGCATCAGCAGCGTGGACTGCGGCAGATGGAAGTTCGTGATCAGCGCGTCCATGATCTTGAAGCGGTAGCCGGGATAGATGTAGATGTTCGTCCAGCCGGCAGAGGCTTGCATCGTTCCATCCTCTGCCGCCCAGCTTTCGATGGTGCGGCAGGACGTGGTGCCCACGCAGATCACGCGACCGCCGCGCCGCCGCGTGGCGTTGATCAGATCGGCCGTCTCCTGCGAGACGATGCAGTATTCGCTGTGCATATCGTGCCGTTCGATCTCGTCTTCCTTGACCGGGCGGAAGGTGCCCAGCCCCACGTGCAGCGTTACGTAGCCGACGCCCACGCCCATCGCGCGGATCTGATCGAGCAGCTCGTTGGTGAAGTGCAGCCCCGCCGTCGGTGCGGCGGCACTGCCGCTGACGCGGGAATATACGGTCTGATAGCGCTCGCGGTCCTGCAATTCCACCTTGATATACGGCGGCAGAGGCATTTTGCCCAGCTTTTCCAGCACCTCCAGAAAGATGCCCTCGTAGAAAAAGCGCACCATGCGATTGCCGTCGGGCAAAACCTCCGCCACCTCGGCGGTCAGCTCACCGTCGCCAAAGCGCATCCGCGCGCCCGCGCGCAGATGCTTTCCGGGGCGCACGATACACTCCCACGTATTCTCGCCCCGGTCGATCAGCAGCAGCACCTCGCACGCACCGCCGCCGGGCAGGCGCTGCCCCAGCAGCCGCGCCGGCAGCACGCGGGAATCGTTGAGAATCAGGCAATCGCCCGCGCGCAAAAACGCGGGCAGCTCATAAAAATGATGGTGCGAATAAGCCCCCGTGCGCTTATCCAGACACAGCAAACGCGAAGCGTCGCGCCGTTCAATCGGCGTCTGGGCAATCAGCTCCGGCGGGAGCAGATAGTCAAAGTCGCTGGTTTTCATACAGTCCCTCCCTGCGTCAGCGGACGCTTACGCCGGTGTAATAGAATTGCAGGATATCACGGTAGGAATACCCCTGCTGTGCCATGGCGACCGATCCCCACTGGCTCAGTCCCACGTTGTGGCCGCTGCCGCTGCCGGAAAAGGTAAAGCGCCCGTCCGTTCCCGCGCCGCCGCTCACGGAGGCAAGCGCAGAAACGCCCTGCGCGGTGATTACGCTGGGATTGGTCCCATCCAGTTTCACCACGCCGCTGCCGGAGATCGCATACGTTCCGGACAGCGAGGCAAGCGCCGTATCGCCGTCGTTGATATAATAGGTACCTGCCGTACCGCCATTGACGGTAAAGCGCATGCTTTTGAGTCCCACGACGGTGCGGCACGCCTCGCGGTAGAGCGTTTTGCTGCCCCCGCTCCCCTCAAAGGTCAGCGCGCAGACGTTGCCGGTGGGCGTAAATTCCGAAACGTAAACCTTCGTAACCGTTCCGATATCGTAGCCTTTATTCCTCAGCTTTGCGCCCAACTCCGCGCCGGAATAACTCACCGTCCAATAATAGCCGGTAATCCGCGCGGCGACGGACGCCTCAAACGGGTCTTCCTTTCCCTTGAGATAACCAAACTCTCCGCCCCAGACGTTCTTGCAATCTTCGCTCGCGCCGCCGTTGCAGGAGTAGTATACCGCATTTAAAACCGGCTCGTTCTGATAGAACAGGCACTCCCCTCTCGTCTGCTCCACCGCCGCGTCGGTCGTCGCGTTGCTGGCAGAGGTCCCCTGATAGACCTGACAATCCGTCGAATTACACACGTCGAAACCCTGGCTGGCGTGCCGCGTCTGGAACGCGGCGTAGGTGCGTGCGCACACCGCTTGCGCCTTGAGCGATTCCAGCGGCTTGTCCCCGCCCAGTTCCCAGCCGATCACACCCTTGACGTAGGATTCCAGATCCACCACGTTGATCACGCTGACGTTACCGCCCGCGGCGCGCGGATAGACGAAATCGCCGTGGTAGCGATAGCCCTTGAACCAGGTAATCGGCGTCTCGCCATGCGTGCTCATCGGATGCATGGCAAGATCGCGTCTCCCGCTGCAGTCAAATTCCAGCAGGATGCGATTCGTCCCCGTAACGGTTACCATCACGCCCGTACCGCTCGGCGCAGCGACGCTGACGGTCTCATACCCGTCCCAGAGGCCGCGCGCCGCCTCCGCCTCCTGCGCGGAGGTATACTGCCCCACGCGCACAACAAATCGGTCGTTCACATACGCTACGAAAGCGTTCGCATATCCCGCCGCGGTGTTCGTCGCCTCGTCGAAGGTGTCAAACCCCCGGTCAAGCTGCAGATGCCAGCCGCCAATCACGTCGCTGTCGCGGCCCGTGCTCGTCTCGTAATAGTTGGATGAGGAGATGTAGACGTTGCCGTCCGCCGTGATGGATACGCCCTGCTCCTGCGTTACCGCGCCCAGCGGAATAAAGCGGCGCGATGCGTCGTAATATCCCATGGCGTAGCCGTGGCCGCAATCCTCGTAATTATACAGGTTTGCAGAAAGCAGGGCGTTGTTCCCGTATTTTAATCCGACCCGGATCATATCATTTTCCATGGCCTGCACGCCGGTACCCGCCAGGCAGGCCAGCAGCAATCCCAACGCAAGCAGTTTACACAGCTTTTTCATCGTTTCCCTCCAAGCAGTCTCTTTCCGCGCAGTACGCATACTTACAGTAATTTACATTATATGATAAAATCGCCGCGCTTTCAAGACAAAGCGGCATCTTTTTCCTGTCAAATCTTCCCTGCCCCGCCCGGGCGCGGGGCGCAGACCAGAAAGGAGCATTTTCTTGAAAACCCCTCTTTTTACCGGCAGCGGCACGGCCATTGTTACGCCGTTTCAAAACGGCGCGGTGGATTACGGCGCTTTCCGCCGCCTGATCCGGCGCCAGCTCGACCGCGGCAGCGACGCAATCATCGTCTGCGGCACCACCGGCGAGGCCGCTACCCTCACCCCCTACGAGCGGCGCAGGCTTCTCGACGAGGCGCTGCGCGAGACGGATCACCGCGTACCCGTTATCGCAGGCACCGGCTCGAACTCCACCGCCGCGGCGGTGGAGCTGTCGCGGGATGCACAAAGCCTCGGTGCGGACGGCCTTCTCGTCGTTACGCCGTTTTACAACAAGGCGACGCAGCCGGGACTCGTACGCCACTTTACCGCCGTGGCGGATGCAGTGGACGTCCCGCTGATCCTCTATAACGTCCCTTCGCGCACGGGCGTTTCCTGCACGGCGCAGACCTACGCCGCCCTTGCCGCCCATCCCAACGTCATCGGCGTCAAGGAAGCCTCCGGCAATTTTGCGCTAATCGCTGACACGCGCAATCTCTGTCCGGAGGACTTTTATCTCTGGTCGGGCAACGACGAGGACACGGTGGCGATCTGCTCGCTCGGCGGCGTGGGCGTGATTTCGGTTACGGCAAATCTGATCCCGGACGATATGCACCGTCTCACCGCCCTGTGCCTTGCCCAGCAGTATCACGAGGCCTCCCGGCTGCAGCTTGCGATGACCGCGCTCAACCGCGCGCTTTTCTGCGAGGTCAATCCCATCCCCGTCAAGACCGCGCTGGCGCATCTGGGCCTGTGCGGAGACGAGCTGCGTCTGCCGCTTACGCCTATGCAGGCGGAAAACGTGCAGCGTCTGTTCTCCGCCATGGACGCCTACGGCATCGCGCCGGAGCAAGCCGCGTCTTAACCAAAACGGGAAGCCGCGTATCGGTTCGATACGCGGCTTCCCGTTAGTTTTTCCGCCGGCAGGGTCCGCTGCAGCGCAAGCCGCTCCCCCGCTGCGGGCGGCATCATTTCTCCCGCCGGGCAAGACGGCGCGCAAGGGCGACCAGAAACGCCGCACCGTCGACCCCACACAGGGCGTCAATCGCCTGATCGGTCAAGCTTTGCACCTCGCGCGCGCAGCCCTCCGCGCCCAGCAGATCAACAAAGGTGGTCTTTCCCTCCTCCCGATCTGAGCCGATCGGTTTTCCAAACGTCGCCTCGTCGCCCACGACGTCCAGCAGGTCGTCGCGGATCTGGAAAGCAAGCCCCAGACAGGCGCAGTAGTCCTCAAGCGCCTGCTGCAGTTCTGGCTGCGCGTGCGCCGCAGCGCAGCCCAGCCGCGCAGCGGCGCGCAGCAAGCATCCGGTCTTGCGAGCGCACAGGTCGTCGAGCGTCGCGCGGTCCCGGCCGTAATCCGTCAGATCGAGCACCTGCCCGGCGACCATGCCGTCCGCCCCGCTCGCCCAGGCAAGCGCGGCAACCGCCGCGACCTTCGCGTGCGCGTCCAGCCGCGGCGCCTCTGCGATCAGGCGGTACGCCTCCGGCTGCAGCGCGTCGCCCGCCAGCGTGGCCATCGTCTCACCGAACACCATATGGTTGGTCGGCTTGCCGCGGCGCAGCGCGTCGTCATCCATGCAGGGCAGATCGTCGTGAATCAGCGAATAGGTGTGCACCAGCTCCAGCGCGCAGGCAAAAGGCAGCGCGTCGCGCCAGTCGGTTAAACCGCCCAGGTGCGCGCACGCCAGCGTCAGCACCGGGCGCAGCCGCTTACCGCCGGAGAGCAGGCTGTATCGCATGGACGCATAGAGCGTTTTCCATGCGGCGTCCGCCGCTCCGTCTGCGAACAGGTTGGAAAGATACGCCTCCGTCGCCGCGCGGTATTCCTCATACTGCGCGGCAAAGCGCTTATCGTCCATCCGTTCCCTCCTCGCCGTTCCACACGCTCGCCGTCGGCGCGCCATCCGCGCCCTTGGTGAGCTTCAAAACCTTCTGTTCCGCACGATCCAGCATCGCACCGCACTCTCCCACCAGTTTCGTCCCTTCCTCATAGAGCTTGAGGGATTCCGCCAGCTGCGCCTCGCCCTTTTCCAGTGCGCTGACGATCTGCTCCAGCCGCGCGATATTCTCTTCAAATGTTTTCGCCATGCTTCTCCTCCCTGAGCATACGCTCGTCCACGGTGCAAACGAGACTTCCCCGTCTCAGCACCACGTCAATCCGATCTCCTTCTTTCACGTCCGCAGCGCTGCGGATCACGCCCCCGTCCACATCGCGCGCCATCGCATACCCGCGCGAGAGCACCTTGAGCGGGCTCATTGCGTCCAGCGCCGCGCAAAGCGAGGCAAACCGACGCTGCCGCCGCGCCGTCTGCTCGCGCGCAAGCGCGGCAAGGTTTTGCTGCGTATAGTCCAGCAGCATCCGCTTGTCGGCAACAAACGCCATCGGGTCGCGCAGCACGCGCTTTTCCGAAAGCTCCCGCAGGCGTTTGGCAAGCCCGTCCAGCCGCGCGCGCTCGCTTTGATCCATGCGCTCGGAAAATGCTTCCAAACGGCGGGACAGCTCGCCTTTGTCCGGCACGGCGATTTCAGCCGCGTTGGAGGGCGTGGATGCCCGCGCGTCTGCCACAAAATCCGCAATCGTTACGTCCGGCTCGTGTCCCACGGCAGAGATAACGGGGATATCGGATTCGTAAATCGCGCGCGCCACACGCTCGTCATTAAATGCCCACAGATCCTCGATCGAGCCGCCGCCGCGGCCGGTGATAATCACGTCCGCCACGCGCCATTTGTTCGCATAGCGCAGCGCATCGGCAATCTCGCCCGGCGCCTCCGCGCCCTGTACCCGTACCGGCAGCAGCCGCACCTCGGCAAGCGGATAACGCGCGTTTAAAATGCGGATCATATCGTGCACCGCCGCCCCCGCCGAAGATGTGATGATCGCAATGCGTTCCGGGTATCTCGGCAGCGGTTTTTTGTGTGAGCTGTCAAACAGTCCCTCCTGATAGAGCTTCGCCTTGAGCTGCTCAAACGCCACGTGCAGATCACCCACGCCCTCCGCCGTCAGTTCCGAGCAGTAGAGCTGATACGCTCCGTCGCGCGGGAAGACGGAAATGCGGCCGAAGGCAATCACCTTCATGCCGTTTTCCGGGCGAAAGCGCAGGTGCGCAGCACTGCCGCGGAACATCACGCAGCGTATCGCGCCCTCGGCGTCTTTGAGCGTGAAGTAGTGATGCCCCGACGGGTAAAGCTTGTAGTTTGAGATTTCACCGCGCACGAAGATCTCCTGCAGCTGCGGCACCTGGTCGAGCAGCGCCTTAATCAGCTGATTTGCCTCCGAAACGCTGAAAATCATCGGTTGAGGCAAAACCCTCCCCCCTTTCTGAAAAAACAGAGCGCCGCATGACGCGGCGCTCTGTCATGGTCGGTTTACTCGGCGGAAATCTCTCCGCGCACAAAGCTGCCAAGAATGCCGTTGATAAACTTGACCGTTTCCGGCGTCTCATACTTTTTGGCAATCTCCACCGCCTCGTTGATGGCGACGCTGTTAGGGATATCGCTGCGATAGAGCACCTCGTACATCGCCACGCGCATGATCGCGGAGGCAACGAGCGGAATGCGCTCGAAGCTCCAGCCGCGGGCGTATTTGGCGATAAACTCGTCCAGCTCCGGTGCGTGCGCTGCGACGCCCGAAACAATCTCCCGGATGTATTCTGCCTGCTTGGCGTTGGGCGTCTCGGCGTAAAGCGCATCCTCCCCGGCCAGTGCGGTAAAGCTCTCCGCGCTCAGCCGATCGCGCAGCAGCTCCTCCACGGTTTTGTCGGTGAAGCTGAGCTCATAGGCCAGATGCACGGCAATCTCTCTTGCGGTGTTGCGAACCATATCCGTCAGTTCCTTTTCTCTTTCTCGTCGTTAAAGCTGATCCCCCCGACGTGCACGTTCACCGCCGAAACGGCAAAGCCCGTCATACCGCTCACCGCGGCGGCCACGCTCTCCTGCACTTTTCGCGCCACTTCGGGGATCGCATAGCCGTAACGGACCATCAGATAAAGGTCGATCGCCATGCTGTCCCCCTGCACGTCCAGGTGCACGCCGCGCGCAGCCTTTTTCCCGGTCAACTGCTCGCCCTGGCTCATCGAACCGACGCCATCAATCTCCTTCATCGCGTCCAGCGCAATGGCGGCGACGACTTCCTCGGAAATATTGATCGTGCCGTTGTCCTCGGCGTGTGCCAAATACTCTCGGTTCTCGCCCATACGGAACACACTCCTTGATGATTCATGCTGCCTGAGCTCCGCATGAATAGAATTTGATGCATTGCCCGCCTCCGCCCGCCGTGCCGCGCAGCGGCGCGGTGCAAAAGCGGAGGCAATGCAACGGTGAGAGTATTTTATCATCATTCCACCGAAATTACAAGGATTAATTTACCTCCAGGATCTTGATCTTTTCCGCATCGAAACCGGTTTCCTGCTTGACGATGTCCGTGATTCGCGCCACGTCTTCCGTCTGCAGGCCGTCCGTCTCGGTGGAAACCACCACGCTCACCCCGTCCTCCGCCATGAATACCACGCAGTCCGCGTATCCCTTTGCGGTGATCATATTTTCGATCTGCGCCTCGGCCAGCGTATAGGCGGCAAGCGTCTGGATGCTTCGCGCCGCCTCATCCGCCGCCGCGCTGTCCACGTTCTCGCTCTCGCCTGCCTCGCGCAGCAGTGAGATCGCGCTGTCGCGCGCCTGCTTGCGCGTCAGACGCGCCGTGGCAAAATAATCCGAAGGCTCCGCTTCTGCGGCGGTCTCCGTCGCCTCCTGCGCCGGGGCGTCTACCTGCGTCGATTGCCCCAACACCTTGTTCGGCTGCTGCACCTTGGCGGCGTAGCTGCCGTTGAGGTAAATTGCTGCGCACACGAGCACCAGCGCCGCCGCCACCACGGCATTTCGTTTCCAAAGCTTTTTCATTTTTCCTTTCCTCCTCGTTATTTTCATGCTTCACGGTTTTCCCTTTACCACGGTGATCCGATCGGTCGGCAGCGCCGTCAGCGCGCTGACTGCCTGCACCACCCGCAGCTTGACAGCGGCGTTATCGGCGCCTTCGCACACCACCAAAGCCCCGACGAAACGCGGATAAGTAACCTTCGTTACCACTGCCTGGTGCTCCGTCCCCCGTCCGAGCAGTACGGTCTGCGTCTGGCGCGTATCCTCGCGCGCGCCCTCCGGCGTGTCCGAGCGGGAAACGCTTTCGTCCTGTGCCAATTCCCGCTCACTTCCGGACGCGACGGTCAGCATCAGGCGTAATCGTCCCACGCCGTCGATCCCGGAGAGGATCTGCTCCATCTCCTGCTGAACGGCGAGGCGGTCGAATACCGGTTCCTGCACCGTTTCCTCCGCCTGCCGTTCACCGTCTCCGCCCGGCAGCAGCATCAGCACCACGCCCAGCGCCAGCACCAGCAGCGCGTATTTGTACTTTCCCGCCGCAGCGAACAGTCTTTCCACCGTCGCCCGCTTCACCCGTTTGCCATCCATTGCTGCCGCTCCTTTGCGATCCCAAGCGTTTGTTCGATCCAGTCGGCAAGCGACGCGCTATACGCTCCGTACAGCGTTGCCCGGGTCGGACGTACGGTGCCGTCCACCGTCTCTGCGCACACCTCGGCACGCACCGGAACGCCAAGCTCCTTCGCCCTGGACTCAATATATGCACCCGTTCGCTGCGCCATGTCTTTGGCAAGCGCCGCTTCATACTCCGCGCGAAACGCCTCCTCCCGCTGCACCGCAGCCGTGCGGTACGTCTGCAGATCCGTCTCCAGCGTGCCCAACTCCACGCCGGCGAGCGGCTGCGTCATACACAGCACCAACGCCAGCCCTCCCACGAAGCGCACTGCAGCACGCATACTTTCACTGTCGCAAATCTGCTGCGCCAGGCTCACCGCCAGCGCACAGCCCACCACACCCAGCATCCATTGCCGCAAAAAGCTCACGTCATCACCACCATCGTCGCAGCAATCAGCAGCGCCACCACCAACATCAACGCACACGCCGCCGTCATACCCAGCACGAGTGCAAACGCGCCGCTGAGCGCCTGCAGCAGCTTTTGCACCTCCTTCGTCCCCACCGCGCCGGACACAAACGCCGCCAACTGATAAAGAACGTAATGCGCACCCAGGCGCACGAGCGGCGAGAGCGCCACGGAAAGAATCGCGCAAATCCCCAGCACGCCGATACTGCCGCGCAGCGCCTGCGCACCGGAGAGCACGCTCTCCGCCGCGTCGGACAAAAGCCCGCCCACCACCGGCACCGTTCCGGATATGGCCAGCCGCGCGGCCTTGAGCGCGGTGCGGTCCGCCGAGCCGGCCAGCACGTTGCTCAGCGACAGATACGCGGTGAAGCCTCCTACGGCGGCGCACAACGCCCAGGTGATTCCCTTGCGAAGCCCCTCCGCCAACTGCTCCAATCCGCTCTCCGGCAAAATCGCTCCGGCGGCCGCCATACCGATATAGCAATACGTCAGCGGCAGCAGCACGCTGCGCATTGCATCCGTCAGCAGCTCACAGGCAAACAGCGTCGCCATCTGCCACGCGCTTGCCGTTGCGGCAAATCCGCCGGCAGCTACGGCGGCGGCAAGCGCCGGCAGCAGCAGCTTCGCCATCGCCGCAAGCTGCTCCACCGTCTGCGCACCGAGGCCGATGAACGCGCGCAGCCTTCCGCCGGAAAGTGCCGTTACCGCCAGCACCCCGACGCAGGGGATCACACGGCGCGCTTCCGGGGCAAGTGCGCCGCCCAGCCCCTCTGCGCCGGCGCACAGCAGGCTGACGAGCATCAGCTCCGCCGCGCCGCGCAGCGCCTCCGATCGGTACCCGTCCAGGCCGCTTTGCAGCTGCGTCCACAGATAATCCCTCGCGCCGGAGAGCGTACCCTGCCTTTGCGCGGCGGACAAGATCTCCTCCGGCAGCGCCGCCTCCGCTTCCGGCGGAAGTTCCGACGCGCGCACCGGCACGCATAGGACACAGGCTGCCAGCAGCAACCATATCAGTCGTTTCATAGCCATTCTTTCAGCATTTCCATCACGGCGCGCAGCAGCGGCGCCGCGCAGAGCAGCACGCACAGTGCGCCCGCTATCTCCAGCAGCGCACCCAGCGCCGACTGCCCCATATCCCGGCAGAGCGCGCTGCCCAGCCGCACGACGAGCGCAATCCCCGCCGCTTTCAAAAGCGGCGCAAACAGTGCCGGGGGCAACGCACTGAGCGCGAGAAGCTCCGACCCCAGCGCAATTCCCGCGCGCAGCGGCGGCAGCAGCAGGGCAAGTCCCGCCAGCACCGCGGCAAGAAGCAGCACAAAGCCAAGCGCCTCATTCCTGCGGCGAAGCAGCGCGAAAAGCATTGCTCCGGTAAAGCAAAGCGCCAACAGCTTCCCCAGCGTATCCACGTCAAAAGCCGAACAGCAGCTTGATCAGGTCGAACAGGGAACGAACCTGCCGTACCAGCAGCATCATCGTCGTTACCAATCCCGCAAGACTGACCAGCATCGCCTGGTCCGCACGGTTGGAGCGCACCAACAGCTCGTTGAGCACCGCGACCACGATCCCCACCGCCGCAATCTGAAACACAAGATTAATATCCATTGATTATTTACCTATGTAAAGCATTATCCCTTTTCAATTAAAGCAGCACGATCATCAGCAAAAAGCTGGTGCAAAGGCACAGCGCGCTGATCAGTCGCTCCTGCTCGCGCCGCTCCTGCTGCAGTGCGTCGCAGCGTGCGCGCAGCTGCGACGCCGTAAGCCGCAGTGCCGCACATACGCTCTCGTCATCTCCGCTCAGGCGCTGCCCCAGCGCGGCGAGCAGCTCCTGCTCCTCGGCATCAAAGGCAACCTCGTGCGCCGAGCGCTCCCAGCTCTCCGCCAGCGGCATCCCGCCCCGCAGATACGCCGCCGCAGCGCCACAAAACTCGCCCGCCGCACCGCGCCGCGCCTTTTCCAGCAGCCTTGGCATCGGCGTAAGGCAAAGGCGGATCTCCTGCGCCATCTGCTCCAGCGCTTCGCTGATCTCGCGCAGCGCCGTGCAGTGCACGCGCGCGGCTGTCAGCAGGGTCTGCCGCGTCAGCAAGCCGCCGAGCAGGATCAAGGCCGCGCCGATCACTCGCCCCACGCCAGCTCCTCCACCCGGTAGGCACGCACGCCCTGCGTGTTTTCGATGCGGATACAGCGGCGAAAAACGCCCGCTTCCAAAAGGCGGCTGTAAAGCGGCTTTTGCCTGAGCTCCGATACGTCGGCGGCGTGGATCGTCGCCAACAATCCCACGCCGCAGTTCGCCGCAGCACAGGCGGCGGCGATGTCCTCCGCGACGGTAATTTCATCCACGGCAATCACCTGCGGATTCATGGCTCGCAGCACCATTGCCATGCCCAGTGCTTTGGGACAGGCGTCCAGCACGTCGGTATGGTTGCCAAGCTCCATCTGCGCCCTTCCCTGATGCGACACGGCGATTTCGCTGCGCTCGTCCACCACCGCCACGCGCAGCGGCGGATGCGCCCCGTCGCCCAGCGACACGCAGCGGATCAGATCGCGCAGCAGCGTCGTCTTCCCGCCGCCGGGCGGCGAGAGGATCAGCGTGCTGAGAAAACGGCCGTTTTCATCAAACAACCGTCCGGCAACCTCGGCGCCAATACCGATCTGCTCGCGCACGATGCGCAGCGAGAGCGCGGAAAAGTCCTTGAGGTTGCGCACCGCGCCGTCGCGTATTACCGCGCTGCCGCACACGCCCAGGCGAAAGCCGCCGCACACCGTCAAATATCCCTGGCGCAGCGTCTCCACGGATGCGTAACGGGAATACTCTGTCAGCGCGCTGACCATCTGCTCCAGATCCTCACGATCGACGATCGCCTCCCGGTTGGCGGGTGCGACCGAAAGCTCGCCCTCCGGCATCAGCACGGTGAGCGGGCGCGCAACGCGAAGACGCAACTCCTCCGCGCGTTTTTTCTGCGCTTCCGGCAGGGCAAGCGCCAGACGTTTCAGACGCGGGGGCAACAGCTCCGCCGCCCGGTCAAAACGATCCATCCATTCTGCTCGATCCATCCCGGCATCTCCTCGTATTTTGTGATAGTCCACTCTATGACGCGGGCAGAACACATATGCACGGTTTGTCCGCGCTGCAGCCCAAAACAGAAAAAAAGGCGGGAATCCCCGCCTTTTTTACCGTTTATCTCAGCCTTTGCAGCCGCACGCCCCATCCGTGCCGGAGGAAAGCGCGCTGGGCGGGAAAAATGCGTCCACGGGGAAATCCACGTCCTCAAACAGACTGCAGGGATCCTCCGTGCTGCAGCCGCCGAGGTTGGCAAGGCTGCACTCCTCCGTGGGCACGCAGTAATCGTAGATCGGCATCAAAAGCTGCGTGTCGCGCTCGAGGCGCACCATGGAAAACTGCCCTAGCGTTACGAGTGCATAACGCTCGGCGCATCCGTCCAGAACCAGCGGCTCGCTGAATACCTCCAGGATGCCGTCCGGCACCGTGATCCCGACGCACTCGCCCGCCGTGCCGTCCGCGATGTGCGCGCACAGCAGCATCGGATCCACTGCCTCCACCACCGCGGTGGGCAGGTTTGCAGACAGATCCAGCGGCGCGTCCGCGGCATTCTCCACCGGTTCGGAGGAGAATATCTTGGCGCTGCTCTCGCTGCCGAAAAGGATCACGCGCTTATCGAATACCGCCAGGCCCTCCGCTTCCGTATACCGGGCGCCGCCGTTCATCACCTGCAGCACGATGCGATAATAAAAGCGCATATCCACCGTGAAATACCCGCGATTGAAATTCACCGGCTCCACGTCTACAAAGGTGTAAAGCAGCTCCGCGCTCCCGCCGCGGATCGACTGCGCCGTGGACAGCACGGTCTGCGCCGACTCCGTGGGATAAAAGCGCAGGTCTTCAATGCAATCCTTATCCTTGCAGGACGAATAGATCTTCCGCGTATGCACGCAGACGGACTCGCACTGCCTGTTGTTGACGCTGCCGGCGCCTGTAACCGCTTTTTCAGCCATTCCTATACCTCCTGAAATCACGACTGCGAAAGAGCATCGCTCTTTCACTTCAGTGTATGCGCCCGCCGCGCCGAGGTGCAGCCGCGGCGGAAGGAATTTCAGCCGTCCCCCCTGTACAAATCGGATAAAACGTGTTATAAAGATAACAGAAACCCTGTCAGGAGGTGTCGCTATGGCACGGTTCGGATTCATACAGGATAAGCTGGAAATCAAGTTTTTGATTCTCTACGTCGCCGCCCGGCTGATCGAGCCCGTCCCCTTTGCGGCCATGCAGGAGCTGACGATCGTGGACGACGGGATCGACTTTTTTGACTTTTCGGAGTGTCTGAGCAGCCTGGTTTCTTCCGGGCATCTGACGCTCTCGGACGACGGATTGTACGCTATCACGGAAAAGGGCCTGCACAACGGCAAAATCTGCGAAACCAGCCTGCCCTACTCCGTGCGGCTGCGCGCAGACAAGCATATCACGATCTACAACCAGGCGCTCAAGCGCCGTGCTCAAATCAAGTCCGAGGTAACCCCCCGTCCCAACGGCACCTATACCGTTACGCTCTCGTTTTGCGACGATGCGGACGAATCCATTCTGAAGATGGAGCTGATGGTACCCAAGGAGATCATGGCGCAGGATCTCGCCCAGCGCTTTCAGAAAAATGCTGAGCAGCTCTATACCGGCGTGCTCAACGCGCTGTTTGAAGAGCCGAAGGATACGACTGCGGAAAAGGCGAGCCGTGAGGGCTCTGCACCGTAAATCGCTGCAGCAGAAGCCCCCGCATTCCAAAGTGGAATGCGGGGGCTTTTTCCGTTGCTTTTTACCGGACCACGACATTCTCGTCTCCCAGCGTTTCGCGCATCTCGCGCACGAGCGCGTCCAGCAGCGTGCAGCTCGTGCCGATGAGCTTTCCGGTGTCGCTCAGCCGGATCTTGACAGGGTTTTCCTTGCCTTCAAACATAAAAAGCACCCGGCGCACGTGCGCCATCTCCCCGCTGTCCATCGAGGGCAGACGCAGATACAGCGTCTTCGGGGCTTGCGGCGCATTCGCAGCCGCAGCAGGCGGCACAGGCTCCCTCGCCGCGTCGCCGCCCACGTCCAGCGGATAGGCCGCGTCGCACATAAGCTGCGGCGCCTTTTCATCACGCACGGACAGCCGGCCCGTGGCGAGAATTACCTGTCCCTCGCGCAGGTAGCTGCCGTAATTGTCCAGCGCGCGCGCAAAGCACAACAGCTCCATCACACCCGTGTCGTCCTCCAGCGTAACGTAGGCCATAAGGGTATTCTTTTTCGTCGTCTTGGTCTTGCTGGCGGTTACCACGCCGGCAAGCGTGATCTTCTGCTCGTCCGCAAAGGTCTGCGGCCCGTCCTCCCTGGCAAAATCCTCGCGGATCCTGCCGATAGGCACCGCGCCCCGCGCGCGCGCCGCGCCGCGGTAAGCGTCCATCGGGTGGCCGGAGAGGTAAAGCCCCGTGGTCTCCTTTTCCATGGCCATCCGCTCCTGCGCGCCGTACTCCGGAATATCCGGCAGCACCATGGCGCTCTGCCGCGCCGTGCCGTCGTCCATGGCGAAAAAGTCGATCTGGCCCTCCAGATTGACGCGGTTGCCCGCGCTGATACCGTCCATGATCTTCTCATATACCGCGATCAGCTGCGAGCGCCGCGCGCCCGTGGAATCGAACGCGCCCGCGCGGATCAGATTCTCCACCGCGCGCTTGTTCATGTCCGCGCCGTCCATGCGCGTGCAGAAATCCTGAAAGTTCCGAAACGGACCGTTACGCTCCCGCTCAGCCGTCATACGCGCAATCAGGCCGCGGCCGATGTTTTTGATGGCGACCAGGCCGAAACGGATCCCACCGTCCTCCACCGTGAATCCCGCATCGGAGTGATTCACGTCCGGCGGCAGCAGCGCGATGCCGTTGTCCTTACACTCGGCAAAGTATTCGTTCACCTTTTCAGACGAATCCAGCACGCTGGAGAGCAGCGCCGCCATATACTCTTTCATATAGTGCCGCTTGCAGTACGCGGTCTGATAAGCGACGACCGCATAGCTGACGGCATGCGCCTTGTTGAAGGCGTAGTTCGCAAAGTCGTAAATATCCTGATAGATCGCCTCAGCCGTCGCCTCCGGGATGCCGTTGGCCACGCAGCCGGCGATACCGCGCTCCGGATCGCCGTGCAGGAAGGTGGCCCGCTCGCGCTCCACGTCCTTGGCCTTTTTCTTGCTCATCGCGCGGCGGATCATATCCGCCTGCCCCAGGGAGTATCCGGCAAGACGCCGGAAAATCTCGATCACCTGCTCCTGATAGACGATGCAGCCGTAAGTTACGCTGAGGATCGGCTCCAGCGCGGGATGCAGATAGGTTACGAGCCGGGGATCGTGCTTGGAGGCGATAAAACGCGGGATGGAATCCATCGGGCCGGGGCGGTACAGCGCAATGATCGCCGTCAGATCCTCGACGTTTTCCGGCTTGAGCCCCATGCACACGCCCGTCATGCCCGCAGATTCCAGCTGGAACACGCCCGACGTTTTTCCCTGCTGGAGCATCTCATAGGTGGCAGGATCATTCTCCGGTATCTTCGCAAGTGTAAAGTCATTTTCCTTGTCCCGGATCATCCTCACTGCATCGTCCAGAATGGTCAAATTGCGAAGTCCCAGGAAGTCCATCTTCAGCAGGCCCAGCTCTTCCAGCGTTACCATCGTGTACTGGCAGACGATCGTCTCGTCGTTGCGCGCCAGCGGAACGTAGTTCACGACAGGCTCCTTCGTAATCACCACGCCGGCGGCGTGGGTCGAGGCGTGGCGCGGCATTCCCTCCAGCGCCTTGGCCGTGTCGATGAGCCGATGGATGCGCTCATCCCCCTCGTAGCGCTCGCGCAGCTCCCGCGAAAGACGCAGCGCGTCGTCAAGCGTGATGTGCAGCGCGGCGGGAATCAGCTTTGCGATCACGTCGCACTCGGCGTAAGTCATATTCAGCGCGCGCCCCACATCGCGGATCACGCCGCGCGCCGCCATCGTGCCGAACGTAACGATCTGCGCAACGTGGTCGTCGCCGTATTTGCGCCGCACATAGTCCACGACCTCGCCGCGGCGGGTATCGCCGAAGTCCATGTCGATATCCGGCATGGATACGCGCTCCGGATTCAGAAACCGCTCAAAGTACAGCGCGTACTGCATGGGGTCAATATCGGTGATATGCAGGCAATAGGACACCATGCTCCCCGCCGCGCTGCCGCGGCCGGGTCCGACGGGAATCCCCACGCTTTTCGCGTAACGCACGAAATCGGACACGATGAGGAAATAGTCCGTAAAGCCCATCCGCTCAATCATGTTCTGCTCGTATTCCAACTGCTTGCGGTATTCCGGTTTTCCGGCGCCGTAGCGCTCGGCAAAGCCCTCGTCGCAGAGCTTTTTCAGATACGAAAAGCTGTCGTATCCCTCCGGCAGCTTGAATTCCGGCAGGTAGTATTTGCCGAAGGTAAACTCCACGTTGCAGCGCGCGGCAATCTTTCCGGTATTCTCCACCGCCTCCGGATAATCGGGAAACAGCGCCGCCATTTCCGCCGTTGAGCGAAGATAGAAGTTTTGCGGCTCGTAGCGCATCCGGTTCTCATCGTCCACGGTTTTGCCCGTCTGGATGCACAGCAGCACGTCGTGGGCATAGGCGTCTTCCCTGCGCAGATAGTGTGCGTCGTTGGTTACCACCAGCGGAAGCCCCGTCTCCCCGTGCAGGCGCAAAATCCCTTGGTTGACGATCTGCTGGTCCCGGATGCCGTGGTCCTGCAGTTCCAGATAAAAGTGCTCCGGGCCAAAGATCTCACTGAGGGTCAAGGCATAATCCTTTGCACCGTCGTAATCGCCGGCGCGCAGGCGGCGCGGGATCTCGCCGGCCAGACAGGCGGAGAGCGCAATCAGTCCCTCGTGGTGCTCGCGCAGCAGGTCCAGATCGATACGCGGCTTGATATAAAACCCCTCCACGTGGGCCATGGAGACCATATAGCTTAAATTGCGATAGCCCTCCTCATTCTCGCACAGCAGCACCAGATGGCGCGCCTCAGCGTCAAATTCGTGCTGCTTTTGCTGGCGCGTGCGCGGAGCGACGTAGACCTCGCAGCCGATGATCGGCTTGATGCCCTCCGCCTTGCAGGCGCGGTAAAAGTCAATCGCGCCGTACATCACGCCGTGATCGGTGATCGCGCAGGCCTCCTGCCCCATGGATTTGACGATCCTCGGCAAATCCTTGATGCGGCAGGCGCCGTCCAGCAGGCTGTATTCCGTATGTACATGAAGGTGGGCGAACGGCATGGTTAAATTCCCTCTTCTTTCAAAATCTCCTCTAACAACTCCACCGCTGCGACGATGTATTGATCGCAGTTCGTTTCCGCGCCGCTGCGCGCCGCCGTGTCGGAGACGCGGGGCTGTTTGCCCTTAAGGTCCCGGCAGCAGACCGCGCCGAATCGCGCGACAAAGCGGCGCTGCAGCTCGCGCGTGAGGGCGGCGTTGCGCTCCTTCCCCGCGGCAAGCGTATCCGGGTCGTGCGGCACGAGCATTCCCAGCACCATCACCGCGCCGGACACCGCGCCGCAGATCTCGCCCGTGCGCAGTCCCCCGCCCATGCCGGAGCCGATCCCGTAGCACTGCCGCTCACTGAGCCCCAGCTTATCACGCCAGGCAAGCAGCTGGCAGGTACAGCAGTTAAAACCCGCGCGATGGGTCTGGATCGCCGTTTCATATCGTGTCATATCGTTTTCTCCTTGGCAAGCAGCATCAGCTTTCTCATGCGGTGGTTCAGGCAGGATTTGGTCAGCGGCGGGTCAAAGCTCTCCGCCAGCTCGCTGAGCGTCAGTTCCGGCTGCAGCAGCCGCGCCACGGCGACCTCCTGCAGCTTGACCGGAAGCGTGGCAATCACCCCCGCCTCCGTCAACCTTTCCAGCACCTCCACCTGTTCACGCGAGGCCTGCACCGCCTTGTCCACGTTTGCCGCGTCGCAATTCACACGGCGGTTTACGGTATTGCGCATCTCCTTTTCCACCTTGGCCGCCATGATCTCCGTTGACGCGGCCGGCGCGCCGAGCAGTGTCAAAAGATCCTCGATCGGCTCGCTCTGCTTGAAGTAGGTTACGGTGCTGCTGTTGCGCAGCACGCGCTTGGCAACGTAGCCCATATCGTGCATCAGCGCCTCCACCTCGCTGCCCACCTGCAAATGCGTGGTAACCAGCTCCAGGTGGTAGCGCTTGCGCGGATCGGTTACGCTTCCCCCCGCGAGAAACGCCCCGCGCAGAAAGGCGGCGCGGCAATGCTCCTCCTCCAACAGGGCAAAGTTGACGTGCAGGGCAAAGTGCTGACGGCAGTCATACCCCAGCGTCCGGTAGATCGCGGCGAGCTTTTCGCGCTGTATGATGCGAAAAATGTGCTTACCCGCGTTTTCCCTTTCCGGCAGCACGTCGAACGAGACGGAAAACGCCTTTTGAAACAGCTTCGGCACGCGCACGGCAAACTCCTTGCTCTCCGTAACAATGCGCACCTCGCCCGCGCTGAAGCTATTGGCGTAGAGCAGCACGCCGTAGGCCTCCGCCACGGCGCAGCAATGCCGCTGAATCGGCACCTTGCACATTTCTTTTTTCGCTTCCGCGGAAAAGGACACCCCTACCGCCCTCCTTTCCTGTAAAGTAGTTTCCCCTTATCCCCGCGTCATATCACGGTGATTCTCAAAAGCAGAATAGCCCAATTCATTGAGATACGCCGTAACGGCGCGCGTGATGGCAACAGAGCGGTGATGTCCGCCCGTGCAGCCGATCGCAATGACCAGCATGGTTTTACCTTCCTCCGTATAGAGCGGAAGCAAAAAGGCCAGCATATCCTTGAGCTTCTCTACGAAGCGCTTCGTCTGTTCAAATGCAAATACGTAGTCGTATACGGCGCTGTCCATGCCGGTTTTCTCGCGCAGCTCCGGCACGTAGAAGGGGTTGGGCATAAAACGCACGTCAAACACGAGGTCCGCCTCCAACGGCACGCCGTATTTATAGCCGAAGGAAACCACGTTCACGTTCAGCTTGCTGTGCTGCGCCTTATCCCCGAACAGGCTGTGCAGCTCGCTTCTGAGCTTGCCAATAGGCATCTGCGTAGTATCCAGAACAAAGTCCGCGTGCTCGCGCAGCGGGCGCAGCAGTTCCTCCTCCCGGCGCACCGCATCCTCCACGGTGGCGCCGCCGACCATCAGCGGGTGGCGCCGCCGCGTTTCCTTATAGCGCTTGATGATCGTCTCGACGTTTGCGCTCAAAAACAGCAGCCGACAGGTTACGCCCCCGGCGCGAAGTCCCTCCATTGTCTCCAGCAGAGACGCAAAGTTCTCGCTTCCGGCGCGGATATCGCTCACCAGTGCGATGCGGTCGTAGCGCCCGTCGCTCTGCGCGCAAAACTCCGCAAACTTCAGGATCACGTCGGCAGGCATATTGTCCACCGTGTAATAACCCATATCCTCCAAATAGGTTGCCGCACTGCTCTTCCCCGCGCCGGACAGCCCCGATATCACCAAAATTTCCATCTTTCTTCCTCCCACCGTGCCGCGTGCACGGCATTCGCCGTCTCAAGCGGTCAAAAGCCACCCGTCTTATCTGAGCAAATGATCTTGACTTCCGGCTCAAGCAAAATGCCCGAATCGCGCAGCACCGTCTGCTGCACCCGGTCGATCAGTGCGAGCACGTCGGCACAGGTGGCCTCTCCGGTATTGATCACAAAGCCCGCGTGCTTGCGGGAAACCTCCGCTCCGCCTATGCGCGTGCCTTTTAAATGGCTCTTTTCGATCAGCGCGCCGGCAAAGTTTCCCGCCGGTCGCTTAAAGGTGCTGCCCGCGCTGGGCCATTCCAGCGGCTGGCTTGCCTTGCGCTTTTGCATCAGCTCGTCCATGCGCGCTTTGATCGCCGCGCTATCGCCCCGCGCAAGCTGTACCGTTGCGCGCAGGACGACGGCCTCCTCCTGCTCGGAGAAAATGCTGTGCCGATAGGAAAGCTGCAGTTCCTCCGGCTTTAAGGTACGCACGCCGTCGGGAAAAAGCGCGACGACCTCGGTAAGCACGTCTTTGAGCTCCGCGCCGTAGGCGCCCGCGTTCATCACCACGCCCCCGCCGAGGCTGCCCGGAATACCGTGGGCAAATTCCAACCCCGTCAATCCCTGCTTCCAGGCAAAGGTTGCAAGCCGCGCAAGCGACACGCCTGCCTCCGCCTTCAACTCCGTCTCGCCGCTGCGCTCGATAGCCCCCAGCAGCTCGCCCGTTTTGATCACGACGGTATCCACGCCCGCGTCGCTCACCAGCAGGTTCGTCCCGTTGCCCAGCAGCAGCGGACGAATCCCCGCCTCGTCAAGCAGGCCCATGAGAAGGACGATCTGCTCGCAGCAGTGCGGCAGCGCCATCCGGCGCGCCGGGCCGCCGATGCGGAACGAGGTATGCCGGGAGAGCGGCTCGTCGTGCAGCCACTTGAGATCCGGCAGATAACTGCTCACCTTTTCATCCAGCGTCGTATACCACGCCATACTATCGCTCCCATCAATCATGATTATTGGCCTTGTTGTTCTGCATCTCCGTATCGACGTGATTGTCAACCTGGTTGACAAACTCCTGCGCGGAGTTGTAGCCATACTTCTTGTTGCGGTTGTTCATCACGGCAATCTCCACCAGACCCGCCAGGTTTCTGCCCGCGCTGACCGGCACGGTTACGCAGGGCACGGACACGTCCATAATCTGCGTGTAGTCCTGATCCAGGCCCAGCCGATCATAAAAGTACCCGTCCTTCCACAGCTCGAACTTCATCACGAGGTCGATCTGCGTCTGACTCTGTACGCCGCTCATGCCGAAAAGCTTCTTAATGTCGATCACGCCGATACCGCGCAGCTCCAGATAATTGCGGATCAGCTCCGGTGCGGTGCCGATCAGCGTGCCGCCGATGCGGCGGATCTCCACCGCATCGTCCGCCACCAGGCGGTGTCCGCGCTTAATGAGCTCGATCGCCGTCTCGCTCTTGCCGATGCCGGAGTCGCCCATAATCAAAACGCCCTCGCCGTACACGTCCAGCAGCACGCCGTGGCGCGTAATCATCGGCGCAAGCTCGCGGTTGAGGTAGTCGATGGTCATACTGGTGAATTCCACCGAGGTGTGCTTCGTGCGCAGCAGAGTGCGTCCCGCCTGCTGCGCCATCTCCAGGCATTCCGGAAATACGTCCAGATTGCGGGATATCACCAGCGCCGGGATCTCATAGGAAAACAGATCGCAAAAGCAGCGCCGCCGCTTCTCGGAAGAATAGCCCTTGAGAAACATCGTTTCCGACTTCCCGATGATTTGCAGCCGCGCGGGATCAAAATAATCAAAAAATCCAACGAACTGCAAGCCCGGACGGTTCACGTCCGTAATGGTCAGGATTTGGGTGTCGTAGTCGTCTCCCTTGTGGATGACCTCCATCTGGAAGTGCTCCACGACGTCCTTGAGCTTTACAGAGCGGTTTGTATTCATCGCACGCCTCCTGCATCTTCAGATAAATAATATTATAACGGATTTCCCCTCCATTTACAAGCGCAACTGTATTTTTCCACGGCAACTTTCTCACAGGCGCACATCGCTTCGCAAAAATAATTTTTTTGCATTTTTTTGAAAATTCCTCTTGCTTTTTATCTTTGCATCTGTTATGATATCAAATGCTTGTTGGTACAAGCTCGATTTGATTACAGCAAGGAGGTGCAACGGATGGCAAAGTGCGAGTTTTGCGACAAGGGTGTGACCTTTGGTATCAGAGTTTCCCACTCCCACAGACGTTCCAATCGCCCTTGGAAGCCCAACGTCAAGCGCGTTAAGGCAATCGTCAATGGTACGCCCCGCCATGTGTATGTTTGTACCCGCTGTCTGCGTTCCGGTAAGGTTACCCGCGCGATCTAAGGTATTGACGAAGAAACACCCGACTGCAGCAAGCAGCCGGGTGTTTTTTTCAAGCTAAAAGCGTCCCCGCTTAAAGCGGGGACGCTTTTAGCTTGCTCAGGAAACCCAACTGCTGTCGCTTTCCTTGCGCGGCAGACGGTTCATCAGCCCGTGTACCGCCTCCTTCACCGGCGTGCCGCGCAGCAAGATGCTATATACCGCGTCGCAGATCGGCATTTCCACGTGCAGCTCGCGCGAAAGCTCCTGCGCGCTCTGTGCTGCGTAGTAGCCCTCCACCACGGCGCCGACCTCGCGCATCGCCTCCTCTGCGCTCTTCCCCTGGCCAATGAGGATACCGGCACGGTGGTTGCGCGAGTGCATGGACGTACACGTTACGATCAGATCCCCGACGCCGGCAAGCCCCGCCAGGGTATCACGGCGTCCACCCAGCTTTTCCACAAGGCGCGAGAGCTCCGTCAGCGCGCGGGTCATCAGCAGCGCGCGGGCATTATCCCCGCAGCCGCAGCCGTCTCCCATGCCGCAGCACAGCGCGATCACGTTCTTCAGCGCGCCGGAGAGCTCCACCCCCACCATATCGTCATGCGTGTAGACGCGGAACACCTCGTTCATGAAAACGCGCTGCACCGTCTCCGCAATCCCCTGCTCCTGTGCAGCGGCCACGCAGCCCGTGGGCAGCGCGCGGGCAACCTCCTCGGCGTGAGACGGCCCCGACAGCACTGCCACCGGATGCGTCCCGCCGGTTTCCCCGCACACGATTTGCGACATACGCAGGTGGGTCCCGCGCTCAATCCCCTTCGTTACGGAAACGAGGATCGCGTCCGGCGCAAGGTAGGGCGCAGCCTTTCGCGCCGTCTCGCGCAGGGCAAACGACGGGGTGGCAAATACCGCCATCTCGCTATCCGTGAGGCAGCTTAAATCAGAGGTGATGCAAATCCCCTCCGGAATCCGGACGCCTTTCAGTAAAGTGTTTTCCCTTGTCAATTCAAGCTGTTTCGCCTTTTCCGGGTCATGCGACCAAAGGCTTACCGTATGTTGATTGTGATGCAGCAGCAGGGCAAGCGCCGTGCCCCAGCCGCCGCTGCCAAGAATCGTAACCTTCATTTTTCATCCTCTTTTTTCGGTGCGTTCACGTGGAATTTGAATTTGTGCTCTGTTCCGTTGAGCAGGCGCACGATGTTCTCCCGATGCGCCCAGAGCACCAGCAGCGAGATCAGCGATGCAAACAGCAGCACCCATCCCTGCCCGGCATAGACAAAGTGCGTGCTGATCGGCAGACTGATCGCCGCGCTGACCGAGCCGAGGGAGACATAGCGCGTCGTGAGCCAGAGCACCAGAAAAAGTCCCCAGCCCACCAGCGCGACACGCCAGTTCAGGCACAGCAGCAGCGTGCCGCTGCAGAGGATGCCCTTGCCGCCCTTGAAGCCGTAGAGCGCCGGGAACATATGCCCCACCACGCAGAAAAATGCCGCAAAATACTTGCCCAGCACGCTGGAAAGCCCTATGGTGGGAAATGCCCACGCGCCCAGCGCGACAGCCAGCGCCGCCTTCGCCATGTCGCAGCCGATCACCAGCAGGGCGAGCTTTGCGCCATAGGTGCGGTAAAAATTCGTCAGCCCCGCGTTGCCGCTGCCATGCTTCCGGATATCGTCATGATAAAACAGCCGGGAAGTCAGGATCGCGCCGTTCACACAGCCCAGCAGATAGGACGCGCAGGCGGCCAGAAGAAAGCACAGTGCCTTTCCCATCGCACTCAGCCCTCCTTCTCTCCGCGCTCGCGCACGGTGAGGATGATGGGCGTTCCCTCCAGCCCAAAGACGTTGCGGATGCAGTTTTCCAGATACCGCCGGTAGGAAAAGTGGAACAGCCGTGAATCATTGCAAAACACCACAAAGTGCGGCGGCTTGACGCCCACCTGCGTCATATAGTAGATCTTCAGACGGCGGCCCTTGTCGGTTGGCGGCTGCACGCGCGTCTGTGCATCCTCCAGCACGTTATTGAGCATACCGGTGGTAATGCGGGTGCAGGACTGCTCGTGCACATAGTTGATGAGCTCAAAGAGCCGCGGCACGCGCTGGCCCGTGGCCGCAGAGATGAACAGGATCGGCGCATAGGTCATGTAGCTCAGATCGCGGCGGATATCCTCGCGCATCTTGTCCATGGTCTTGCCGTCCTTTTCCACCAGATCCCACTTGTTCACCACAATGATACAGGCCTTGCCCGCCTCGTGCGCAAGCCCGGCGACCTTGGTATCCTGTTCGGTTACGCCCTCCGTGGCGTCGATGAGGATCAGGCATACGTCTGCGCGGTCGATTGCCATGGTGGCACGCAGGACGCTGTATCGCTCGATGCTCTCGTCCACCTTGGACTTTTTGCGCATACCGGCGGTGTCAATAAAGATGTATTTCCCCGTCTCGTTCTCGAAATAGGAGTCGATCGCGTCGCGCGTGGTACCGGCCACGTCGCTGACGATCACACGCTCCTGCCCCAAAATCCGGTTGGTCAGCGAGGACTTGCCGACGTTTGGCTTGCCGATAATCGCAACCTGGATCCGGTCGCTCTCCTCCTCCGCTTCCTGTTCCGGCGGGAAATATTGCACGCAGGCGTCCAGCAGATCGCCCGTGCCGTGTCCGTGCACTGCGGAAACGGGGATCGGATCACCGAGTCCGAGGTTGTAAAACTCGTAGTAGTCCGGGTCCGGCGCGCCGACCGAGTCCATCTTGTTCACTGCCAGCACGATGGGCTTGCCGCTGCGCAGCAGCAGGTTTGCAACCTCCTGATCCGAGGCGGTCAGTCCCGTTTTGATGTCGGTAAGAAAAACGATCACGTCCGCGTGGTCGATGGCAATTTGCGCCTGCTCGCGCATAAAGGTGAGGATCTGGTTGTCCGTGCGCGGCTCGATACCGCCGGTATCCACCAGCGTGAACTTGCGCCCCACCCACTCGCACTCGCCGTAGATGCGGTCGCGCGTAACGCCGGGCGTGTCCTCCACGATGGAAAGGCGCTGGCCGATGAGTTTATTAAACAGCATGGACTTGCCCACGTTGGGCCGTCCCACGATTGCTACCAGTGGTTTCATTCCGTTTCCTCCTTTTGCGCAAAGATCGTGTCCGCCATGGAATAGCCGTCCGTCTCCGAACAGATGACCGGACGATCGAGGGCTTTCTCGATCTGCTCGATGGTTACGTCGTCGAGAAAAACGTTGCCGCCGTGGCGGAGCATATTGGCGGGGATAATGATCCGGCTGCCCAAATTGCCGCGCGCTTTGAGCTGGGCAATCAGATCCTGCCCGGTAACGAGGCCGGAGACCGTGATGCTGTGGCCGAAGAAGTCGTTGACGATGGCCACGACCTCGCCCTGCAGCGTGGGGAATTTCTCCTTCGCAGCGTTGACCAGCCGCTCGATAAACGGCGCGGCGGCGACGCCGGTGGCGATGGTGAAGCTCTCTACCTCGCCGTCTTCCACATCCTCCAGCGCGCTCAAAAATTCGTTCATCGTGCTGCGCAGCATACCCACGCCGTTGTCCAGCTGCTGGAAGTCCTCGTAGTATTCCTCGTCCGGCAGCGGGCGCTCGGCCTTTAAGTACAACTCGTCCGCACAGAAAAACATACGCGTGCCAAAGCGCTCCATACAGATCCGGCCATACTCATCCACTGTGTCGATGATCTCGCCGGCCGTCTGCTTGTCCACCGCGCGGAGTTTGGCAAGCCCCTTACGAAAGCGCGTCAGTCCCACCGGAACCACCGAGCAGGAGTGGAAGCCGATCTCCATCAGATCCTCGATCGTGCGGCGCAGATGCTCCCCGTCGTTCCAACCGGGACAGACGACGATCTGGCCGTTCATCTCGATCCCCGCCTTGCCGAAAGCGCGCATATACTCGATGCTTTTGTCTGCATCCTTGTTGCCCAGGAGCGTCCGCCGAAGCTGTGGCTCGGTTGCCTGAACGGAGACGTTGATCGGGGAAATGCGCAGATCGATGATACGCTGCGCCTCGCGCTCGGTGAGGTTGGTAAGCGTGATGTAATTGCCCATCAGAAAACTCAATCGCGCGTCATCGTCCTTAAAATACAGGGTGTCGCGCATATTGGGCGGCATTTGATCCACGAAACAGAACACACAGTGGTTGGAGCAGGGGCGCGGCTCGTCCATCAGATAGGTGTCAAAGTTCAAGCCCAGGTCCTCGCCCTCGTCCTTGCGGATATGCAGGCGGCGCACCCGGCCGTTCTCCTCCAGCTCCACCTTGACCACGGGATCGTAGCAGAAAAAGCGGTAATCCAGCACGTCAATGATTTCATGGTCGTTGAGCGTAAGCAGCTTTTCCCCCACGCGGATCCCCGCGCGGTCCGCCGGGCTGCCGGGATCGATCGACGTAATCACGGTGCTCATAGGCTCTCCTCCCTTTCTGTGCGCAAACTTTTACTTATATATTATACGCAGTCTTTTCCCGTTTCGCAACAAAAAAATAAGCGAGGAACCTATCCCCGCTTATTTTTCTCTCGTTGACTCAATTACAGCTTTTCACGAACCTTGGCTGCCTTACCAACGCGGTCGCGCAGATAGTACAGCTTGGCACGGCGGACAAAGCCGGTGCGAACGGTCTCGATCTTCTCGATCGAGGGAGAGTGAATCGGGAAAACCTTTTCCACGCCGACGCCGTAAGCCAGACGACGGACGGTGATGGTCTCCTCGATACCGCCATGCTTCTTGGCGATCACGATGCCCTCGAAGACCTGGATACGCTCGCGGGAGCCTTCCTTAATGCGCACATGGACACGCACGGTGTCGCCGACATTGGCAACAGGGACTTCCTTTTTCATCTGCTGATTTTCAAGTTCTTTGATGAGATCCATGGATATTTCCTCCTAATATATAGGCGTTCTTACCCGCTTTCCCATGGCGCCGGACGCTTTGGCCGGACGCGCGGCAGAGGACCGCCCTTTTCAAGCTATGGTAGAATATCATACTGTTTCCCAAAATGCAAGCGTTTTCTCAAGAAAATTTGCGCTCCAACGCGAATTTTTTAAAATCGTTTTTCCGGCGGCATGTACGCCGGAAAAACACTTCTCACGAAGCGCGCGTCGAGCCTGCGAGGCGCGAAGCGGAGTGCATTTACTCAAAAACAGAAGCGGCATTTTGCCGCTTCTGTTTTTGAATTGTTTTTAGCCCGGAGGCCAGGTCATATCACGGCCGGAGAGCACGTGGAAGTGCAGATGCGGCACGCTCTGCCCCGCCTGCTCCCCGATGTTGGACACGACGCGATAGCTCGCAAGACCCATCTCCTTTGTGAGCTTTGCAATCACCGCAAAGATATGCGCCACGACGGCGCTGTTATCGTCGTCCACCTCGGCAACGGAACCAATGTGTGCCTTGGGAATCACCAGAAAATGCACCGGCGCCTGAGGCGCAATGTCGTAAAACGCGAGGCAGAGATCGTCCTCGTAAGCCTTCTTGCTGGGGATATCCCCGGCAGCGATCTTGCAGAATAAGCAGTTGTCCATCGTCTTCTCCTTTCAAATAAAGCGATTGGCCGCAGCGTCGTACGCATAGCCAAGCGGCGAGAGCCGCGCCGCAAGCTCCTCCGACCCAATATCCAGCGAAGCGCACAGCTCCGCAAGCGACGCGTATTCGTCCCGCAGCTTGGTGTTCACGACGCTCAGCAGCATGACGGGGTCGTTCGGAAGCATCACCCGATCACCTTCTCGACAAAGGGCTTGACCGCCGCGAGCGCATCGTTGACCTTGCTCGTATCGCTGCCGCCGCCCATGGCGCTGTCCGGCTTTCCGCCGCCCTTGCCGCCGACGATGGGGGCGATGCTCTTGATGATGTCGCCGGCCTTGATGCCGCGCGCCACGGCCTCCTTGCCGCACACGGCCAGCAGGCTCAGTTTTTCACCCAGAAGCGCGATCACCGCAACGACGGACGGATCCTTATCGCGCAGCATATCTCCCATGGTGCGCAGCGCAGCCACGTCGCCGCCCGTCAGCGTGGTGGTAACGACGTGCAGCCCGCCGACGTCGGCAGCGCCCTTGAGCAAATCCGCCGCGCCGCCCGCGCTCTCCTTGGCCTTGTACTGCTCTATCACGCGCCTGGCCTCCTTGAGCTCGGCCAGCGTCTGCTCGATGCGGCTGCCCAGCTCGCCCGGCGTAGTTTTGAGCGCCGCCGCCGCCGCGCGCAGAGTATCACGCTCGCGGTTGACGCCCGCATAGGTTGCCTCGCCGGTCGTCGCCTCAATACGCCGCACGCCGGAGGCGACGCTGCCCTCGCTCGTGATGCGGAAAGCGCCTGCCTTGGCGGTATTGTCCAGATGCGTGCCGCCGCAGAACTCCATCGACACGCAGGCGTCTCCCTCGCCCATCTCGACCACGCGCACCACGTCGCCGTACTTCTCACCGAACATGGCGACGGCGCCCTTCTTCTTTGCTTCCTCAATGGGCAGTTCCTCGGTAACGACGGAATAACCCGTGAGAATCCACTCGTTGACCAGCGTCTCGATCCGGCGCAGCTCGTCGGGCGTAACGGCCTCAAAGTGGGAGAAGTCAAAGCGCAGGCGGTCCGGCTCGACCAGAGAGCCGGCCTGATGCACGTGCTCTCCCAGCACGCGCTTGAGCGCCGCGTCAAGCAGATGCGTTGCGCTGTGGGCGCGGCGGATCGCGCCGCGGCGGTGCAGTTCAATCGCAGCGCAGACGCGCTCGCCCACGCGCAGGCTGCCCGCGGTGAGCTGACCGTAATGCAGGTACTTTCCACCCTTGTTCTTCTGCACGTCCGTAACGGTGAAGCCGCCGATCGTACCGTGGTCGGCGATCTGGCCGCCCATCTCGGCGTAGAACGGGGTCTTGTCGAGCACGACGATGGCGTCCGTGCCGGCGGCAATCTCCTCGCGCAGCTCGCCGTCAGCGACGATGGCAAGGACCGTGGCGTCAGCCGTATCGTGATCGTAGCCGACGAACTCGGTGGCGGGGATCTCCTTACCGAGGTCGACGCCCGCCCAGCCGAGGTCTCCGAGCGCCTTGCGCGCCTCTCTCGCGCGCTCCTTCTGCTCCTGCATGAGCTTGCGGAACTCGGTTTCATCCACGCTCAGCCCCTCGTCCTTGGCCATCTCGATGGTCAGGTCGATGGGGAAGCCGTAGGTGTCGTACAGCTTAAAGGCGTCCGCGCCGGAAAACGTCTTCTCCCCCTTTGCCTTATGCTCTTGCAGCATATCGGAGAAGATTCTCATGCCGCCGTCGATGGTCTTGGCAAAATTCTCCTCCTCAGTGCGGATGACCTTGGTGATATAGGCCTGCTTTTCGCGCAGATCCTTGTACTCGCACTCGTTCACCGCAACGACCGTGTCCACGATCTCGTGCAGGAACGGCTCGTTCACGCCCAGCAGCTTGCCGTGGCGCGCGGCTCTTCTGAGCAGGCGGCGCAGCACGTAGCCGCGGCCCTCGTTGCTCGGCAGGACGCCGTCGCAGATCATGAAGCTGGCAGAGCGGATATGGTCCGTAATGATGCGCAGGCTCGCGTCGCGCTCGGGGCTCTCGCCGTAATGCGCGCCGGTGATCTCACTGACCTTGTTGGTGATGTGCATCACCGTGTCCACGTCGAACAGCGACGCCACGTTCTGCGACACGACCGCCAGCCGCTCCAGGCCCATGCCGGTGTCGATATTCTTCTGCTTGAGCTCGCTGTAATTGCCGTGGCCGTCGTTGTCGAACTGGGAGAAGACGTTGTTCCAGACCTCCATATAGCGGTCGCAGTCGCAGCCCACCGTGCAGCCCGGCTTGCCGCAGCCGTACTCCTCGCCGCGGTCGTAATAGATCTCCGAGCAGGGGCCGCAGGGGCCGGAGCCGTGCTCCCAGAAGTTGTCCTCCTTGCCGAAGCGGAAAATGCGCTCGGCGGGGATGCCGATCTCCTTATTCCAGATCTCAAACGCCTCGTCGTCGTCCTCGTAGACGGAGGGATACAGGCGGTCCGCCTCCAGACCGACCCACTCCGGGGAGGTCAGGAATTCCCAGGACCAGGCGATGGCCTCGTGCTTGAAGTAGTCGCCAAACGAGAAGTTGCCCAGCATCTCAAAATAGGTGCCGTGGCGCGCGGTATGGCCGACGTTGTCGATGTCGCCGGTGCGGATGCACTTCTGACAGGTACAAACGCGGCGGCGCGGCGGCTCCTCCTCGCCCTTGAACCAGGGCTTCATGGGCGTCATGCCCGCATTGATGAGCAGGATGGATTTGTCGTTTTGCGGCACGAGCGAAAAGCTCGGCAGGCGCAGATGTCCCTTGCTCTCGAAGAACTTGAGGAACATTTCGCGCAGCTCGTTGAGTCCGTAGACGGGATGTGCCATGGTGAAAACTCCTTTATCTGAAAATTGTTTCTGCAGCGGAACGGGCGCCGAACAAAAAAAGGCTTTGCCCCCATACTTAGGGGCAAAGCCTTGCTTCACGGTACCACCCTAATTATCCTCCCGAGGGGAGGCGTCTTAGTCATCCGGTAACGGGGATGAATCGTTCCGCTCCTCGCGGACGGCTGATAAAGCGGCTGCCGTGCGGCGCTGCCGAGGGGCTTTCACCACTCCCCTCTCGCTTTGGGCGCGCTGTGCAGGGCTCTTCTTCGTCCTTGCCTTTTGCTTTTTCTTATTATATGCGTTTTTCGGCGTTTGTCAACGACAACTTCCCTGGCAGCGGCAAACCGCACAGCGGTGCGCAAGTCGGTCTTTTTCCCGCTCCGGATCGCCCCTGCATCGCCGCGCGCAAAAGGAAAACCCTCTCCGCAGAGAGGGTTTTCCCCATCAAACTATCACGCCCTCCACAGCGAATGGAGGTTGCAATAGGCGTACACCGCCTTGACCTCGTCCCCCGCGGCAAGCGCAAAGCTGCACTTCGGTTCGTCGCCGGGCTGGAGTCTTTTCATCTGCATACCGGAGCCGGTCTCCACGGCGATCCATTCAATATAATGTACGTCAAGCATAGGGTGTGCCACGGAGCCGACGGAAACGAGCACCACGCCGTCCTTAACCTCGTAGACGGGAACGTGCTTTTCATGGGCGGCGTCGGTCGTGCCGGGGAGCAGCTCCTCCATCTTCTCGCCGCAGCAAACCAACGGCACGCCGGTTTCCTGGACCATGGCGACGATCTGCCCGCAATGGGCGCAACGGTAAAACTTCAACTCCATGTTCATTCTCCTTATCGGTAGATTTTCAATCCGGCGTTCCCCGGTTGATGCTTGATTATACCATGCGCAGGCCACGCTTGGCAAGCCCCGTCCGCCGAACCGGCGCGCAGGCAGGCGCCCCGCCCCTCCGGTTTTCGCGCGGCAAAGCGCTTTACTCCACGCTCCCGCGCCAGTTGCGGTACGCCCTGGCCAGGCCGCATTTCCAGCACAGAAGCCATGCGATCAGCGCGCCGCCGACCCCCATCAGGATCTGGTAGGGCAGCTTGAGCAGCGCGGCCGACGGCGTCCCATAGACGAATGCACGGCCAAGCGTGAAGCCAACGATGCCGATTAGCGCGCCGACGGCAAGCGCCGGTACGGAGGCAAGCTCCTCTTTTTTCGTGTGGCGGCGCATCAGCAGCGCAATCACCGCCGCCTGCGCCCCGCGCGTTACGAGTGAGACGAACATCGGCGTGGGATAAAAGAAGAAGTCCCCCAGGAACGCGCCGATACCGCCGACCAGAAACGCCCCCAGCGGGTCGAGCAGCAGCGCCGCCGTGTCGATGATGATATCGTTCAGATACAAATGTCCGCCGGGCACCGGGACGCTGAACGAGCTCATCACAATATTGACGGCCATCAGCATCGCGCAGACGCACAGCCAGCGCACACGGTCATGGGAAGTTTTCTGCATTTTCATGGCAATCACCTCTTTACTAATTTGCGTTTTTATCGTAAAATGCTTTTGACCATATGAAAATAGCCAGAATGGAGATTTTTTATATAACCAGATGAAGTACTTTGTGGATCGAAACGCCGCGGAGAGCGGCTATCTTCAGCTCTATCGCCAACTGCGAAAGGACATCGTCGGCGGGATTCTGAAAACCGGCAGCCGCCTGCCCTCCAAGCGGCTGCTCGCGGACGAGATCGGCATGAGCGTGGTTACGGTGGAGCACGCCTACGCCATTTTGTGCGACGAAGGCTACGCGGAGGCGCGCGAGCGAAGCGGCTATTACGTCAGCTTCCGTGCAGCAGACTGTTTTCCGGTCAGCGAAAGCGCCGCGCCCGTCGCCGCGGCGCACCCGCACACCTACGACGGGGCGTTTCCCTACGGCGTTCTCGCGCGCACGATGCGGCGCGTTATGTCCGACTACGGCGAGGCGCTGCTGGTCAAATCGCCCAACGACGGCTGCAGCGAGCTGCGCCAGGCCGTGGCGGACTATCTGGCGCGCAGCCGGGGCATCCGAGTACCCAGCACGCAGGTGATCGTCGGGTCCGGCGCGGAATACCTCTACGGACTGATCGTGCAGATGCTGGGCCGCAACCGGATCTTCGCCGTGGAGGACCCGTCCTACGAAAAGATCCGCCGCGTATACGACGCCAACGGCGTGATCTGCGAGCGGCTGCGCCTCGGCGCGGACGGCGTCCGCACGGATGAGCTTGCGCGCACCCGTGCCAGCGTTTTACACGTTACCCCCTTCCACAGCTTTCCCAGCGGTATTACTGCCAGCGCGTCCAAACGCAGCGAGTATCTGCGCTGGGCAAGCCAGCGCGGCGGTTATCTCGTGGAGGATGATTTTGACTCGGAATTCACACTGTCCACCAAGTCGGAGGATACGCTTTTTTCGCTCCAGCCGGACGGCCCCGTCATCTACCTCAACACGTTTTCCAAGACCATTGCGCCCTCCATCCGCGTGGGTTACATGGTACTGCCCCCCAACCTGCTGGAGCAATACCACCGCAAAGTCGGCTTTTACTCCTGCCCGGTGCCCGTGTTCGAGCAATATCTGCTCTCCGAGCTGTTGCGCAGCGGCGAATTCGAGCGCCACATCAACCGCGTGCGCCGATCCCGCCGCCGACAGCAGCGCTGACGCCTGTCTCCTCTCCCGGCTGCCAGACACAGCGCAGAGCGCTTCTGCCGGGATAAAAAGAAAGAAAGTTTATGAAGTTTTGTGTTGACGAGCTAAGAAAAGTATGCTACAATACACCTCGGCTCTTGAAAGAGCCGGGTACGCTTCTGTAGCGCAGCTGGTAGCGCAACTGATTCGTAATCAGTAGGTCGCCGGTTCGAATCCGGCCAGAAGCTCCAGACAAAAACCGACGTCGAAAGGCGTCGGTTTTTGTTTGGAGGCGTACTTTGCGTGCTGAAGCGCTGACGTACTCGCGCGCGGCTCCCTTCGCCTTTGCTTGGTCGCGGGTGCATCATTCCGGCTTTTCCTGTGTGCGGGATTCTTATTTGGTTGTCGCATAAAAAACGACGTGTTTCGGCACGTCGTTTTTTATTAGATTTGCGCCGCGGCGCAAACAGGACGGTTGTCTCTCTTCCCTGCCGAGTGGCGTCTGCCGCAGGTCCTGTCGGTACGCGTATGCGCAGCCTCCGACGTTCTTTGCGGCAAAGAGTCCCCCGTTTCTGCGCAGGTGCTTTCGCCCGATCCAACGGTCGCTCCCCCACGAGGGGCGACATTATACTATTTGTATTCACGACTTCAAACTTGCAAATTATTTCGACCCAATCCTTCTCTTTCTCCGGTAATTCGACGCCGTTTGACATTCCCATTATTCTCTGAAAATCGCTAAAAGGTGGCGTTCGTTTTCTTTTTCCCAATCTTTCCCGACCGTTTTTTTCACGCTTTAGCCGAATTCAGTTCAGTTTACATAATTTTTTACATAATGGTCTTGTACAAAGAGTTATCCACAGTTTCCACAGTTTTTTCCACAAACGATTCCGCTATATCTCCCCATTTTACGCCTCCAGGCATACCGTTTAGCCGGATCATGACAAACTGTTACCCTTTTCCTCCCCCATTCTATAATTTACATAATTTCTATATTTTTGTGGTTTTACGAGCATTTTTTCCTTTTCGTTTCCATAACAAACGAATTATGCAAGTTTTCTTTGCGCTCCTTCATCCGGACAAGGGCAGGGTCTTTACACCGCAGCCTTCCTTTCAGCGCCGAACGGCAAACGGGGCGTCCCCCTCCCTGCAGAGGTGAACGCCCCGTGATCAGATCGTCTCGTCGGCTCAGTGCATCTCCAGTGCGTGGTTCTCCCGGTAGAATTCTGCCGACCGGAAGCCGCGGTACGCCTCCTGCGCATCGGGTGTAAGCGTATCAGTCAGCACGCCATCCTCCCAAAAGATGCCCTGCGTGTGCAGCAGCGGCGTATAGGCGCGCATCTGGCGTGCAAGCTGCATAAACGCCGGGCCCTTCCAGCCGCACGCATCAAACAGTGCCGGCATAAGCAGGCAGGGCGACATATCCCCGCCTTCGCCCAAAAAGTCGCGCCCCAGCGTTTTTTTCGCCGCGCTGTTCGCCCAAATCAGATACGGCGTGCCGTAATAATTGGTAAAACCCTCCCACGTCGTAAAATCAAAGCTGACGCCAAGCTCCCGGTAGACGGAGTTGTCGTTGCCGAGCCACGGCTTATGGTCGCCAAAGGCCACCAGTACGATCGGCTGATCCTGCTGCTCCAGTTCGTCTGTAAAGCGCACCAGCTGCGTTACCGTCTCCTTGATGCCGACGAGGTAGTTGTTGAGGATATTGACCGTTTCATCCGACCAGTCGCACGCCTCGCGGTCGATATACTCCGCCCAACTGGCGGCGGCGTAATAGGGGCCGTGATTCTGATATGTAACGGAGAACAGAAACAGCGGCGCATCCTTCCCGTTGTGTGTGTCCAAATCGGCAAGCAAATAGTCGAACAGGATCCCGTCGGAGCGATACAGCGCCTCGTTTATCTCGACCAGCGCGCCGAACGTATCCTCGTTAAAGGCGCTTTGATCAAAGCCGAGATACCTGTTGACGTTGCTGCGGTTATAAAACCAGCCGTAACCAGGGTGCCGGTACAGAGTGCGATAGCCCTGCGACTTAAAATAGCGCACGTAGGAATCCACGTCAGCGCGAAACTCATCGTGGTGGCTGTATCCGCTCAAAAAGCCCCACTCGCTGTCCACCGTACCACCGGCGAAAATATTCGTCAGCAGGTTGCCGGAGATGGAGCGCGCCTCCAGCTCGTGCAGCGGGGCATAGATTTCCTGCACGTCCGTCTGATCGTCCATTGCCGAAAAGTCCGTCAGATCAGAAAACGCCTCCAGCATCACGCCGACCACCTGCACCCGTTTGGGCTGTGAGATCTTGGCGTCGCGGAAGGAGTCCAGCAGTTCTGCCGCCTGCCGGGCGTCGTAGCCCGACACGGGCTGCGGGAACATCTCCGGCATACTGTGCAAAAACGGATAGCAAAAGCCGTGCGTAAGAAACGCTTCCACGTCCGACCAGCGGTTGATCTGCGAATCCTCCGCCGTGTTCTGATAGAGCGTCGGGTCCGTATAACAGTGTACGAACAGCGTCCAGCCGAGCGCAAAAATAAGCGTCAGCCCCACGAAGCGAATCCGTGCGCTGCGCACGCCGTTGCGCAGCAAAAGGATCGCAAGCAGCAACAACGCCCCCGCCGCGACGAGCGCCCGGATCACCGTGTCGGTAAGCTCCGGCGTATAGTGCCCGACGATCCCCCCCGCCGTACGGATCAGACGCAGATCCGCCGCTAAAAAAGGGTCGCCGCGCAGCTTTATCTTATAGTAGTTGACCAGCGTCATCCCTATGCAGGGGAGAGCCGAAAACAGATAGGCCGCCCATGCGCGGCGGAAGAGAAAATAGCCTGTCCAGATCAGCACCACTGCCGGCAGCACGTTGAGCGCCAGCAGCACCGGAGTGCCAAAGTAGCGGCTTAGCATCTCCTGCGGGTCAAACGAAGCATAGGCGTATGCGGTGATAAACAGCGTCAGCGCGCCGACGCCGACACCCAGCGCGGTCAGAAGAAGCGAGAAATAGATATGATGCAGCGCAGTTTCCGTCCGGCTTGCTTCCGCCCCTGCCAAAAAGATGTTGCGTATGTGCCGCATTTCATCCGGTCCTCCAAATCATCAATGGATTGAGTATATCAGCAAATCAGGCGAAAAACAAGCGTTATTTTGACAAAACGGTGTTCTATTCGGCAAAATAGCACAAATTCCGTCTTCTTTTCTCCGTCCTCTTTGCGCACAAAAACATACAATATTCTCTTTCTTTTCACCGCGCGGTGTGATAGAATAAGTCGATTTTTCCAAAGGAGGTGGCTGCCGCGTGTCTGCCTATCTGGAAAAGCACCGTTTCCTGCGCGGGCTTTCCCTGCTGATCCGGCGTTATTTTGATCATCACGTCGCACGCGACAGCGCGGCGTTGACCTATTACCTGCTCTTTGCGCTGTTCCCGATCCTGATCTTTCTGAGCAATCTGGTCGGTGTGATTTCGTTTGATATGGACAGTCTGATCGGAATGCTCTCCGTCATCGCCCCGCAGGAGGTCGTGGACGTAATCGTGCAATACTTATACTACGTCTCCGCCGAATCGAGCACGGCATTGCTGGGTTTTAGCCTCGTGTTTTCGATCTTCTTCCCCTATCGCGCCGCCAATGCGCTTTTCGCCTCGGTGCGCAAGGCGTATAACATCGGAATGCCGACGCATTTCGTGCGCTACCAGTGCAAGGTGATGCTCTACACGCTGCTGCTGATCGTTACGCTGGTGCTCTCTCTGGTCTTCTCGGTGGTGGGCAAGCGCCTGCTGCGCTTCCTGGCCCGCTATATCTATCTTAATGAAAGCTCCATTCACCTGTGGGGAACGGTCCGCTTCTTTCTACTGGGCGTTATCGGGTTTTTCCTCATTTCCATGCTGCACGTGCTGGCACACGACGACGCGCGCTCGCTGCGCGCCATCTGGCCGGGCGTGCTGACGTCGCTGATGACGTGGATCGGGCTTTCGCTTCTTTTTTCACTCTACGTAGAAAGAGCCGCCAATTACTCGCGCATCTACGGCTCCATCGGCACGGTGATCGTGTTGCTGCTGTGGCTATACCTTGCCGCCAATATGCTTATTCTGGGCGCTGAGTTCAGCGGTGTGCTGCTCAGCCTGCGAAACGACAAACAGGAGAATCAAACATGAAAATCATCATTGTTGGGATGGGAAAGGTCGGCCTGGAAATCGCCCGCCAAATGCAGGGTGAAAACCACGATCTGATTCTGATCGATACGAATGCCGCCGCGCTGGAACGGGCCAACAGCCTGCTCGACGGTTTTTGCGTTGAGGACAACGGCGCCTGCGCCAGCACGCTGCTGCGCGCAGGCGTGCGCGACGCCGATCTGGTGATCGCGGTTACGATGGACGACGAGGTCAATCTGATCTGCTGCCTGATGGCAAAAAAGCTGGGCGCCAGGCACACGGTGGCGCGCGTGCGCAATCCGGAATATTTCCGCGATGCGCCGATCCTGCGCCGGGAAATCGGGCTGGACATGATCATCAACCCCGAATACGCCGCCGCGCAGGAGATCGCGCGGATCCTGCGCGTCCCCGCCGCGTTCAGCGTGGAGACCTTTGCCCGCGGGCAAATCGAACTGATCGGCTTCCAGTTGGATCAGAGCAGCCCCATGGCGGGTATTCCCTTGCACGAATTCAACCGCAGGCTATCCGGCAGCGTGCTGATCTGCGCTGCCAAGTGCGGCAGCGAGATCGTCGTGCCGCAGGGCGATTTCGTACCCCAGCCGGGTGATCTGCTCTACGCCATCGGCTCGCCGGCGGAGACGCCGCGCGTGTTGGGCAGCGCGGCGCGGCAAATGCCGCAGATCAAACGCGTGAGCGTACTGGGCGGTGGACGCATTGCCCTCTATCTCGCCTGGGCGATGGAGAGCACCGGCGCGCAGCTTACGATCGTGGAGCGTAACGCCGAGCGGTGCCTGGCGTTGGCGGAAAAGCTGCCCAAGGCAACCGTTTTGGAGGGGGACGGCACCGATCAGGAGCTGATTGCGACCGAGGGCCTGTTTGACTGCGACGCCTTCGTTTCGCTGACCGGACGGGACGAGGAAAACCTGCTCATGTCGCTTTCCGCGCAGCAGGCCGGGGTAAAAAAGGTACTGCCCAAGATGTCCCGTCCGAATTATGCCGACACGCTCCAGCACCTCGGCCTTCAGACGATCATCAGCCCGAAGGACATCACCGCCAGTTATATTGCAAGCTACGTGCGCGGCCTTGCCAATTCCCAGGGCAGCGCGGTGGAGAGCCTGCACCGCATTCTCGGCGGTGCAATCGAGGCCGTGGAATTCATTGCCTCCGAAAAGACGCATTTCCTCGATACGCCGCTGAAGAATCTGCGTCTCAAGCGCGGGCTTTTGGTGGCTGCCATCGTGCATGACGGCAAGGTCGCCATCCCCGACGGCAATGCCCAGATCCACGCGGGCGACCGGGTAATCGTTACGGCGCGCAAGCTGTTTTTACACGATCTTAACGATATAATGGAGCGTTAAGCTATGAATCGCAATCTCATTGCCCGCATGGTCGGCCTGATCCTCCGGATCGAGGCGGTCTGTATGCTCCCCTGTCTGGCCATCGCGCTGCCGGCAGGCTGGGCGGACACGCGCGGCTTTTTAGCCGCCATTGCCGCCTGTATGCTTTTAAGCGCCGCGTTCTCGCAGTGCAACATTACAAACCGCCGCCTGCAAACGCGCGACGGCTTCGCGGCCGTGGCGCTGTGCTGGATCGCTATTTCGCTGCTCGGTGCGATGCCCTATGCGCTCCACGGGTTTTCCTATATCGACGCCGTATTCGAAACCGTGTCCGGCTTCACCACCACCGGGGCGACGATTGTCTCCTCCCCTGCCGCACTGCCGCGCTCACTGCAATTCTGGCGCGCGGAAACCCAATGGCTGGGCGGCATGGGCGTTCTGGTGCTGATGCTGGCGCTGCTGCCGTCGCTGGGCGAGGGCAGCGTCAATCTGATGAAAGCTGAAAGCCCCGGACCGATCAGTTCCAAGCTGCACCCCAAAACCAGCGAAACGGCGCGCGCCCTGTATACGATCTACATCGTGCTGACGCTCGCGCAGACACTTCTTCTGTGGGTCGCCGGTATGCCCCTGTTTGACAGCTTGACCACCGCCTTTACCACCATCTCCACCGGCGGCTTTTCCGTGCGAGACGCGAGCATCGCTTACTACCACTCTGAGGCGATCAATTGGATCATCGTGGCGTTCATGTTCGTCTCCGCGGTCAATTTCAGCGTGCTCTTTCAACTGCACCGGCGGCAGTTCCGCGAGGCTTTGGGCAGTGAGGAGCTGCGCGTCTACTCCGGCGTAACGCTCGGCGCCGTCGCACTCATCGCGGCAGATCTGATCTTCCGCGCCGGGAAGGGCCTCTACGATGGATTTTCACAGGCTGCGTTCCAGGTCGTTACCCTGATGACGACCACGGGTTACGCTACGGCGGACTTTGATCTTTGGCCGCGCTTTTCCAAGATGATTCTGCTGCTGGTGATGCTCGTGGGCGGCTGCGCCGGCTCCACCGCCGGCGGCGTAAAAATCGCGCGCATCGTGATTCTCTTCAAATCACTCAAGCGCGAGCTGCGCCGCATCCTGCACACGCGGGAGGTGCGCCCCTTGATGCTCGACGGCGCACGCGTGGAGGAGCGAACGGCCTCCTCCGTATCCGTGTTCTTTTTTGCCTACGTCGTGATTCTCATTGCCGCCGCTGCGGTCGTTTCTCTCGACGGTCTGGATCTGGAAACCTCGCTCAGCGCGGCGCTTACGACGATCTCCAACGTCGGCCCGGGCTTTGGTCTGATCGGTCCGACGCGCACCTTTGCCTTCCTCTCCTCACCCAGCAAGCTGATGCTGACACTGACGATGCTGCTCGGCCGTTTGGAAATCATGCCGCTGTTCATTCTTCTGATCCCATCGACGTGGAAAAAGTAACGGCTTCGCCGTATCGGCCGGCTGTTGAATAGCCGGACATCCCGCCTCCGTTGCTGCAACGGAATACTGAAAAATGAAAAATAGGGACGCAAGCGGTCTGCTCGCGTCCCTATTTTCACTTTGTGTTAACTTTCACTGTTTCACTTTTTCAGCGCCGGGTAGATAAACTGCACCACGTCGCTGCGCGGGCAGTCGGCGTTCGGGTTCACGCCCGCCGGGGCGATCTGCATCCGAGACGCCAATGCCATCGCGTCGGCGTACCACGGCTGCGCACCCGTCGCGCCCGGACAGCCGAGCGTGCGGGATACAAGATGGTAACGCTGCCCTTTGAGGTCCTTGCCATATTACGTGGTTGTGTTATACTTATTCTGACTTTTTTGCAACGAGGTAAATGCAATGCTCACCATGCTTCTCTCCATGCTCTCGGACGAGGAAGATCGCAAGGCGCTATATGACCTGTATATGCAGTATCAGGACGCGATGTTGCGGGTTGCGCGGCGATACTTCCCCTCCAATCCGGCGTCAGCCGAAGACGCCGTTCAAAACGCATGGATACGGGTGATTGATCATTTTTCAAAAATTATTGAAATTCCTTGTAAGAAAAGGGGCGCTTATCTCGTTGTTATAGTAAAGAACGAGGCGCTGACACTCCTTCGGAAGCACGGCAAGGAAATCCCGTTCGACGAATCGCTCGCGGAAGAAGGCGCGGTATACGGTGATGACAGCGCCTCCATTGTCGATATGATTCGATCCATGTCCGAAACCTATCGCGTTGTTTTGGAAATGCGGCTTGTGGAAGAACGGACGACACGGGAGATTGCCACGGCGCTCGGACTATCCGAACGTGCGGTGGATACGCGCATATCTCGAGGTCGGGCGCTTTTCGCGGAAAAACTGAGGAAGGGGGGCTATACGGTATGACGGAAGATGCGATCCTGCGCGACTTTCTGTTGGATGCTGCAGCGGCTGAGTTTGAGGCAGAACTGAACGACACGACGCCTGTTGACGCTTCCCTGCGCCTGCGACGGCAGATGACCGCGATGCTCAACGATCCGAACGGCTGGGTGAAGCGTCAGCACCGTCCTGTCTGGAAGCGTATTGCCTATGCCGCTGCCGTGATCTTGCTGATGCTCACCCTTTCGTTAGGCGCTCTGATGGCGGTCAGCCCTACCGTCCAAGCGGCTGTTATCACATGGGTTCACGAAGTGTATGAGCACAGCGTGGTCTATCGTTTCTTTGTCCAGGCTGAAAATCCGCTTCCAGAATATGCTCCGACATGGCTACCTGAAGGCTTTGCTTTGGATGAAAGAGTGGAGTTTGACGGCTGGGTTCTCTATATGTATCTCAATTCCAGCACAGGCGAGATGCTCTCTTTCGACTATAAACAAGCAAGCGCTGATACGCAGGTACAAATTGGCGGATATGACGACGAACCCGTCCCCGTATCGGAGCCATGCACGGTCAACGGAATGACTGCAGATTATTATCCGATTAGCGACTCTGGCACAAGCAATCTCATTTGGATTGATGAATCGCAGGGCGTTGTGTTTACGATCAACAGCACGCTTGAAAAAGGCGTCGTTTTGCACATAGCAGAAAGCGTTTCTTTGTTCAATTCGACAAAATGAGTAAATTTTCTAAAATGTTGTAAGATTCACACCCCCTTCCATCGTTATATTACTAGAGAACAAAGAAAGGGGGTGAATCATATGCGTAAGAGAATAATCTCAGCGTTCCTCATGGTTGTGCTGGTTCTGACTGTATCCGCAAACGAGGCTTTCTCCGTCAAAAGCACGATGTCTGCGCTTTCGCTTGACATCAGCGGAAGCACCGCGCAATGCAGCGTGCTTGCGAGGGATAACGGCAAGAAGATCAGCGTAACGATGGAACTGTGGAACGGCAGCACGCTCCTTGCCACATGGACCGGCTCCGGCACGAACTACGCGACTGCGAGCGGCAGCTATTCCAACGTTCAGCGCGGTAAAACGTATACGCTTAAAGCCTACGGCACGGCGAATGGTAGAGCGTTTACAGTACCGCCGATCAGCAAAAAGGGGTAACGGCATCGGAAAATCAAGAAGTCTGAGAAATTGAAAAAGGAGATTTGTTCAAATGAAAAAGAGTACACTTAACCGTATCCTGAGCATGGCGTTTGCAATTGTGATGAGCTTGACACTGTGCATTCCCGCATTTGCAACGGACGAAAAAGAAAATATAGATACTGATGAATATGTTCCATATGATTCCGATGGGATGATTATTGACGACGGAATCATCTATCAGGTCGTTACCATCAGCACGGAGGAAACTGCTAAGGTAAACAGAGTTGATGACGGCGTAATCCTACGTGGTCCCAAATACCAATACAAAACTGAATATCTCCCATATGAGAGAATCGTATTGGGTGGCTATGCAGGAAACAACAAACCCGAGGGTGAACGATTTGCTACGGGGGGCGGCTTCTATTTTTCGGATAATGGCGGTCCGACTGCCAGTGGCAGTATTAGCATCACACTTTCTGACAAGCTAAAGTGGCTAAGTGTTAGCGTTTCTCTGGGAAAAGCTTCGAGTTCCGGAAAGTTCGTAACTGTTCCCAGAACTGATGCATATTATAAACTCTATGTGGAAAAGACGGTGGAACTTCATCCGTATGTTACTTATCAGAGGCCATCTGGAGCTGCACATGCGGACGAGTGGACTGTCTATGCAGTTGGCGCCACAAGGACTGTAGTCGATGTTAACCAGTATGCAAAATTCTACAAGTGGGCGTGATGAGCAGATCAACGAAATTCCATTGGCTTCTTGCCGTGCTTGCCCTGTCTTTGATCGCTAATTTGGTATTTGCCGTACAAACCTTATCGCAGACCCCTGAAAAGCGGATCATGGGCACATACTGCATGGGCGATCCCGGCATACCGACAGACACAACTGTGTACCTCGCCATCACAAAAGATGGAACTTACACCCTTTATCGTCAATTTGCATTGCTCGAAGAAGGGAAATTCCGTCTGGACGAAAATTCCCTTTATCTCGAGAGCGGAGCAGGATACTATGATCGCCGGGATACAATCGTGGTGTTTGGTAACGGTAAAATCAATGTGTTCACTCGTATCAGTGATGTTCCGGAGTACGTAAATGTGCCAGGAAATACAGGATAAAAGAAGCACCTAATCAATGGGGTACTCTTGTTTTAGCCAGTATCCATGCCTCTGTCCCCAAATCCCGATGGATGTCTCGTTCTCGTCGCGCTGCGCTTTTGCCGTTGTAAAAACACAAAAAGGGGGAAGCGCGGCGCCGCGCTTCCCCCTTTCGCGTCTGAACTATGTTGAACGCCAAGGCGCTGCGTCAATCGTCCACGACGATGCACTGGACACAGACATAGTTATCAATCACATTCCCGTCCGCGCGATAATAGTCCCGCTCTACGGTGCCGTCCGGTTGTGTGAATTGAACCACGTAAACCTGGCCTTCTTCCACCTTCAGAGGGAAGTCGAAATAGTTTATTTCAGCCCAAAACGTCTCGTCTTCCGCTGCGTACGGGCAGTCTGCCAGGTCCTCATAGGCATCCTCCAGCCGCCAATACTCCATGACCAGGGTGCCGTCCTTTTCCTCGTAACTGTCGGCGCCGTAATACGTGGCGTCATATTCCTTGCCCCTGACCTGCATCCGGTCCGTCCGGATCAGGTCGGGATAACCGATGATATCCGTCTGAATGGCATCCCCGCCGTAGGCCATGAGCTGCTTTGCCATCGTATCCACCAGCCCGTTGGTTCGTTTGCAATTGAGGACGTGCGCCGAGCCAAAGATTCCCATGATGTTGGCACCGGACAGCTTCCCATACTCCCGCAGGAAGTTCTCCGCCATACAGTTTTCCCGGTAGACTTTGGCATCGTCGCCATCAAGCCTATTATATTGAACGGTTTGCTGCAGATTTTCCATCACCCGTTTGAATTCCTCCGTGTCTTCCTTCCCGGCCTGGTACAGCTCCGCTTTTAAATCTCCCCCCACGCTATTATCTGCAACATCTACCCCGTGGAAGACGGTTTCCGGGTAATTCTGCTTAATCTGACGGTAATAGTCCAATGGAACATTTCCATAGAGACTATACCATCCGGAAGCATGATACCACCAATCCATGGTTTCGTCAGAATCCTCCTGCATCCACCGGTTGAGATAGTATGCGTCGGCATAGCTCATCTCCTCAAACAGGTCCCGCCAGCCCTGCGCATAAAGCTCGCCCCAGAGCGCCAGCTCCGTCTCCATGGTTACTGCGTCGCCGTGATGCCATTCCCCACAGAGATAGACCTGACCCCATTGGATATCCTGCGGCGCCACGTCCTGCGGCTGCTCGTCCTGCTGGGAAAGCTCGTCGCCCGTCGCAACCGGCTCCGTGGTCGTCGCTTCGCTGCATCCGGCAAGGCACAGCCCCAGCAGGAGCACGACTGCCAGCAGCAGGGAAATTCTTCTCGTTTGCTTCATGTTGCTTTCCTCCGTTTTTCTTTTTCCGGCATTCTTATGGCTCACTCTGTCTGTATCAAAACAGATTTTCGCCGTTGATTCTATATTGTAATACAATACTTTTCGATTTGCAAGGGATACGGCGCCCCCTCCATTTTGTCTGTATGCATAGGGGTTCGTATTCCTTCTTGCGCAGCATCGCAACATCTCATGCCGCGCCGCGCTTTTGCCGTTGTAAAAAACACAAAAAGGGGGAAGCGCGGCGCCGCGCTTCCCCCTTTCGCTTTATGGTTCGTCTTTTTGTTCCGCTTCCATCTTTTTGTCAATCGCCTTCATGCCCTTAAGGCACAGATGCGACACGAGCGCCAGCAGCGCCGCGGCCAGCGCCAATTCCCCGCGTTTCATGCTCAGCCTCCCTTTCGTCCGCTTTAGCTTCCTTCTGTCAAAACGATTTGAACCCGAAGCCGCTCGCCCTGGCGCAGGATCTCCAGATCAAAGCCCTCGCCCACGGCGTAGCGGCGGCGGATGCGCAGCAGATCCGCCACCGAGGCGACCGCCTCGCCGTCCGCGCGCAGCAGATAGTCCCCCACCTGCAGCCCCGCCTGATCGCCCGCGCCGGTCGGCGTAACATCCTGGATCTCCAGGCCCACCTCGCCGTCGGGCAGGGTAACTGGCTCGGTCAGCACGGTGATGCCCATGACCGGCTCGCCCCGGATCTCACCGTAGGCGATCAGGTCGTTGACCATGTAGGTTACCGAGCTGATCGGTATCGCAAAGCCCAATCCCTCTACGCTCACGTCCGCGGTGGAGCCCTTTTTCATCGTGTTGATGCCCACGACCTGCCCGTACTGATTGATCAGCGGGCCGCCGGAGTTGCCGTTGTTGAGCGCGGCGTTCGTCTGGATCAGCGTCATGCGCACGCCGTCCACCTCCACGTCGCGGTTGATCGCAGAAACGATGCCGTCCGTCAGCGTGCCGCGCAGCTCGATCCCCAGCGGGTTGCCGATGGCGTAAACCGGGTCCCCCACGCTGAGCAGATCCGAATCGCCAAACTGCGCATAGGGCAGCTCGCCGAATTCGTTCTGGTAGCGAAGCAGATCCTTCGGCATCACCTTGATGACCGCAAGGTCCTTCTCCTCATCCATGCCCACCAGCTTTACGTCAAAGCTGTATCCCGTATCCAGTACCACCAGACAGCTTATCCCGCCGGCGACCACGTGGGCGTTGGTGAGAATATAACCGTCGGGCGTGAAGATCACGCCGGTGCCGATGGTCATCGACGTGGGCGAAATCTCCGTCGCCACGGTAACCGTGCAGGGATTGACGCGCTCGTACACCTGCTGGATGCTCAGCGTCTCGCCGTCCGCCGGGTAGTAGCGCAGGCGCGTCCCGTCCCCGTTGGGATAGCGCGCGATCCGGGTCTTCGCGTGCGATACGGCAATGCTCTGTTCATTTTCATGGCGCTCCAGATCGGACGAGGTGCTGCGCTTTTCACGCGGTGCAAGCAGCCCGCTGCCGTAAAGAATGCTCAACAGCAGCGATACGACCAGCAACAGCGCAAGGGCGGGCAGCAGGATACGCCGGACGCGGCGGCGGGGACGCGGCGCTTCCAGCTCCTCGTCCTCGTTCTCTTCCGCCTGCGGCGGCGTGCGTCTGCCGGGCAGAGGCGTGGGCTGCACATAGCGTTCCACCACGCTGCGCGGCGCAGCGGTATACGTCAGCACTACCTCGCGCGCAGAGCGCTCCGGCACGGCATTCTCATTGATCTGATCCACTTTCTCGTCCATACTCTCTCCTGCCCGGCGTACGGGTGCTTACTGTGTCTGCCCTCCCGCAAGCGAGAGGGTGAAGGTAAAGGTCGTCTCGCCGTCCTGGCTGGTTACGGCGATATGCTCCCGATGCTGCTCCAGAATCATGCGCACGATGTACAGCCCCAGTCCCACGCCGTCCTTGTCCTCCGAGCGGGACTTGTCGCTTTTATGGAAACGCTCGAACAGCAGCGGAATCTCCTCGGCAGGGATCGTGTCCCCCTCGTTGCGCACCGAAACAAGCGCCTTGCCGTTGGAAACGACAAGCCCCAGGTAAAGCGTGGAGCCGGTCCGGGCAAATTTTGCGGCATTTTCCAGCAGGTTATAGATCACCTGCGTAATCAGATCGTTGTCGCCCAGCACCGTAACGCTGCCGTCGGGAATATCCGCCTCCACGTCCAATCCGCGGTCGGTAATCTTCTTTTCCAGCGAGATCAGCACGCGGCGCATACTCTCGCACACGTCGAAGGGCGCCTTGCGCATCAGCTCGCGCGACTGGATCTGCGAAACCTCCAGCATCCGGCGCACCAGGCGGGAAAGCCTCCGGCTCTCGTCCGAGATGATACGCAGATACTGCTTTTCCTGCGTCGGCGGGATCGTGCCGTCCAAAATGCCGTCGGTATAGCCGGCGATGGTCGTCATCGGAGTCTTCAGCTCGTGGGAGATATTGGCGATAAACTCGCGGCGCTGGCGCTCCGTCTCCTGCAGGGAGTCGGCCATGTTGTTGAAGGAAACGGCCAACTCGTTGATCTCGCTGGAATCCTCGTACTCGTGCATGCGCACGTCAAAATTCCCGTCGGCAAAGCGGCGTGTCGCCTCCGCCATCTCGCGAATCGGACGCGACTGGCGCATACTGACCCAGGCGCTGACCACGAAGGACAGCAGCAGCACGGTTACCGCAGTCATAAAAAACATCCCCGCAAAGCCGCGCCACATGGCGGTAAGCGCCGCCGCCTCAGTTACTGCCAGCACGATGCCAACGGTCTGTCCCATCGAAACGATCGGAACGCCGACAACGAAGCGCTTTTCGGGGTAAATACTGCCCAGCGTCGTCCGCTCGAAGCGGCCCTTCCCCTCAAGCACGCTGCCGGTCAGCTCAGTCGGCAGCGTCAGCACCCGATTGGCCAGATCCGCGTCCGAAGTCAAAAGCACGTTCCCGTTGAGGTTGCAGATCAGAAAGTCCTCGTCCGTAACGGAACCGGCAAAGCTCGCCAGCTCCTGCATTCCCGACAGGGACCCGTCGATCACGTACGACGCGACCATACGGGAGACGACCTCGGCGTTGGATCTCATCTGCTCGCTGCGCTCTTCCAGCATATAATTATAGCTCAGCGCAAAGAACGATGCGCCCAACAGCAGCAGCGTCAGCAAAACGACGCCGGCCGTGAGCATAAAATTCTGCCAGTAGATCGTTTTGACCCGCCGGAAAAACTGCGCTTTTCTTTCCGAGCGGCGATTCTCCTTCGTTTCGTTCATTGCTTCACTTCAAACTTGTAGCCCACGCCCCAGACGGTTTTCAGCGCCCACTGGTCCGAGACGTTCTCCACCTTCTCGCGCAGGCGCTTGACGTGCACGTCCACCGTGCGGGAGTCCCCGAAATAGTCAAAGCCCCACACCTCGTCAAGCAGCTGATTGCGCGTGTAGACGCGGTTCGGTGATGCGGCAAGGTGATACAGCAGTTCCAACTCCTTGGGCGGCGTGTCAATCTTCTTGCCATCGACCAGCAGTTCGTAGGAGTCGAGATTGATCTCCAGCTTGTCAAATACCAGACGCTTGTGCGTGTCGTCCGGGATCTCCGTGCGGCGCAGCACGGCGTTGATGCGGGCGATCAGCTCCTTCATTTCGAAAGGCTTGACCAGGTAGTCGTCCGCCCCCATCTCCAGGCCGTGGATACGGTCGTCCACCTCGCCCTTGGCGGTGAGCATGATGATCGGGCACTTGGACACCTCGCGGATACGGGCGCAAACTCCCCAGCCGTCGAGCACGGGGAGCATCACGTCCAGCAGCACGAGATCCGGCTCCTGGCGGGTAAACTCCTCCATCGCCGCGCCGCCGTCGCCGGCAATCCGAACCTCGAACCCCTCCTTATCCAGATACATCTTGATGAGGTTGGAGATATTGTTGTCATCCTCCACGACCAAAATGTTGCGAGCCATCGTATTCCTCCCTTGCGCCGGGGCGCATCTTTCGTTTTTCTTTGCGTTTTTCTTTATTATACACGCCTTTCGGCAAGATTCCTGAACATTTTGTAAAGCCTTACGCCGTCAGCTCCGTCAGGCGCACCAGGGCGCACCTGACGTTTCGCAGATACCCCAGAAGGCCCAGAGTGCCGGACGCCTCGCCCTGCTCCGCCAGGTACACGCAGCAGCTCCCGCCGCGGCGGTCCGCCGCCGCAAGGATCTGGGAGCCGCGCGACGCGCCGGAAATCTGCTGATCAAAGCGCAGCGTGCAGTCAATTACGCAATAGCCCGCCTCAGACAGCTCCTCTGCCGCCTCTTCCCCCGTTCCGGCAAGGTAGATCAGTCTCGTCTTACCGTTGACGCATCGCCACAGCTCGCGGTTGCCCTCCTCAATATAAGCAAGCGCCGCGTCGGCTCCGGCGGATGCGTCCGCCCGCAGTGCGATCGCGTGGCCCGACGCCGCCGCCTGTCGCACGAGGTCTCCCGCGCTGCGGATCCTCTCCGGTGTGAACACGAACGTAACGCGCTCGTCCCTCCCGTTGAGAAAGCCGAGGATCTGCCGGACGTGTTCCTCATTCGCCGCCTCGATCATCACAAACGCCGTCCGTCTGGCGTTCGTGGCCAATTCGTCGTTGTTGTCGCTCTGCCCGCTCTCCCCGCTCTGCTCGTGCAGGCGCATATACTGATTGTAGCTCTGCTCCATGCGCGAGGAGGCCGCGTCGATAAACGTAATATCCGGTAAAACACTCATGCTGCTTTTGATGCGCACGAGATAGCCGTAATTCGTCCTGCTATAACTCTGGACCAGGCCGAAGTAACTGCAAATCACACCCACCGGCAAAAACGCCATGTTCCCGCGCAGGATCGCAGCGCCCTCGCAGGCGTTTCCGTCGCCGTCGGTAATCGTGCCCGCTCCGAGGTCAAATACCAGCGCATCACGCTGGCGGTAAAGAATGATCGTCTTTTTATCCTGGCTGCGCGAGCAGGAGATGCCCAGATTCGTGGCGGAAATCGCCGTATAAGCGACGTAAAGCCGCCCATCCGACCAAAACGGCATCGTCTCGTCGTCCAGCTCCAGAAGCATATCGTCCACGGCAGTGAAATACAGCGTCTTTACGGCCTCCGCCCGCTGCGGCGCGCCGATGCACAGCAGCAAAAGCGCCAACAGCAGGCAAAGCAGTCTTCGCATCTTTCCCATATCTCCCGCCTCCTTTTTCCATTATCTACGCCGTCCGCATGGCGTTATAGTATAATTATAACCAATCTCCGCATGATTTGCAATCATTAACTTGCATCCATTCCCTGCCAGAGGATTCCTCCCGCCGCCGTATCCGGAGGGCGAAAAATTTTTCTCAAAAATGCGAAAAAACCTCTTGCATTTTAAAAATCGGTGTGCTATGATAAACAAGCTGTTTGGATAGCACGCGCCGTTAGCTCAGCTGGATAGAGCGTCTGGCTACGGACCAGAAGGCCGGGGGTTCGAATCCCTCACGGCGTGCCAAAAACACCCGATTTCTTGAAGAAATCGGGTGTTTTTGTAATCAAACGCCGATCCTGCGTTGACGGCGCGCCCCGCGGCAAGGCCGAACGCGGCATCGGTTTAGATCGCTATACCGTTTATTTGCGCAAAAAGCACCGAAAACAATCGTTTTCGGTGCTTTTCCTCTGATATGTGATATGGCCAAATCGGTTGCCTGTTCGGTCAATCCAGCTTTTCCCGAATCTCTTCCACGGCCTCTTCGATCTTTTCTGCCGCCTGCTCAAAGCCCTCCTTGGCCTTTTCGTCCAAATCGGTCTTTTTAAAGGTCTCGCTGACCTTTTCCTTCGCCTGGCTCAGGCCCGCCTTTGCCTGCTCGACGCCGGCCTTGACCTTCTCGTCAAGCTCGTTCTTCTCAACGAACTCGTTGACCTTTTCCTTCGCCTGGCTCAGACCTGCCTTTGCCTGCTCGACGCCGGCCTTGACCTTCTCGTCCACGTCGGTCTTGGCAAAAAGATTATTGAAAAAGCTCTTCAGTCCCATAGTATAAACTCCTTTCATCGCATCGTTTTGTTGATTATTATTTGTATGATACGCCGATCATACGGAACAACGGTCATCACTTCTTAAAGCTGTCCTTCAAGGAAACCGAGCGGTTGAAAACGATGTGATCCGCCGTGGAATCCTTGTTGTCCAGGCAGAAGTAACCCAGACGCATGAACTGGAAGGACGGCGCCGTCTTGCCGCTCTTATCGCTTACGGCGTAATCCGCGGCAACCTTCGCCATGCCGGCTTCCACCTTGCACCCGGTGAGTACCTCCAGCGAATCGGGGCTGAGGCAATCAAGGAAGTTCTTGTCCGGGCCGTCCGGGTTGGGATCGCTGAACAGATAGTCGTAGAGGCGGACCTCCGCATCCACGGCGGTAGCAGCGTCGACCCAGTGGATCGTTGCGCCCTTGACCTTGCGCCCATCGGCGGGATCGCCGCCGCGGGAATCGGGATCGTATTCGGCAGCGACGGAGACGACGTTGCCGTTTTCATCCGTCTCGTAACCCACGCAGCGGATCAAATACGCACCCTTGAGCCGGCATTCCGCGCCGCCCGGCACCAATCGCTTATACTTGGGCACGGGCTCTGCCATAAAGTCGTCCGCTTCGATCCACAGCTCGCGGCTGAAGCTGATCGTATGCGTGCCGGCAGCGGGATCGGTGGGGTTGTTCTCGACCTCGAACGTCTCGCTCTTGCCCTCGGGATAATTGGTGATGATCAGCTTGATCGGACGCAGCACGCCCATCGTGCGCTCGGCATGGGCGTTGAGATCCTCGCGCAGGCAGTGCTCCAGAAACGAATACTCGATCGTGGAGGGCGACTTGGCAACGCCGATGCGCTCGCAGAAGCTGCGGATGGATTCCGGCGTGAAACCGCGGCGGCGCAGACCGCACAGCGTCGGCATACGCGGATCGTCCCAGCCGGAGACGTAGCCCTGCTCGACCAACTGGCGCAGCTTGCGCTTGGACATCACGGTGTAGTTGATGCCGAGGCGGGCAAACTCGATCTGGCGCGGCTTATGATACGGAATGGAGACGTTGTTGACCACCCAGTCGTACAGCGGGCGGTGCTCCTCATACTCCAGCGAGCACAGAGAATGCGTAATGCCCTCCAGCGCGTCCTGAATCGGGTGGGCAAAGTCGTACATCGGGAAGATGC
>CAMZIO010000004.1 GCA_947307255.1 uncultured Clostridia bacterium | reverse complement strand
AATGGCGTCGGCAGCGGGGAAAAGACGTCCGAATCCCTTCTGCCGCACCGGGCGCTTCATGTTATCCCGGCATTTGCAGCAGCGCACACTTGACGGCGGCGCGCCGCGCGCATATACTGACAGCAGTATGAGTGGAAGAGGTGGACGCTATGGGCAATCAGGCGCTGCAGGGAGAGGCTCTGGCAGCCAGCCGCCGACAAATCATCGTGAAAACCAGCGTCATCGGCATCGTAACCAACGTGCTGCTGGCGACGCTCAAGGCGATCGTGGGGCTGCTGTCCCACTCAATCGCCGTAACGCTGGACGCAGTGAACAATCTCTCGGACGCTTTTTCCTCGCTGGTTACGATGATCGGCGCCCGGCTGGGCGCAAAGCAGCCGGATAAAAAGCACCCGCTCGGCCACGGGCGCGTGGAATACGTCAGCGCCCTGCTCGTGGCGGCGATCGTGCTCTACGCCGGCGTCGCCGCGCTGGTGGAATCCGGCAAGAAGATTCTCCACCCCGAAGCCGCGCAGTACCATGCGGTCTCCCTGGTTATCCTGGCCGTGGCGATCGTGGTCAAGCTGATGCTGGGCCGTTATGTGAAAGCGCAGGGGGAACGGGTGAATTCCGGCGCGCTGATCGCCTCCGGCGTGGACGCCTCGTTTGACGCATTGCTCTCCGCGTCGGTGCTGGCCTCCGCAATCGTTTATCTGATCTGGCATGTGTCGCTGGAGGCTTACGTGGGCGTCGTCATCGCGGCGTTCATCATCCGGGCAGGCATTGCGCTGACGACGGAAACACTGGACGATATTCTCGGCCACCGCGGCGACGCCCGGACGAGTGGCCGGATCAAGCAGATCCTGACAGAGGAGCCGCAGGTGCGCGGCGCTTACGACCTGATGCTCTACAATTACGGTCCGAACCGGAATTACGCCTCCGTGCATCTGGAGCTGCCGGACACCATGACGGTGGGCGAGGTGGACGTGCTGACGCGGCGCGTAGAGGCGCGGGTCTACCGCGAGACGGGCGTGATCCTCACGGGCGTAGGCGTATACGCCTATAACACCACCGACCAGCAGGCCGCGCAGCTTCGCAACGCCGTGCAAAAGCTGGTGATGTCCCACGACTGGGCGCTGCAGATGCACGGGTTCTACGTGGATACCGAGCGCCGGACGATGCGCTTTGACGTGGTCATCAGCTTCGAGACCGACCGGGACGCAGCGCTGGAGACGCTGGCGCGCGAGATGCGCGCGCTCTATCCGGACTATACGGTCCAAATCGTTCCCGACGTGGACGGAACGGACTAAAGCGCGCGCCGAAGACGGCGCATTCGGCAAAAAACAAACGGAGGCTGACCTGAGATCAGCCTCCGTTGTATATTTCCCCTATGTGCCCTGGCCGTATTGCTGATACAGCCACTCGTGGTCGGCAATGGTCTGCCACTGGGTGGCGGCATTGCCCGTAACGCACAGGTAACCGTCTCCCGCGGCGTCTTCGCCGTAGCTGACGGCGCAGTTCCCGGACTCGGCCACGTAGCCGGTCTTGCCGCACAGCACCGTGGCCCGGCCGGTTTTTCGGATGCTCATGCGGCGCACAAACCAGTTCGACAGCGTCTGCCCCGGATTGTGCTGCGCCGTCTCCGCAGAGAAGTAGACGGGCGTTGAGAGCACGGTGCGGCACAGCTCGTTATCCAGCGCAGCCTTGAAAATCACCGCCATGTCGCGCGCCGTGCAATAGTGGTTTTCATCGAACACGCCCACGCAGTTGGTGAAGTGCGCCGTCGCGGCGACGCCCAGCTCCGCCGCCTTTTCGTTCATCCACGCGACAAACGTCTCCTGTGAGCCGGCGGTAAGCTGCGCAAGCGCAAGGCTGGCGTCCGCGCCGGAGCAAAGAATGCAGCCGTAAAACAGCTCGATTGCGGGGATCTCCTCGCCGACGACGTAGCCCACCACGCTGCAGCGGTTGACGAAGCAGTAATCCGCGATCTCACGCGTCATGGTGAAGGTGTCGGGAAGGGCGTCCCGATGCTCCGCGGCGACGAGCAGCGTCAGCACCTTGGTCATTGAGGCGGGATACAGCCTGACGTCGGAATTCTTCTGCGCCAGAATTGCGCCGCTTTCCGCAGCGGCAAAAACGGCGAATTCGCTTTTCAGCTCGTCTGTGAGGACGCAGGCATCCTCCGTTTCACTCAGCGTATAGGGAAGCGGGCGCTCCTCCCGTTCTGCCGGCGTCTCCTCCGGAGCTGTTTCCGGCGGCGCGGGCGGCGGGGACGGCTGCCGGTCGCCGCGCGCGTGCTGCGTATGCAGCGCCATGCCGACTGCGCCCGCACACAGGATGCAAAAAAGCACGCCGAGCGCGATGCGCCGCCGGCGCTGCCTTTGTCGGCGTCGTTGCTGCCGCTGCGCGCGGCGCGCGGCAATTTCGTCGTATCCGTTCAGACTCATTCTGTCCTGCCTTTTTCACGTTCTCGATCGGCGCGTCGCTGCGCCCAGCAACAGCATACCATGATTTGGCAAATTTGCAAGGCGCATTTGCGCACAATGCAAACGCGCCCTCCTCCTGCCGAGCACGCGGCAGGAGGAGGGCGTTTTTCAGTCGGAGCACCGGGACAAAAGGGCAAACGCCCGTCGGCTCCGCCCCGCCGAGGGGCCGGGGCAAAGTTCGCGGGCCGCAGGGGCTTTTCGTTTTTGCGGCGCCCGCCTGCTCACTCGTCGTATAAATCGACGCCGCACCTGGGGCAGCAGGACGGATGCATCATGCTGATATCCGTCAGAGGATAGCCGCAGTGCGGGCATCGGTAAAAGATCATTGCCTGCAAAGCGGAGACCCAGACGATCACAAGCCCTGCTATGTGCCAGATAAAGACGATTATGACTCCCACGATCAGCCCGATCCAAAAGATCTCACCGCTCAGCTTATAATTGATTTTTTTCATGCCTGCGCATCCTCCCGTTCCGTTCTTCCGTGCGCCGAAGTGTATCGGCACACGGAAGGGATTTCTTCGCCGTGGCGTGTATCGTGCGGTCAGGACCACCGGAAGGCAGCCCGGCCGACTGATTCTTCAATGTAATCGTAGACGTTTCCGGACAGGTAACGGTTGTATCCTCTGGACATATTGTACTGCTTGTTGTAAAAGTTTTCACTCGGTGTTTCATAAACTCCTGCGGATGTGTTTAAAACAGGATTTTGATAGGGGCTTCCGCTGTACGTAACGACCGAGGTGTGCGATACCCGGACCATATCCTTGATCATCGGAATAAACGAATAGGTGTCCAACGAAAGCTTATGATCCTTATCCTGAATCATGATATAGCGGCTTGTAACCTCATCCTCATTGGTCCAATCGGTACGGGCGCCCTCATAAAATGTAACGCTTTGCGGTATAGAAGAAAGGACCGCATACGGAATCGTGATCCACCTGCTTTTTACAAAGCACATAATCACATTGGCAGCTCCTCGCACCCACTGTTCATGCCGCGTCTTGCCATACAGCGTCTTGGAATAGCTTTCGTTGTACGTGCTGTACGCAGCCTGGAACATATAGCCGTTATACGTTCCGTAGTATTCTTGATGCCCTCGCGGGAGCGCAACGGCATAAGACTCCAACTGAACCTTTTGTGCTGACAGGGAATCCAACTCGTCAAGCAGGGCGCGCTCCAAGCCGACGTAGCCTTGATCGGACAGATGCAAAGAGGCGACGAAGTCTTTTGCCTGCTCAACAGTCGATTCTATTTTTTGTTTGGAGGCAAGCGGCGAGGACACATCTTTTCCTCGCTCGGCAAAATCCGCCTGATAGATTATATAGCCTTCCGGGATGTTGCCGGCGGCATTTTCGCCGGCAATCAGCGCTGTGGGAGCGGCGGCATGGCAGATTTCACCCACCAGGAGAAACAAAGCCAACGCCATGCAGACAGCAGATAATCTTTGTTTTTTCATAAATTCCTCCTATCTAATTATCTAATTCCGTTTATCTAATTCCGTTAAATCATCACCGCATTTGGGACAGCAGTTGGGCGAGAGCATAATAACCCTCGACAGGCGAAACCTGCAATGCGGGCAGCGGTAAAAAGCAAACGCTTGCAAATAAGAAATCAGCATGATAAGCAGCCCGATTTGCCCCGATATCAAAAAGGCGATACTTAGCCCCAAAATCGTTCCGACCCAATACAAAGTCCCACTTAAACTATAACGCATTGTCCACCTCCTTCATATAAATATCCTCTTTTCAGATCAAGTTTTTCTTTATTCGTGCCTCCCCTCCTTCTTTGATTGTCCGCCGTGCAGACGTGTGTCGGTACCGAAAGGGCGTTCGTTCCGTTTACCTCCTTTCTCTTTCTTTGCAAAAAGCGCAATTTCCATTTCTCAACCCAAACAAGTTATATCAGAGCACACATTAAATCTTCCAAAGGTGGCAAATCTTTTTGCTCGTATTCTAACACGGCTGCCTTTGGTTTGCAAGCGGATCGCGCTGTTTGCAGGACACATCCCGCTCTGCGGCGGGGCGGCGGTCGGATCGCTCCAATGCTTTGCACCCTTCCATCTGTATAACGACGGAATGGTGCAAATTTTGACAGGATTTTTTAAAAAAAGAATATTTTGTCAAATGGAACAAAAAGGTTCCAATTTATTTGTGCAGGACGACGTCCCGCGCCCTGCGCTGCTTTTCAGCCGCAAGACGATCCGGCGGCTGCGGGATCAGTTGTCAGCAAGGTTGAAACCGTTTTTCATATGCGTGCTCGCATCGTGGAGCACCTTGGTCAGCGTCGCGGTCGTCTGCTCCTTCGCCATGGCGCACAGCGCGTCGTTTGCCTTGGCGGCAAGCGTAAAGTCTCCGCTCTCGGCCATCTTACGGTCGTACTCCCGCACAAGCTGACGGCCTTTGACGGCCACGGCGTTCTGATAACGCTCAATCTGCTGGATGCAGGTGGCATAATTGTGATCCGCCAGCGCGCCGATCAGCCGGCTGCCCCAATAGAAGTTCTCCGTGGAGGCGTCGAGCGAGACGTCGCTGAGGTATTTGGGCATTTTCGCCACATTCGGGTATACGGGCAATGCCGCGCCGAAGGTGGTCGAGCCGAAGATGATCCACTCCAGCCCCTTGATCGCCTCCGGCACGTCGCTGCGGATCTGGCAGATCGCCGTTACGCCCGTGCGATTGATACCGATGCTCCGGTACATTCCGCGCTTGCCGGTATCCTGCCCGGAATAGGGGTTGTACGGCGTACCTTGATAGTGGGTGGAGAGCAGGTATTTCACGTCCTCCACGGCGAGCCTGCGCTCCGGCACGAAGGACCAGGGAATGTCGTCGCTCTCCGGGGTGAAGTCCGCATTCTCGCCGTCCCAGCAGTATGTGTGCGGCGCAAGGCAGCGGCCCATAAACCACGCGCGCGGCGTATTGTAAACATGGTCCATATCGGTGTGGGAACCGAAGATATCCCGCGGGTTGAACGCGCCGTTCTGGTTGAGGTCCAGATGGTTTTCCGCAATGAACTCCCGCAGGTCGGCCGAGCACAGGTGGTCGCGCTGCGCGCCGAAGGCGTCGTCCAGGTCAAAGGCATCCATGCCGAACTGGTTGGGCATCACGACGCACTGATCGTCCGGTACGCGGCGCGCCATCCAATGGTGTCCGCCGATGGTCTCCATCCACCAGATCTCGTTCTCGTCATTGAACGCGATCCCGTTGGACTCGTAGGTGCCGTACTGCTCCAGAAGGGAGGCCAGGCGCAGCACGCCCTCGCGCGCGGAGCGGATATAGGGCAGCACGAGCACCACGATATCCTCCTCCCCGATGCCGCCGGGGACGTCCTTTTCCCGGCGGGTCTTGGCCTTTTTATATTCCACCAGCGGATCGGCGGCGAGCACACGGGGGTTGGAGGTGATCGTCTCCGTCGCGGTCATGCCGACCTGGGCGGCGTTGATGCCGGTAGCCGCCCAGACGCCGTTCTTGGGGTCAACGCTGGGGCAGGCGGTATAGCGCATGGGATGGTCCGGAAGATCGATCTCGACGTGGGAAATGGCGCTTTTGTAGTGTTTTTTCTGCTGATTCGGCTCGACGACAACCAGCTTCTTCACGTCAAAAAAGCCGTCGTCCGTGCGGGCGATCATGGTGGAGCGGTCGTTGCTGGCATTTTTGCCAACCAATACAGTCGTACAAGGCATCGTTCTGTCTCTCTTTCTCTTGATCGTTTATAGCAGCCACGCAGGGCCTCTGTCGGGACGATTATACGCCCTCGCGCAAGCAGCGTCAAGCGCGCCGCGCGCAAGAGCGCGGACAAGCCCCCGGCCTCGTCCGCGCGTCCATCGAAACGAAAGGGGACGGCAATTCTATCAGAATTGCCGTCCTTCTTATCGTCACTATGATATTGCTTACGGTTAATTCTGGTATCAAAGAATTGAATTTCATTTCTCGCTCCATAAATCAAAACAGTTTCATGCTGTGCTTTACACAAGGTAACGGTGAAAAAACATAATCCCTGTTCTAAAGTTAATGGATTGTTTATTTGAATGTTATCTTTCGTATCGTTACCAGACATATTATATCGAAAGGCGTCCGATTTCGCAACCATTATTCATTTTTCACTCTTAAGTCTTCAGTATTCATTTAGAAAATCCTGTCGGGAAAATGAATACTGAAGACTGAAGGCTTAAAACTTAAGAATACAAAACGAAAATCCCGCCGACTTCGTCGACAGGATTTTCGCTTTGGAAAAGGTATCGCGTTTTGATAGAAAACGGCCCATGGGGGGTGCACTGACAAGCTGGAATCTAACTGCCATACGCAGTGGTGAAATCTCCTCCGCCATTTAGCCGATCAAGCAATTCCAATAAACCGTGCTGGCCGTGTGCAGTCATCCATACATCGAGTTCATGCTTCGCGTTCAGATAGCGAAAACGCCTCTCTTCCACGGTGCCTGCATAAAACTCTGAAGCTTCGTCCATATTCTCGAGAGCGACGGTATGACTGCCATTATCGGTCTGTTCGACCCACGCGTCAAAGCCATATTGCTCACGGTAGTCATTCTGCAATGCGATTCCCTCATCAAACCATGTCGGCAGTTTCTTCTGCGCGGATACGGAAAGACGGGTATGCAGTTCGGCATGGGTCAGTTCATGTGCGAGTATATCGATGCTCAAATACTCGTCTGAAACAGAGATGTAGTGCTTCACAACCGGGAAATAAATGATCTTTGTATCGTGATCTCCGCCGAGTTTTGAGAGAAGATGGTCATCGTCACAGAGGATAATGACCGTATCCTCCAAACAGCACAAATCTCCGAAGAATTCTTTGACACGTTCTTTCGCGCTGTCGATCAACCCGATCACTTCTTCTATGCTTCCCGAAAAACTCCTGTTGATATAAGTGTTATCGTCGATTTCTTCAAATGCTGATCTGTAAGGAACCGTCATTCGGTATCCAACAGCGTTGAATTGAAAAAAATATACAGCCGCGATGACGATCAAAAGAAGAAAAACGGATACGGTGCAGATAAGCACCCTTTTTCTGCTTTTATCCATGGTTCACTCCCATAAATACCGATTTATTTGTCTGTTTACCGGTCATCATCCAATATCACGGGCAGGCCCTCGGCCTCGCCCACCCAAAGCATTCTATCACAAAAAGAAAAGAACGGCGATTCTATCAGAATTGCCGTTCTTCTATGGTGGACCTGAAGGGATTCGAACCCACGACCTTACGGATGCGAACCGTACGCTCTCCCAACTGAGCTACAGGCCCATATTCTGTTCAGCTTGCCTATCATAACACAGTTTTTTTGGTTTGTGAAGCCCCTTTTTTCAAAAAATCAAAAATTTTTTGTTGCACAATTTGAAACGGTATAGTAGAATAGCTTCGTTATATTCCTCCGCATACAGCTGCGGAACCGGTCTTGCGCAATGGAAACCTGCGAACCATGTCAGGCGGGGAACCGAGCAGCATTAAGCGGGACCTTTCATGTGCCGCAAGGGCGCCGGTTCCGTGGCTGTATGCGGAGGGTATTTTGATCAAAGGGGGTGGCGCGATGTATCAGGCGCTGTACCGCAAGTGGCGGCCGAAAACCTTCTCCGACGTGGTCGGGCAGGAGCCGATCACTGCCACCCTGCGCCGGCAGGTCGCGCAGGGACGCCTGTCCCACGCCTATCTTTTTACCGGCACGCGCGGCACGGGCAAGACCACCTGCGCAAAAATTCTTGCCAAGGCGGTCAACTGCGAGCACCCGGTGGACGGCGACCCGTGCAACTGCTGCAAATCCTGCCTGGGGATCGACTCCGGCGCGCTGCTGGACGTGATGGAGCTGGACGCCGCCTCCAACAACGGCGTGGATAACGTGCGCGCCCTGCGGGACGAGGCGATCTACTCCCCTGCGCAGGTAAAAAAGCGCGTCTATATCATCGACGAGGTGCATATGCTCTCGACTCCGGCGTTCAACGCGCTGCTGAAAATCCTGGAGGAGCCGCCCGCGCACCTGATGTTCATTCTCGCCACGACCGAGCTGCACAAGGTTCCCGCTACGATTCTCTCCCGCTGCCAGCGGTTTTCTTTCCACCGCATCCTGCCCAGGGATATCGAGGCGCGGCTTGCCTATATCGCGCAGCAGGAGGGCATCGACCTCACCCCCGACGGGGCGGAGCTGCTCGCCCGCCTGTCTGACGGTGCGCTGCGCGACGCGCTGAGTCTGCTGGACCAGTGCGCGGCGGCGGGCGGCACGATCTCCGCGGGCGCGGTGCTGGAAACGCTGGGACTTGCCGGCAATGTACAGACGGCGCAGTTGATTGAGCACGTGCTACGGCACGACGCGAAAAGTGCGCTGATGCTGCTCGGCCGGCTCTATACCGGCGGCAAGGACGTCGGCGCGATCTTAAACGAGCTGTCCACCCTGTGCCGCGATCTGCTGATTTCCGCCACTGCCGCCGAGGGCGGCGCGGCGCTGCTCAGCGGCGGATTCGACGCCGCGACGCTCGAATCGCTCCAATCGCTCGCCTCCCCCGCGCGGCTGATCCACATCAGCACCGTGCTGCAGGAGACGACCGCCGCGCTGCAAAGCAGCGTCAACCGCCGCACGGACGCCGAGCTTTGTCTGCTGCGCCTTTGCGACGAGAGCCTCTCCGGCGACCTGACCGCGCTCAACGCGCGCATTGCACGGCTGGAGCAGCAGCTCGCCGCACCCGTGCGCGCGCCGAATACTCCGCCTGCGCCCGCAGAGCCAAAAGCGCCCCCGGTCGCCGCACCCGTGCGCGCATCCGCTCCCGAATCGGCGGCAGATCCGCCGCCCTGGGATGAGCCGGCATTGAAAACGGACGCGCCGGCGCCTCACGGCGAGGCGGCCGCGCCGCGCGTCGCCGACGCACCGCTTCCGACCGAGGCTGCCGCGCAGGATACGCCCCGGACCGGGGACGGCGACGTATTCGCCAGGCTGATGGAGCAGTACAAAAACCGCCTGTCCGTGGACAAGCGCGCGTTCATCGGCATGGTCGGCGGCCGCGTGCAGGGCGAAGTGCTGACCGTCTACTGCCCGACCGAGATGCAAAAGGTCATGCTGGATACGGACGGCGTAACGCGCGTGCTGGAGGAGGTAACCTCCCGCGCCCTCGGGCGCACGATCCGCGTGCGCTTCACCGTGGGGCAGCCGCAGGGCGAGGCGGAGCATGATAAGATGCAGGATTTGCTCCGTATGGGCAGCAAATTCGACCATTTCACCGTCAAATAAAACGATAGGGCGTCTTAAAAAATTCAATCAAAAACCCAGCGAACGCTTCCCAAATCAAGCTGCTTGTGGTATAAAGAAGCCGGAAAGCCCCCCGACTGGTATTCGCTGAAAATCAGGACAACCCGATTATACGGAGAACCATACACCATAAAGAAGCTGCTCTGTCTCGCTATCGCAATGCTGATGGCTCTTACGCTGATTGCGTGCAGCGACAAACCGTCTCCGGAAACTGACGACGGCGAAAACACCGGAACGCAAACCGCAGAGGCAACGACGCCTTCTGTCTCCTCCCAAAAGATCACGCTTGACGACGTGATGAATGCAAAAGGATTGAAGAAATGGTATTTGCAGGAGATACGAGCTTGAGATCCATCGGGATACCGTCTTCCGTGATAGAAATAGGTGGCTCTGCTTTCTTTGAGCACGCTGACGACTTCACCATCATCGGGACGCCCGGCTCTTATGCCGAGCAGTACGCCGCGGATCATGGCATCCCATTCCAGGCTAACACGCAAGGCTAAACAGGTTTTTACAACCGGGAACCTGTTATCAGAGGTTCCCGATAAACGAAAAGGAGAAAACACCATGGCAAAAGGATACAGTGCGCGCCGCGGCTTTTCCAACGGCAGCGGCGCTGCGATGCAGCAGCAGCAAATGCAGCAGCGCATTCTGAAGATGCAGCAGGACATGGAGGCGGCGCAGCAGGAGGTGGAGGAGAAGACCTTCACCGCTACCGTCGGCGGCGGCGCGGTCAGCGCCAGCGTCAACGGCAAGAAGGAGATCACCGCGCTGCACCTCAAACCGGAGGTCGTGGACCCCGAGGACGTGGAGATGCTGCAGGACCTGGTCATTTCCGCCATCAACGAGGCGCTGCGCCAGGCGGAGGAGGCCATGAACGGCCGGATGAACGCGTTTACCAGCGGTCTGGGCCTGGGGGGGCTCGGCGGTCTGGGCCTGTAAAACGCCCGTCGCATCCCCCTGCACCGCGTTACAAAACGCCCCGCGCCGTTTGGCGCGGGGCGTTTCCCCTTTTGGCTGCACCGCGCGTCTGCCGACCGGCGAAGATTTGTCGAAAGCCGTCGAACGATTGCGCTTGCAAACCGCGGCGAAGCATGGTAGTATCAAGCTGTCAGGCAAGTTCATATGGCCCACATGGCTATTCTGAGGTGTGCATTTTTGCTTTTTGGTAAAAATGCACGCTCCGGTTCGCATACCTTGGGTAACCATGTGCATGACGAACTTGCCTGACAGCGCGGAGCCTCTGCGTTTTTCGTGGCGCGGCTCTGCCGCGCCATTTTTTATACAGGGGCGACACGCAATGGCCCTTTACGAGCGTCTGTATTACAAGCTGTTCGCGGCCATGGCGGACGCGGTGGAATCGTTGGAGCAGGGTGAGCCTGCTGCTGCTCGCAAAGTCCTCAACGCCGCCATGCTGGCGGCGGAGGAAGCCGTCCTTTCCGCACCGGAATCGTAAAACCCGCAAGCCCCGCGCCGTTTGGCGCGGGGCTTGCGCTTATTCGTGGCGATAGATCTTCTTGTCCAGCGCGAAGATCTTGCCGCTGAAGCGGCCGGGGGCCAGCTCCGCGAGCGTCTCGCGGTAAATCTCCATGCGGCTGTCGATCTGGTCGATCAGAGACAGCAGCTCGCTTTCGGCGCACATCGGGCGCACCGCCGCGCCGAATTCCGGCTCGCCGTGGTGCGAAAGGATCATGTGCTGGAGCAGTACGGACTTCTCCTCCGGCACGCTCAGCTCTGCGGCCACCGCCGCGACCTCCTGCGCACCCATGACCAGATGGCCCAGCAACTCGCCCCGAACGGAATACTCCGTCACAAGGCCCAGCTCGGAGAAGGTGAACTCCTTCTCTTTGGCAAAGTCGTGCAGCAGCGTACCCGCCAGCAGCAGGCTGCGATCCACCGTGTCCGCGTAAAGCCCGGCGAGAAAATCCGCCGTGCGCAGCATATTCGCCGTGTGCATCAAAAGCCCCGCCACGAAGCCGTGGTGCACGCTTTTGGCTGCCGGGATTGCGCGCAGCGCCGTCTCGTGCCGGGCGAGCATGGCGGTGCAGACGGCGCGATAGTCCGCATCCTCGATGGATGCGGCGAGCTTTTGCACGAAGGCAAACGTCGCCTCTGCGTCGATCGGCGCCACCGGCACCAGCGCCGCGAGGTCCACGGGGTCCCGCTCGTCGCACAGGCGGATCCGCTCGATCGTAAGCTGCAGCGCGCCGCGATACTCCGACACCGTGCCGCGCACCTTGACAATCTTCCCGTCGTGCGCGCCGCCAATCGGCCCGGCGTAATCCCACGCCTTGGCATCGATGACGCCGCTGCGGTCGCTCAGCGCGGCGGCCAAAAAGGGCTTTCCGCTGTTGCTGGTTTTGATCTGGGCGGTCTTGAGCACGTAAAAGCCCTCAATCGCGTCCCCCACGGTGAAATTGGCAATGCGCTTGTCGTATTCCATGGCAACGTCTCCTTAATCCGTCGTTTTTTCTTCCCGCACGTGCAGACGCGCGCCGGGCTCCCTCCATTTTCCGGAGAGATAAAACGTCCCGCCGATGATCAGCGGCATAAAGCCCGCCAGCGAGTCGCCCATCCAGAAGCCGAAGCACTCCAGTCCGCACGCAAAGCCCAGCAGCGCTGCAAGGCCGATGCGGCTGATCACCCCGTCGATGATGGCGATGGCAAGATTCAACCCCACCCGGCCGGAGCCGTTGATCAGCGAGAAGCTGGCGCTGCGCGTCGCAGCCCCGTAGAAGTTCAGAATAATCGGCAGCGTCAGCACGCCGGCGGCACGCAGCACATCGGCGTCCGGCGTGAAAACGGCGTAGACCGCCGCAGGGCACAGCAGCATCACGCCGGTCCCCAGCAGGGCAAAGCCCAGGCCAATGACGAGGATCGTCAGCAAAATGCGCTGCACGCGCTCGTGCTTCCCTGCGCCGAGGTTCTGTCCCGCCATCGTACTGCCCGCCGTGGTAAACGCCTGCGAGATCACCCCGCAGACGGTGTTCGTCTTGTTGAAGATTCCCGCCAGCGCCGAATAGGTAACGTCAAACAGGTTGACCCAGGCCATCAGCACGATCTTGGAAAAGCTGATGGCGGCGGATTGAATCGCCATCGGGATCCCCAGCGACAACAGCCGGCGGAACGCCGGCGGGTCGATGCGGAAGCTCTCCGGCCGGAAGTCGAAGCCAAAGCTCTCGCGTCGACGGTGGAGATAGGCCAGCGCCAGCAAAAAGCTCACGCCCTGGCCGATCACCGTCGCCAGCGCCGCGCCGAACACCTCCATGCCCAGATACTTGACGAAGAGAATATCCAGCACCGTATTTAAAACGGCCGCCGCCGCAATAAACAGGAAGGGACGGCGGCTGTCCCCCATGCCGCGCAGAATCGCGCTGACGATGTTATAGCCGTAGATAAACGGCAGTCCGCACACGCAGGTAACCATATAGTCCATGGCAAAATCCGCGGCCGCCGCCGGGGTGTTGAGCCAGCGCAGCACCGACGCGCGCAGCAGGTAGCATCCCAACGATATGGCCAGCGACGCGCCGAGCAGAAAGGTGAACATGGTCCCGATCGTCTTTTTGATCTCGTCGTGCCGTCCCGTGCCGACCGAGCGCGCGATCAGCACCTGTCCGGCGGAGGAAAAGCCCATCGCCACGAAGGTCAGCAGGTGCAAAATGTCGCCGCCGATGGAAACCGCCGACATCCCCGCCTTGCCGATACAGTTGCCCACGATGATCATATCGACCAGATTATAGACCGCCTGCAGCGCGTTGGACACAAACAGCGGAAACGCGAAGCGCAGCAGCTGCGGCACGACCGCCCCCTTGGTCATATCCCGGATCATGGTGGATGGCACCGTCTCCGCCTCCTCTGTGTGAAAGATGGCTTTTCGAATCGCGGCAAAGGTCTCCGCGCGCGTACCGCGCCGCGGCTTTGCCGTCTCCGTCTGCCGCACGCCCATTATACACCTTTTTCTCCGCCGTACCACCCCCATTTTCACCGCCCGCGCCGTTTTTTGTCCGGTGCGGGCGCAGCGGCGCGAAGAATTTCTTGACGCGCGCGGGAAAAACGGGTATCATATTATTATTTATTGGTAAAAATCATCACTTTTCAGGAGCTTTATCCTATGGCTAAGCGAAACAATCCCCCGGATCGGCAAAAACCCTCTGGGCGGCAGGACCGCTTTGGCAAGGGCGTTTTCCGCACGACCACCGCTGCGTTCCACGCGCTGGGACACCGGTTTCGGCGCATCATTCCGCGGGCAAAAACCGTGGTGCGCGAGCATCGCGCACGCAACTTCCCGGAATCAAACCGCGCGGCGCTCCAGTTTCTGCTGTTCCTGGGCGGCATGATCACGATGTGGAGGTCCCTGCTGGGCGAAAAACTGCACAATTTCCGTATGAAGCACCTCGGCAGCGAGGCGGGCGCGCCGCGCTGGCGCGCCCGGCGGATGCATCCGCTGCTATTCATCTGCGGCGGGGCAGTCCTTGCCGTGATTGCCATCTTCTTCTCCCTGTATACCTTTGCAACCAACGTCAGCTACAACGGCACGACGCTGGGTATTGCGGAAAGCACCCCAGCGGCGAAGCGCGTGGCGGCACAGGTGGAAACGATCACCTCCGAAACGCTGGACCAGGCATTTCGTTTTCCGGACGATGCGCTGCAGTACAGCACGCGGCTCGTGCGCCGCAGCGAGGTGGACAGCAGCGCTGAGCTGGAGCAGGACCTCACCCGCGAGGTGGGGCTGGTGGCCTACGGGTACTCCCTCTACGTCGACGGCGAGCTGATCGGCTCGACCGAATACGAAGGCGCGCTGGAAGACCTGTTGGAGCAGGTCAAGCAGATGTACGTCTCGGAAGATACGCTGTCCGTGGATTTTGAAGAGAGCGTGCGCGTGAGCGCCGGCTACGTTCCGGCGGAGACGCTGACCAACCTCGGCCACATCGCCCAGACGCTCAACAGCACCAAATCCGGCGAGGTGATCTACACCGTTGCCGCCGGCGACACCTGGGGACAGATCGCCATGGACAACGGTATGTCCTCGGACGAGCTTTCGCAGCTCAACCCCGGCTACGACATCAACAAGCTGCAGATCGGGGATGAGCTGATTATCAGCAACGCGGTCTCCTACCTGACGGTGGTGGTTACGGAGCGGCAAAACTACGTGGACGTCATCCCGTACGATATCGTGTACGTGGACGACCCCAGTCTGTACAAGGGCGACTACCGCACGCTCTCTCCCGGCGAGTACGGAACGTGCGACGTCGTGGCGGACGTGGAATACGTCAACGGCGTGGAGACCAAACGCGATATCCTCTCCTCCGTTACGCTGACCGACCCGGTAAGTGAGCAGCGTGCCCGCGGCACCAAGGAGCGCCCCAGTTGGGTGGCGACGGGCCGCTTCCGCTGGCCCGCGTCGGGGCACATTACCTCTTATTTCGGGTACCGGAACACCGGCATTCGCGGCGCCTCCCGGAACCATATGGGCATCGACATTGCCTGCGCCTATGGCTCTCCGATCTACGCCGCCGACGGCGGCACGGTACGCTCCGCCGGCTGGTGGGGCGCAGGCGGCTACACCGTGGTCATCGACCACGGCAACGGCTTTACCACGTATTACGAGCATTGCAGTTCCATGCTCGTCTCCGCAGGACAGCATGTGTATAAGGGCCAGCAGATCGCGCGCGTCGGCCGCTCCGGCGTCGCCAGCGGCGCGCACTGCCACTTCGGCGTGCAGAGAAACGGCGTGTACGTCAACCCGCTGAATTATCTGTAAAGCGCCGGTATACCGACGCTTTACAGATAGCCGCGCTGTGCGCGGAACCGATCAAAAAGGGTTGGGAGGGGATACCAATCCCCTCCCAACCCAACACAGACTACGCAGGCTTTTTTGTGCTTTTTACCTGCGCACAAGCGCCTCATAAAGCAGGCCATACAAAAGGGAATCCGAGCCAAAAGGCCCGGATTCCCTTTTGTTTATTTTCTTCCGATCACGCAGCAGATAAGAAACGCAGCCAAATCGCACAGCACCACGCTCGCCCCCACGGGCGTGGAGAGCAGGTACGACGCCGTCAGCCCCAGGCAGAAGCACACCACGCTCAGCGTGCCCGCACAGAACACCACCGCGCGGAAGCTGCGGAAAACGCGCATCGCGGAAAGCGCCGGGAAGATGATCAGGCTGGAGATCAGCATCGCGCCCATCATCCGCATTCCCAGCACCACGGTCAGCGCCGTGAGCAGGGACAGCAGCGTCTTATACCGCCCGACACGCACCCCGGTGGCGCGGGAAAAGCTCTCGTCAAAGGTTACGGCAAACAGCGCGTGGTAAAACCATATGAACAGCACCAGCACCGCCGCCGCCAGCGTTACGCTGAGCACGACGTCGGTGCGGTCCATCGCCAGGATCGAACCGAACATATAGCTGTCCACGTCCGTGGTCATACCCGTGGTCAGCGAGGTAACGATGATTCCGATTGCCAGCGCCGAGGCGGAGAGCACCGCAATCGCCGCGTCGGCGCTGACACGGTGATTTTCCGCAATGCGCAGCAGGAAAAACGCCGCAAGCACCACGACCGGGATGGAAAAGTACAGCGGCGCAAAGCCGCACGCCACGGCCACAGCCAGCGCGCCGAAGCTGACGTGGCTCAGTCCGTCCCCGATCATCGAATAGCGCTTGAGCACCAGCGGCACCCCCAGCAGCGCCGCGCACAGCGACACCAGCGCCCCCACCGCAAAGGCCCGCACGATGAACGGATAGGCAAACATACTCAAAAGCAGCTTCATCGTCTCTCACCTCCGAACCGTTTACCGACAGGGGACGCCAGGTACTCCGCCACCGTCCCGTAAAACCAGCTTCCCTTGCCCACGTGCAGGATATTTTTTGCCTCGCGCAGGGCCGCGGGCATATCGTGCGTAACCATCAGGATCGCCAAGTGCTCCTGCTCGTTGAGATAGCGCAGCGTTTTATACAGATCCTGCGCCGCCGCGGGATCCAGTCCCGTAACCGGCTCGTCGAGGATCAGCAGCTCCTTCGCCGCGCACAGCGCGCGGCAGAGCAGCACGCGCTGCTGCTGTCCGCCGGAAAGCTCGCGGTAGCAGCGGCGGCGCAGCTCCAAAACGCCAAGCTTGCCCATGTGCATCAGCGCCGCGGAGCGCTGGGCGGCGGTGTAAAAAAAGCGATGCGTGCGTGCGTTGAGAAAACCGGAGAGCACGACCTCCTCGACCGTTGCGGGAAAGTCGCGCTGGGCGGCGGTCTGCTGGGGCAGGTACCCCAACTCCATCGCCCGCTGGGCGGGGCAGTCGATCTCCCCGGCGAGGGGGCGGAGCAGCCCCAGAAGGCTTTTGAGCAGCGTGGACTTGCCCGAACCGTTTTCCCCCACGACGCACACGTAGTCCCCCGGCGCGACCGAAAAGCTCAGGTGCTCCAGCAGCGGTTCGTTTTCATAGCCCAGACTCGCGTCCCGGCAGGAAAGTAAAATTCTGTTTTCCATCACGCAAGCCCTCCTTCCAGCGCGCGCAGGTTTCGTTCCATCAGGGTAAGATACGTCTCTCCCGCCTCAAAATCTGCACGGGAGACGGTCTGCAGGGAATAGAGCGTGTCGATCCGCGCTCCGGTGCACTCGCTCACCGCCTCCGCGATCTTGCGGCTGCTCAGATCCACGGTGTACACCACCGGAATCTCCTCCCGGTTCACCTTGTCAATCAGATAGCGCAGCGTGGCAAGCGACGGCTCGGTATCCGTCGAGCAGCCGTGGAACGCCGCGCGGTAGCGCAGCTCGTACGCCCGGCAGAAGTAGAGCAGGGGCATCCGGTCGGCAAAGACGATCAGATCGCGCGACGCGCGGGCGCGCAGCGCGCGGAACGCCGTATCCAGCTCGTCGAGCTGTGCGCAGTAGGCGGCGCAATTGTCGCGGTAGTACGATGCGTTTTCACCGTCCGCCTCGCACATTGCCTCGCAGATTGCCGTGCACAGCAGCACGGCGTTTTCCGGCGCAGTCCAGACGTGCTCGTCGTATTCGATCTCGTCGCTGTCCTCGTCGTGGTCGTGCTCGTGGTCGTGGTCGTGGTCGTGGTCGTGCTCGTGGTCGTGGTCGTGCTCGTGGTCGTGGTCGTGCTCGTGGTCGTGGTCGTGGTCGTGGTCGTGGTCGTGGCCCGCCTCTGCGGACTGCATTCCCTCGACGAGCTCCTCTTCCTGCGCCTCGACGAAGTCCATCATCCGGCGCACCACCGAGATGTTCTCCCCCACGGCGGAGAGCATATCGTCCACCCAGACCTCGCCCTCGCCGCCGTTGTAGAGAAAGACGTCCGCGCCCGCAATCGTTACCGCGTCGAGCGGCGTCGGCTCAAAGCTGTGCGCCTCGCGTCCCGGTGCAAGCAGCAGCGTTACCTCCGCCGCATCCCCCGCAACGGCACGGGCAAAATCGTAATAGGGAAACAGCGTCGTTACCACGCTCAGCTTCTCGCCGCCCGACTGCGGCAGGCGCGCCGCGCAGCCCCCCAGCAGCAGCGCGCACAGCAATCCTGCAAGAACCCGTCTCATTTCTCCGCCTCCCGGCACACCGCGCAGCGGCCGTAGAGCATCGTGCGGCGCGGGTTGATGAAAAAGTGGTGCTCCTGTTCCAGATGGCGGTAGAGCGGAATCAACTGCCCGCAGTCCACGTGGACGATGCGGCCGCACCCTTCACACTTGAGCAGAAAGCAATTCCCGAGCGCGTCGTGCGCACAGTATTGATAGTACGCGCCCTCCTCGGTGAGAACCTTATGTACGTGGCCGTGCCGCTCCAGTTTTTCCAGCTGCCGGTACACCGTGGCAATACCGACCCGCTCGCCGCGGCTGCGCAGCTCGTCGGCCAGCTCGGCTGCGCTGACGCACCGGTCGCGGTGGGCTTCGATGCACGCAAGCACCGCCTTTTGCTGTTTGGTAATATACGTCGCCATAAAACGCCCCTCTAATTTGAAAATGATTATCGTTCTCAGATTATACCAGCATTTTTACCCTTGTCAAGCAAAAAAAGACGCGCATCGCAGCGATGCGCGTCTTTTCGATTTCTGCCGGGTCCCCCGAAAAGCGCCGGGCGGCTTCGTCCTGCACGCCGGCGACGGGGCGGCCGCTGCTTGACAATCCTCCCCCGGTTTGCTATGGTAAGGCGGAAATAGTGCCGGGGCGTCAAAGCAGCATCCGGATTCCGTTGTCCTCAATGGAAATATCAATGCTCGCCGCGCCGGGCGCATATTCCCCGTCGAGCGTCCAGGGGATGTTCTCCTCCGTCTGCGCGACGACGTGCTTGACGTGGCGCAGGATCAGGCCCTCGGAATTGCCGTAGTCCTGATAGAGCAGCGCACGGATCAGCTTTTGCATGGCCAGCGGCGTCTTGGGCACCGGCACGAGCAGCATCTCAAAGCGCCCGTCGTCGAACGCCACGTCCTCCGCCGACAGCTTCATCATCCCTGCGATCGAGGTGGAGTTGCTCACCGCGCCGAACAGGTATTCCCCGTCAAATACTTCCCCGTCCGCCGTGATGGTCATGCGGTAGGGGTGGAGCGTATCCAGATCCTTGACCCCCTCCAGAATATAGGCAAAGTGTCCAAAGGCGTTTTTGATATCCTGCGGCACGCGGTACGCCGTGCGGGTAAACGCGCCGAACGACGCGACGTAGACGAAATGCCGCTCGTTGAAATTGCCCACGTCCAGATACCGCGGCTGCAGGCGCATGGCGGACTGCGCCGCCACCGCCGGGACGGCGGAAATGTGCAGGCTCGCGGCAAAATCGTTCGTGCTGCCGCCGGGCAGATAGGTAATCATGGGGCGCCGGTCCTGCGGCAGACGCAGCACCCCGTTGACGGTCTCGTTAAGCGTTCCGTCCCCGCCGTAGCAGGCGACGACGTCGTATTCCGCGCCCTGCTCCTCGACGATGCGCGTTGCGTCCCCGCTGCGCTGGGTGGTCTGAATCGAGACGAGATACCCCGCCTCGCAGTAAACCGCCGCCGCGTCGAACAGGGGCGCGTGCGATTTCGTCCTGCCTGCGCGGGGATTGACGATAAACAGCAGTTTTTTGTCCATAAAAGCGCCCTCTCTGAAAAAAGACTCTGCTTTTCAAGCGATTCTTATGATAACATACAAAATGCGCTATTGCAATTCCCGGAAAAGAATAGTATGCTATTGGAGCATACTCTGTCATTCTATGTAAAGGAGCAGATCCGCCATGAAAAACAATGCCTATTGGCGCTGGGGCCTGACGCTCGTGCTGTCGGCCTGCGCGATCCTCGTTTTTTATGACACTTTTTTTCAAAACGGCGTGCTGCTTCTGTTCATCAAAAAGCTCTTTGGAATCCTCACCCCCGTGATTTACGGCTTTGCGCTGGCCTATTTGCTCGCGCCGATTGTCAACTTCTTTGACCGGACACTGGCCAACGCCTTTCCGAAGCTCCGCAGCAGCGGCGTGCGCGCGATCAGCATTCTGATTACCTGGGCAATGGCCGCGCTGGTGATCTATATTTTAATGAGCATCCTGCTTCCTCAGCTCTATGCGAGCGTTCTGCTGCTGGGCGGCAACATGGAGACGTATTACCGTACGGTGTACAACTGGGTAACACGGATGCTGGAAAACAACCCCAACGTGGCAAGCTGGGCGACCAATATGATCCGCGAATACTATAAGGAGCTCGTCTCCTGGGTAACCGACACCTGGATCCCGCAGGCACAGCAGACCATCGCGCTGCTCACCGGCGGCGTGGTGAGCGTGGTGTTCTTTTTAAAGGACCTCCTCGTGGGCGTGATCGTTTCGATCTACCTGCTGGGTACGAAGGAGCGCTTCGGCGCGCACAGCCGCGCCCTGCTGTACAGCGTTCTGAGCACGACGCGCTACGACGCGGCGCTGCGCGCCGTAAAGAAAGCGGACACCATCTTCAGCGGCTTCGTGCGCGGCAAGCTGCTCGACTCGCTGATTATCGGCATTTTGTGCTTCATCGTCTCGTCGATTCTCGCCCTGCCCTATGCGCCGCTGGTAAGCGTGATCGTGGGCGTAACGAATATCATTCCCTTCTTCGGTCCCTTCCTTGGGGCGATCCCCAGCGCGTTTTTGATCCTGCTGGTCGATCCGCTCAAGTGCCTGTATTTCATCGTCTTCATTCTGGTCCTTCAGCAGTTTGACGGAAATATCCTCGGCCCCAAGATTCTGGGCAACTCCACGAACCTCTCCAGTTTCTGGGTGATCGTGGCCATTCTGGTCGGCGGCGGCTTTTTCGGCGTGCTGGGTATGTTCCTGGGCGTGCCGGTGTTCGCCTGCGTCTACGCCGCGGTCAAATACTGGAGCGAAAAGCGTCTGCACCAGAAGGGCGTCAGCTATGACTCGTTTCTTTCTGCGTCAAACCCGCGCAGTGAGATATCTTCCCCGGATACTACTGAAAGCAACCAACAAGGAGGCAACCAATGAAAAAATCCATGCGTATCGTTTCCCTGCTGCTGTGCACCGTGATGCTGCTCACGCTGCTCGGTGGCTGCGGCAAAAAGAAAGAAGACGACCGCCGCGCGACGAACGAGATCGTCGTCGGCATCTCGCAGGATCTGGACGAGAGCCTGGATCCCCACACGCTGACCTCTGCCGGCGGCAGAGAGCTGCTGTTCAACGTGTTTGAGGGGCTGGTCAAGCCCACGCCCGACGGCGAGCTGGAATGCGCCGTGGCAAGCAGCTACACCCTCTCCCCGGACGGCCTGACCTATACCTTTACCCTGCGCGACGGCATCACCTTCCACAACGGCAAGGCCGTCACGATGGATGACGTGGTCTATTCCATCGAGCGCTGCCGTGATGAGAACCTGGTCGCGGGGCTGGACCAGATCGTCGGGCTGAGCCATACGGACGATACGCTGACGATCAACCTTGCCAAGCCCAACGCCGAATTTCTCTCCTGCCTGACCCTGGCGGTCATCCCGCAGGACTATGCCGATCAGGCCACCGCGCCGGTCGGCACCGGTCCGTTCCGCTTCGTCTCCCGCGCCGCACAGCAGAACATCGTGCTCGAGCGCTTTGCCGACTACTGGGGCGAGGGGGCGAAGCTCGATCGCGTAACCTATCGCATCTTTGAAAATCCCGACGCGCTGGTCATGGCGCTCAAGAGCGGCGCCGTGGATCTGTACGCGCACCTGCCCAGCAATTACGCCAACCAGCTCACCGAGGGCTTCCAGATTCTGGAGGGCACGATGAATCTGGTGCAGGCGGTGTACCTCAACAACGCCGTCGAGCCGCTCAACAACGTGGCGGTGCGCCAGGCGCTGTGCTATGCGCTGGACCGCGAGCAGATCTTCAGCATGACCTCCGACGGCCGGGGCGCCGCGCTGGGCAGCAGTATGTATCCCGCCTTCCGCAAGTACTTCCGCGACGATCTGACCAACTACTATACGCACGACCCCGCCAAGGCCAAAGCGCTTCTTGCCGAGGCCGGCTATCCCGACGGCTTTGACCTGACGATCACCGTCCCGTCCAACTACACCCAGCACGTAGAAACCGCGCAGGTCGTGGCGGAGCAGTTCCGCGCCATCGGCGTGAACGTAACCATCAATCCGGTGGAGTGGGCGACGTGGCTGTCCGACGTATACACCAACCGCAATTACGAAGCAACCGTCATCGGCGTGGACGCCTCGACCATGACCGCGCGCGCCATGCTGGAGCGCTTCACCTCCACCGCGCACAACAACTTCGTCAATTACTCCAACGCGGAATACGACGCCGCGTTTGAAGAGGCGCTGGCCGCCACGAACGACGATGTGCAGACTCGCGCCTACCTTGATATGGAACGGATCCTGACCGAAACCGCCGCCAACGTCTATATTCAGGACCTGGCGGATCTCGTTGCCCTGCGCGACGGGCTGAGCGGCTATGAGTTCTATCCGCTCTACGCCATGGATATGAGTAAGGTCGCTTATACCGGCTGATCCGGCCGCACACAGATTAGAAAAGAGGCGAGCAATATGCGCTACACGGCGAAAAAGATCGGAATGCTGTTGTTGACCATGCTGCTCGTCTCTGTTTTTACCTTTTTCGCCTTCTCCCTGCTCTCCGGCGACGCGGCGGAGCGAATGCTCGGCACGCAGGCCACACCCGAACGGCTGGAGGCGCTGCGGGTCCAGTTGGGGCTGAACCTGCCCCTGCCGCAGCGTTACCTCAACTGGCTGGGCGCGTTTTTACGCGGGGATATGGGGCTTTCGTATCAGTACAAGCTGCCCGTCTCCACGCTGATCGTCCAGCGTCTCGGCCCTACCCTTTCGCTCACGGCGATGGCTTTTTTGCTGATCGTGCTCGTCTCCGTTCCGGTCGGCGTTACCACGGCGAAGTACGCCGGCGGCCGGCTGGACCGTATCGTTACGGTGTTCAACCAACTGCTGATGTCCGTGCCGCCGCTGTTTACGGGTATCCTCTTTACCTACGTGTTCGGCCTGCTGCTACGGCTTTTTGTCACCGGGGCGTTTCCCACGTGGCGGGACGGGATCGGGCAATACCTGGGCTACCTGTTTTTCCCCGCGCTGTCGATCGCGCTGCCGCGCATCGCCATGACTGTGCGGCTGCTGCGCGGCTGTATTCTGGAGGAGGCGCAGCGCGATTACGTGCGCACCTCCATGTCCCGCGGGCGCAGCCGCGGCGATATCCTCTATCGCCACGTGCTGAAAAATACGCTCGTCCCGCTCATCACCTTTCTGGCGCTGACCGTGGCGGATCTCGTGGCGGGCAGCGTGATCATCGAGCAGGTGTTCTCTGTTCCCGGCGTGGGCCGGCTGTTGCTCTCCTCCATCTCCAACCGCGACACCCCCGTGGTGCAGGCACTCGTGGTAATTCTTGCCTTCTGGGTGGTCGTGTGCAACCTTGCCGGCGATCTCATCAGCCGCCGCATCGACCCGCGCCTGGGCCACGGCGCAGGAGGGCAGACATGAAGAAGAAAAACCTTTTCCTCACCGTAGGGCTGTTTCTCACGGCGCTGATGATCCTGCTGATTCTCGTCGGCTATCTGTGGACGCCGTACTCCCCGATGGCGATGGACGCCACGGCGCTGGGCCAGCGCCCCTCGCTCGTCCATCTGATGGGCACGGACAAGTTCGGGCGGGACATCTTCTCCCGCGTGCTCAAGGGCGCGGGCGCGACGTTTTTCGTCGCCTTCGGCACGGTGCTCATCGGCACGCTGGTCGGCACGCTGGTCGGCGCGCTGACCGGTTATTTCGGCGGCTGGGTGGACGAGGTCCTGATGCGCCTCAACGATGCGCTCAGCGCCTTCCCCAGCTTTCTGCTGGCGCTGGTGCTCATCAGCGTGCTGGGTCCCGGGCGCTATCATCTGATGCTGGCGCTGGGCATCGTGTTTATCCCGAGTTATGCGCGCATCGTGCGCAGCGAGTTTGCCCGCGCGCGGTCGCAGAACTACGTCAAATCCGCCCAGCTGATGGGCGCCTCCGTCCCCCGTATCCTTTTCGTTCATATCCTGCCCAACATCTGGCAGGTGCTGCTCTCTGCGATTACGATCGGCTTTAACAACGCCGTGCTGTCCGAGGCCGCAATGAGCTATCTGAACATCGGCGTATCCCCCGACGACGCCAGCCTCGGCTATATGCTCAGCGACTCGCAGACCTATCTTGCCTCCGCCCCGTGGTACGCGATGTGCACGGGTTTGATGATCGTGCTGCTGATCCTCGGCGTAGGCTTGATCGGCGAGGGGCTGCAGCGCCGTCAACTCTGATGATCCGGAAAGGACGTGCGCCATGGTTGAACTGCGCGATCTGCACGTAAAATTCAACGACTCCACCCGCGAGGCGGTCGCCGGGATCGACCTTACGATCCGCGACGGCGAGGTGCTTGGCCTCGTGGGGGAATCGGGCAGCGGCAAAACCGTTACCGCGATGACGCTCTCCGGCTTGATCGAGCGCAAAAAGGTTACCTGCCGGGGGCAGGTCCTGCTCGACGGGGTGGATCTTCTGCCGCGCTCGCGCCAGGAACTGCGCGCCCTGCAGGGCCGTGAGATCGGCGTGGTGTTTCAGGAGCCGATGAGCGCCATGGATCCCCTCATGCGCATCGGGCCGCAGGTGGAGGAGGCGCTGGCGGTACACACCAAACTGAGCCGCGAGCAGCGGCGCGAGCGGGCATTGCAGGCGCTGCGCGACGCGGATCTGCCGGACGCGGAAACGCTCTATCACAAATATCCCCACGAATGCTCCGGCGGTATGCTTCAGCGCGTGATGATTGCTGCGGCGCTGATAACGCAGCCGAAGCTGCTGCTGCTCGACGAGCCGACCACCGCGCTGGACGTAACGGTGCAAACCCAGATCCTGGAGCTGCTGCGCCGTCTCAACCGCGAGCAGGGCATCTCCATGATGCTCATTTCACACAATTTGCAGGTCGTGCGCCGCATCTGCACGCGCGTGGCGGTCATGCAGCGCGGCAAAATCGTGGAACAGGGGCCGATGGAGGAGGTTTTTTTGCATCCCCGGCATCCCTACACGGTCGAGCTGATCAACGCCATCCCGCGCCGAGCGAAGATGTCCTGATTTTCAACCGTTCTCTTTCATTCGGCGCCGGGCGTTTGACCCCGGTCAAGGCGCGGAGGGGATGAAAACACCAAGGGCGGACGTCGGGTCCCTCCCGGCCCGCAGCCCGCGCAAGCGGGCGTATTCTCCCTCGTATCAAAGCTTGCCAAGTAATCGTAAAGAAAGATTAAACCGACGGAGGGTCCCATGGACGATCTGGTGCTGGAAGTAAAGCATCTCAATAGCTGGTACCGCGAGGTGGACGAGCGTGGCCGCCGGCGGCGGCACGACGTGCTCTTCGACGTGAGCTTTGCGCTCCATCGCGGCGAGATTTTAGGTCTGGTGGGCGAGTCCGGCACGGGCAAGACCACACTGGTCAAGAATATCCTCGGTCTCGTCAGCGACCACACCGGCGAGATCATCCACTATACCAAGCGTCCGCAGATGATTTTCCAGGATCCATACAGCTCGCTCAACCCTGCGCGCACGGTGGGCTGGATCCTGGAGGAGCCGCTACGCATCTACGGCAAGTACGATGCCGCCGAGCGCAAACGGCGCGTACAGGAAATCGTGGAGAAGGTCGGTCTGCCGGCCGACTGCGTTACCCGCCGCCCGCACGAGCTTTCCGGCGGCCAACGCCAACGCGTGAGCATTGGCGTGGCGCTGATTCAAAAGCCGCGCCTGATCATCGCGGACGAGCCGGTCAGCGCACTGGACGTAACGATCCAACGCCAGATTTTAGAGCTGATGCGCTCCCTGCGCGACGAATACGCGCTCTCGTTCCTGTTTATCTCGCACGATCTGAACGTGGTTTATCAACTCTGCGACCGCGTGATGGTGATGAAAAGCGGCCGCATCGTCGAGCAGAATACCGTCGCAGAGCTGTTCGCCCACCCGCAGGAGGCGTACACGAAGACGCTGCTGGCAGCGGCGGATTGATTGGAAGGATCTTCATAGGAATCGTTCCATGCATCGCGCCTTTGGCGCGAACTGATTGAAAACAATCGGGAGGGGATACCAATCCCCTCCCGAACCCGCCCCATGCGGGATTGGACATTCCGTGCCGCAGAATTTGCCGTCTTTCTTTGAGGAAACCCCCATGAAAACCTTTTATCTTCGCCACAAAGGACTGCATCGCTGGCTTCTGGCCAACGCGGCTGTCCTTTTGCTGTTTTTTCTGCTGCGCAGCCGCCGCTCGGCGATGCTCGCGCTGGCCCGGCACGTTACGCTGCCGCTCCAGCGCGCCGCGGCCGCGCTGTGCTCTCTCGTGCCGTTTTCCGTGGCAGAACTGTGTTATGTGCTGCTCGTTGCCGGCGGCGCGGTCTTCCTCGTGCGCAGCTTCCTGCGTATCCACCGCGCCGAGCACAAAGGGCGCGCCGCCTATCGCCGCGCGCTGGCGCTGGTCAACGTCGCGCTGAGTCTCTACGCCGCGTTCTGCCTGCTGTGGGGCACGAATTACTATATCGACGACTTCTGTGATCAAAGCGGAATTGAACCAGCTCCCGTCGCCTTTGACGACCTGGTGCGCGTAACCGATTATTTTGCCCACGCACTGAGCGCCTGCGCCGACGACGTGCCCCGCAACGGCGACGGCACTTTCGCCGTGCCGCGCCGGGATATCCTCGATGCGGCAACGGAGGTCTACGGGCCGCTCTATGCGGACTTCCCCTTCCTGCGCATTCCGGAATATGCGCCAAAGCCCATGTTTTTCTCCCGCGTCATGAGTGCGTTGAACTTTACGGGGTTCTATTTCCCCTACACCGGCGAGGCCAACGTCAACATGGACTGTCCCGCTGCGACGCTGCCCGCCACCGTCGCGCACGAACTGGCGCACCGGCGGGGTATCGCCTCGGAGCAGCAGTGCAACTTCATCGCCATCCTCGCCTGCACGCGCTGCGACGACGCCGCCTACCGCTACGCGGGGTGGCTATCCGGGTATATCCACCTGTCCAACGCGCTTTACCGCGTCTCACCCGATCACTGGAGGCAGCTCCGCGACACGCTGCCGGAGGGCGTACTGGCCGACCTGCACGCCTCCAGCGAATACTGGGCGCAGTTTAACGGCGCGGCGGCAGCGGTCAGCAACAAGGTGTACGACGGGATGCTCAAAAGCTACGGCGACACGCTCGGCATGCAGAGCTACGGCGCGGTGGTGGATCTGCTGGTGGCGTATTATCTGCCGCAGACGTAGCATAAAACGTAAAATGCAAAAAGGGAAGGAGCGCCTGACGGCGCTCCTTCCCTTTTTATCTGTTTCAGGCTTCCAGCGTTTTCTTTGCCGCCGCGATCACATGGCGGGCAAGGATTGCGGTCGTTACCGTGCCGACGCCGCCGGGGACCGGAGTAATCGCCTCGACCACCGGCTCGACCTCGTCAAAGCGCACGTCGCCGCAAAGCGTGCCGTCCGGATTGGCGTGAATGCCCACGTCCAACACGACCTGGCCGGGACGCACGCTCTGCGTGCCGATCAGTCCGGCCTGGCCGGTGGCGACGATCAGGATATCCGCCTCTCGGCAAATCTCCGGCAGGTTCCGGGTGGCGCTGTGGCAGATGGTGACAGTGGCATGCTCGGCCAGCAGCAGCATCGAAACCGGCCTGCCGATCACCAGACTGCGCCCGATCACCACCACCCGCTTGCCGCGAATGGCAATTCCGTAGTGCTTGAGCAACGCCACGCACGCCTCCGCCGTGCAGGGCGGATAGCCGTTGCCCGTTCCGGCGTACACCGCGGTCATCGATCCGCCGGTTACGCCGTCCATATCCTTGGCGGGCAGCAGCGACGCACACGCGCGCGCATCGTCGAGATGCCGGGGCAGCGGGCGCAGCATCAGCACGCCGTGGATCGCCCGGTCAGCGTTGAGCGCTTCGATCTCAGCGAGCAGACGCTCCTGCGTTATGTCCTCAGGCAGGATGATCCGACGCGCCGCAATTCCGATCTTTTCGCAGCGATTCGTCGCAGCGCGCTCATAGGAGAGGTCTTCCCCGCGCGTACCGACGCGCAAAATGGCCAGTCCCGGCGTTACACCGCGCGCCTTCAGCGCCGCGGCCTCGGCCTGCAGGGACTCCGTCAGCACCCTGGCAACCTCTGCGCCCTTGAGCAATGCAGCCATCGTATCTCCTCCTCGCAAGTTGTCGTTTATGGGGGAGCAGGCTCCGCCACAGTTCATCCTATTGGGCAGAATAGCAAAAAACGCCGCCGCTGTCAACTTCGATAGAGAAATAGAGGACAAGTTTTCCCCGCGCATCCGCACTCTTGCCATTTTGCGCGGCGTATGCTACACTAAAAGCGATCAAAATAAGGAGGCCGTTATGACGCTTGCCGAAGAAAAGAAAGCCCTGCGCACGTTTATCCGAAAAAAAGAGCGCACGCTTGACCCCGCTTATAAGGCCGAGAGCAGCGCGGCGATCTGCCGCCATCTGATTGAGCATCCCGCTTACCGCGCGGCAGACGTGGTGATGGCATTCGTTGGCACGGCGCACGAGATCGACACCACCGCCCTGCTGCTCGACGCGCTTGCGCGCGGTAAAACGCTGTGCGTGCCCCGCTGCAAGGAGGAGCATCAGATGGACCTTTGCGTGATCGCCTCGATGGACGACCTGGAGCCGGGCGCCTACGGCATTCTGGAGCCGAAGCAGCACTGTCCTACCGTAACTGCCGGACAGATCGGCTTTGCCGTGATCCCCTGCCTGTCCTTTGACCGCACCGGCGGTCGGCTCGGTCAGGGCGGCGGCTACTACGACCGCTTTCTCTCCGCGCTGCACTGCGAGAGCGTGCTGATCTGCCGCGAGGCGCTGACCGTGGCGCACGTCCCCTGCGAGGCGCACGATCTGCGCTGTACCCTGCTTGCCACCGAAAACGGCGTCTTCGCGCCGGAATCGTAAGCCAGGCGCAAAATAATCCGCACATTCGAGCCGTTTCGATTGTTCCCGTGCTTCCCTGTGTGTACACTTTCAGGAGAAAACATCCCATGTCAGGAGGGTTTACCATGTTATCTGTCGATCTGTCCCATGCAATCCCGTTTCTCTCCCTTCCCTACGAGGAGGCGCTGCGCCCCCGTTTGAGCAAGGCTGCGCAGTGGCTGGATGCCGGCGGCGGCAAGGGCGCCGATTTTATCGGCTGGGTCCATCTGCCGCGCGACTACGACCGCGAGGAGTTTGCGCGCATCGAGCGCGCATCGCAGCGGATCCGCCAGGACTCCCAGGCGCTGGTCGTCATCGGCATCGGGGGCAGTTATCTCGGCGCGCGCGGCGTGATCGAGTGTCTGGCTTCACCGAACTATAATCTCAAAAAGAAAACCACGCCGAACGTCTATTTCATCGGCAACGGGCTTTCGTCCGACGCGCTGCGCGAGGTGGCGGAGCTGGTAGAGGACGCAGACTTTTCCGTCAACGTCATCTCCAAGTCCGGCACCACCACCGAGCCCGCCGTCGCCTTCCGCTTTTTCCGCGCACTGCTGGAGAAAAAATACGGCCCCGACGGCGCCGCCAGGCGAATCTACGCCACGACCGATCGCGCGCGCGGCGCACTCAAGTCCCTATCTGACGCGCAGGGCTATGAGACCTTCGTCGTGCCCGACGACGTTGGCGGACGGTACAGCGTGCTCACCGCGGTGGGCCTGCTGCCCATCGCCGTCGCCGGCATCGACATTCGCGCGCTGATGTGCGGCGCGGAGGAGATGATGCAGTGCTGCTCCGCGCGCGACTTTTCCAACCCCGCCTGGCAGTATGCCGCCATCCGCAGCGAGCTTTACCGTCAAGGCAAAAAAATCGAGCTGCTGGCCTGCTTTGAGCCGAGCTTCCGCTTCATGGCGGAGTGGTGGAAGCAGCTCTACGGCGAGTCTGAGGGCAAGGAAAACCGCGGCATTTTCCCCGCCAGCGTGGACTTCACCGCCGACCTGCATTCCATGGGGCAATATATCCAGCAGGGCGAGCGCACGCTGCTGGAAACCGTCGTCCGCTTTGGCCCCAGTGAGCATCAGATGGTCGTCCCCTTCGACGAATCCGACGGCGACGGGCTGAACTTCCTGGCCGGCAAGCCGCTGTCGTTCCTCAACGACCAGGCCATGGACGGCACGCTGCTGGCGCACGTGGAGGGCGGCGTGCCCAACGTGATCATCCGCGCCGACGCGCGCGACGCCCGTTCGCTGGGACAGTTGATCTATTTCTTCGAGTACGCCTGCGGGCTGTCCGGATATCTGCTGGGCGTGAATCCCTTCGACCAGCCGGGTGTGGAGGCGTATAAGAAAAATATGTTCGCTCTGCTTGGCAAACCCGGATATGAGGAGCTGGGCGAGCAGCTGCGCGCCAGGCTGGGCCGCTGAGCGGGCGGGTATTTTGAACAAATTGCAAAATTTTCTTTCGGCATTGCATATTCTTGCTTTCTATGTTATGCTGAACATACCAAGATAGCAAGCCGCCCGTGCGGCGCAACAACAGAAAGGAGCGATTTCCTATGGTCAGGCTCATCATGGGTGAAAAAGGTACCGGTAAGACCAAAAAGCTGATCGAAATGATCAATGCAGCTGCCGCTGCGGAGGACGGCAACGTCGTATGCATCGAGGCAAAGTCCACTATGACCTTCGACATCCACTATCACGTTCGTCTGATTTCTGCCGACGAGTACCGGATCTCTTCGTACACCGAGCTGTGCGCTTTCATCAGCGGCCTGTACGCCGGCAATTACGATACTTCTTACATCTTTATCGACAATCTGTTCAAAATCGTTACCGGCGGGGAGAGCAATCAGGACATGGATAATTTCCTCTCCTGGCTCGACCGCTTCAGCAATACCCACGGCGTAAAGTTTGCCGTCTCCGTTACCGGCGACCCCACGCTTGCCACCGACGGGATGCAGAAATATCTGTAAGTACGCGAAAAAGAACAGAAAAAGGCACGCGCTTCCGGCAAGGAAGGCGCGTGCCTTTTTTCAGATTCAATCCGCCAAATACACCTGCGCCATGCCGAGCAGGCGGCAAAGCTGCAGCTTTTCGGCAATGTCCGTCTCCGCCTCATACCATATGACGCTCGTAGCACCGTTCGCATCCAGCAGCAGATAGGAGCTTGCGTGCCGGGAGGAACGGCCAAGCTGCGTGCGGCTGTCGTGCAGCATAGTCTCCAACTGCTCGCGCGGGATCGTCTCCCCCGCGGAAATCGTACCGCCGCGCACCGTCTGGGCGAAGGGCGCCGTATGCAGCGCCACTGCGCCGCTCTGTCCGGCTGCGATGCAGGCGGCGTAGACGCTCTCCAATCCGGCGCGCGGGCTGATCGGGATTGAGCCGCTGATGCCCGTGATCGGCTGCGCCTCCACCGCCGCCACGGGGATCGCCCCCGTCTCGCTGACGGCCAACTGCGCGTGCAGCCGATCGTATACGCGCAGCAGCACCGCCGCGGCCTGCTCCCGCGTGGTTTCCCCATGCGGCTCGAAGCGCTCCTTCCCCGTTCCGTTGACCAGGCCCATCTCCTGCGCCAGCGTGATATATCCGCGGTTGGTGCTCACGTCGGTGAACGGGCACTTCTCCTGCACCGTGCCTGCCAGCGCCGCATAGCCCAGCGCACGCACGGTCATCGACGCCATCTCCTCGCGGTTGATCGCCTCGTCGGGACCGCATCGGTCCCCCGGCGCATAGAGCGCGCCGTGGGCATACGCCGTCTCCATGGCGCTGAAATACCACTTGTTCGGGTTCTGATTGTCCGCAAAGCTGCCTTGTGCGGGCCGGAGCATCTCCCACCCCATCAGTCGGCAGAGCATCGTAGCGTAAGCCGCGCGCGTTACCTTTTGCCCCAATCCGAAGTGCTTTGCGTCCACCCCCTGCACCAGACCGCATTGCGCGGCGCGGTGAACGCTTTCATACGCCCAGTGCTTTTTCGGCACGTCGGTAAAATCTGCGTCAAATGCGCGCAGCGGCACACACAGCATCCACGCCGCCAGCAGCAGACACACTCCCCGCTTGATCGTTTTCATAGCGATTCTCCCCTTTCCGTCAGCTCGGCGCAGATCTCTGCGCCGAGCTGACGTATGAATGATTTTATCATAGTCCCGCCGCATCGTCAATTTTTATCGTTTTTTTATCTTTCGCTCTTTACCTTTTGCGCTATATTTGTTAGAATTGTAAATTGAGTTAATATGCTGCGGTTGCGACTGCCGCGGGCGAGAAGGGAGGGATAGCGCATGAAATACGATCGCTGGCTGATTCCGGCGCTGCCGGAGGATACGATCGGCTCACTGATGGACGCGGGCTATCCCTATCTGGTTTCGGCGGTGCTGGTTTCCCACGGCGTTACCACCGCCCAGCAGGCGGCCGAGGCGCTTGAGCAGGAGCGCGCCCTTGTCCATTCGCCGTTTTTGATGAAGGATATGGACCGGGCGGTCGCACGCATCTCCCGCGCGCTGGCAGAGGGGGAGATCATCGCGGTATTCGGGGATTACGACGTGGACGGTATCACCTCCGCCTGCCTGCTGACCGACTATCTGCGCTCGCGCGGAGCGGAGGTCAAGGTGCATATCCCCCGCCGCATCGAGGAGGGCTACGGCCTGGGTTGCGAGGCAATTCACGCGCTCGCCGCCGAGGGGGTAAGCCTGATCGTTACGGTGGATTGCGGCATCACTGGTATCGAGGAAACCGCCTACGCCGCAACGTTGGGCGTGGACGTGGTCATCACCGACCATCACGAATGCAAGGACGCCTTGCCCGAAGCGGCGGCGGTGGTAAACCCGCACCGCCACGACTGCCCCTATCCGTTCAAGCATCTCGCCGGCGTGGGCGTGGCGCTCAAGCTGGTGCTGGCGCTCGGCGGCAGCGACCGGGAGGATGCGCTTTTCGCCCGCTACTGCACGCTTGCCGCCATCGGCACGATTGCCGACGTGATGCGCATGGAGGGGGAAAACCGCACCATCGTGCACTGCGGGTTGGACGCGCTCGATCACAGTGATTTTATCGGTCTGCACGCGCTGCTGCGCGAGGCGGGGCTATCCGGGCGGCCGATCACCTCGATCCAGGTGGGATTCGTGCTTGCCCCGCGCATCAACGCCGCCGGGCGCATGGGGCAGGCGGAGCTTGCCTCCGAGCTGCTGCTGACGGACGACCCGGGCAAGGCGAGCGCGCTCGCCCGCGCGCTGTGCGATCTCAACCGCGAGCGTCAGCGCGTGGAGCAGGATATCTACGCCCGCGCCATGGAGCAGTTGGAAACGCTGCCGGAGGACGAGCGCAGCGCACTGGTGCTCTCCAGCGAGGACTGGCACCAGGGCGTGGTGGGCATCGTCGCCTCACGCCTGTCGGAAAAGTTTTCCTGTCCGAGCTTTATGATCCATATCTCCGGCGGCATGGGGAAGGGCTCGTGCCGCAGCTACGGCGGGTTCAATCTGTTTCAGGCGCTGGAGGCGTGCAGCGATCTGCTCATCGGCTTCGGCGGGCACGAGCTTGCCGCCGGCTTTACCATCGAAGAGCGCAACATCCCCGCCTTCCGCAAAAAAATGAACCAATACGTCCGCGCCCACATCGGCAAGGAGCCGCCGGTGTCTTCCCTGTCGATCGACGTGGAGATCACCCATCCCTCCCTGGTCTCGCTGAGCGAGGTGGCTGAGCTTTCCCGGCTGGAGCCTTACGGCTCCGGCAACAGCCGCCCGCTGTTCTGCCTGCGCGGTGCGATTCTGGAGGGGCTGCAGCGCGTGGGGCAAAACCGGCACCTGAAAGTAAAGCTGCAAAAAGGGCACGCTTGCTTCGAGGGTATTTTCTTCTCCGTTACGCCGGAAGCGGCCGGGGTGCGCGTGGGCAGCCGCGTGGACGCGGCGTTTTACCTGCAGGTCAATGAGTTCCGCGGCGCCAGCGGCATCCAACTGCAGTTGGCGGACCTGCGTCCCTCGCCGGACCCCAGCCCGCGGGAGAGCGAGTCGCTCGCCCTGTGCGCCGCCGTCCTGCGCGGCGGCGGGGAGCTGAGCGCAAAGGACGCCGCGCGGCTGCTGCCCTCACGCGAGCAGTTCGTGCGCACATGGCGTATTCTGGAGCGGGAGGTCGGCACGCAGACGCTGCGCGAGTGCGAGCTGCCGCTGCTGCGGCGATTGTCTGCCGAGCTGACCGGAGCGGAGAGCTTTCTGCGCACTGCGTTTTGCCTGGAGATCTTTGCCGAGCGCGGGCTGCTCCAGCTCCTGCGCAGCGACGGGATGCTGACGCTGCGTCTGTCGGCGGACGGCAAAAAAGTGGCGCTGGAGGAGTGCCCCTATCTGTGCGCGCTGCGCGCAAGGTTATCTCAGTAAGGAGGCGAGTCAGGATGACCGTACAGGAACAATATGACCATCTGGTACAGACGATTCGCAATTATAATCCCGGCGCAGACTTTGCGCTGATCGACAAGGCGTTTCTTTACGCCCGCGACCACCACGGCGATCAAAAGCGCAAGGACGGCTCGCCCTTCGTTACGCATCCGCTGAGCGTGGCGCAAATCGTCGCGGACGAGCTGCATCTGGATTCCGAATCCATCGTCGGCGCGCTGCTGCACGACTGCATCGAGGATACGGAGGCGACCTATGCGGACATCGCCCGCGAGTTCTCCCCCACGATCGCCGATCTGGTGGAGGGTGTCTCCAAGCTGACGCGCGTGCACTACACATCCAAGGAAGAGGAGCAGATGGAGAATCTGCGCAAGATGCTCATGGCAATGACCAAGGACATCCGCGTGATCCTCATCAAAATCGCCGACCGCACGCACAATATGCGCACGATGGAGTATCAGTCCGAAGAAAAGCAGAAGCAAAAGTCCCTGGAAACGATGGAGATTTACGCCCCCATCGCCCATCGCCTCGGTATGCAGCGCATGAAGTGGGAGCTGGAGGATCTGTCGCTGAAGTATCTCGACCCCATCGGCTACAACGAGATCGTCAGCTCACTCGACAGCAAGCGCGCCGAATATGAGGCGTTCATGGAGCGCGTGCAGGGGCAGATCGAAAGCCGCCTGATCGAGCTGAACATCCCCTTCAACAAGGTCTATGGGCGCATGAAGCATCCGTACAGCATCTATCGGAAAATGTACGCACAGAGCAAGACGATGAACGAGGTGCTGGACCTGTTTGCTTTCCGCGTGATCGTGAACACCGTGGCAGACTGCTACAACGTGCTGGGCATCATCCACGACCTTTACCGCCCGATCCTCGGGCGTTTTAAGGACTATATCGGCACGCCCAAGCCCAATATGTACCAGTCGCTCCACACCACCGTCATCGGTCAGGACGGCATCCCCTTTGAGGTGCAGATCCGCACGCAGGAGATGCACGACATCGCCGAATACGGCGTGGCCGCACACTGGAAATACAAGCAGGGCATCTCCGGCAAGAGCAACGAGGCCAGCTATGAGTGGGTGCGCCGCCTGCTGGAGAACCAGGAAAACACCGACGCCGAGGAGTTCATCCACACGCTCAAGGTCGATATGTTTGCCGACGAGGTTTTCGTCTTTTCCCCCAAGGGCGACGTAACCAATCTGCCCGCCGGCGCCACTCCCATCGACTTTGCCTACAGCGTGCACTCCGCCGTGGGCAACAGCATGACCGGCGCGAAAGTCAACAGCCGCATCGTGCCGCTGGATTACAAGCTGCAAAACGGCGATATCGTGGAGATTCTGACGGCGAAAAACGCCCACGGCCCCAGCCGCGACTGGCTCAAAATCGCTCAGTCGAGCGAGGCGCGCGGCAAGATCCGCCAGTGGTTCAAGCGCGAAAAGCGCGAGGAGAACATCGTCAACGGCCGGCTCTCTTTTGAAGCCGAGCTCAAGCATCTGGGTATTCCCTTCTCCGAGGTTGTCGGCACCGAGCTGCAAACCACGCTGCTCAAGAAAACGCCCTACGGCACGATGGACGATATGTACGCCGCCATCGGTTACGGCGGATTTTCCGCGCAGAAGGCGGTCAACCGCATCCACGAGGAAATCAGCCGCCTGTCCAAGCAGCATCAGGCTGAGCGTGCGGCCGCATCCAGCGAGAAGGACCCCGCCAAGACCATTCCGCCCCGCCGCACCAAGAGCGAGCAGGGCATCGTGGTGGAGGGACTGTCCAACTGCCTGGTCAAGTTCTCCAAATGCTGCACGCCCGTTCCCGGCGACGAAATCATTGGCTTTATCACGCGCGGATACGGCGTATCCGTACACCGCTGCGACTGTCCCAACGCCGCCCCCTCGCGCCGCAAGCCGGAGGAGTACGGCCGCTGGATCCGCGTTACCTGGGGCGAGGACGTGAAGGAATCCTACGCCACCTCGCTGGATATTTACGCGAAGGACCGCATCAATCTGGTGCTGGACGTGTCCGCGGCGCTCTCTACCACGCAAACCCGCGTAAACGCCATCAACGCCAGCACGACGCCGGACGGCTTTGCGCTCATCCACCTGAACATCTCCGTGTCGGACAGCCAGCATCTGTCCTCCGTCATGCGCAAGCTGCACCAGATCAGCGGCGTGATGAAGGTGGATCGCCCCGCCGGCTGAGCCGTTACGAAAACAGAAAGGAACACTGCCATGCGCGCTGTACTGATGAAGGTGAAATCCGCCTCCGTCTCGGTGGACGGGGCAATTTGCGGCAAGATCGGCGAGGGCTTTTTGATCCTGCTGGGCGTTACCCACGAGGACACTGAGGCGCAATGCGTCAAGCTGGCCGATAAGCTCTGCTCGCTGCGCATTTTCGACGACGAAAACGACAAAATCAACCTCTCTCTCGACGACGTACACGGCGAGATCCTGGTGATCTCGCAGTTCACCCTCTATGGCAACTGCCGCAAAGGGCGCCGCCCGGAGTTTCTGAATGCGGCGCGGCCGGAGGTTGCCATTCCTCTGTACGAAAAGTTTGTGGAGCTGTGCCGCGCCAAGGGCTATCACGTGGAAACCGGCGTATTCGGCGCGCATATGGAGGTCGATTCCGTCAACAACGGGCCGTTCACTCTGGTGGTGGACACGCAAGATCTGAAATAGGAGGCGTCAACCGTGAAGATCATCTCTTCCGTTCTCGGTGAACTGGAAACCAACTGCTATCTGCTGCTTGACGAGCAAAGCTCTCTCGCCGCCATCATCGACCCTGCCGACAACGCCGGGCAGCTTTCCGCGCTGCTCGCGCGCGAGGGGGCGACGCTCGCTTACATCCTGCTGACCCACGGGCACCGCGACCATACGCTCGCCGCGCCCACGCTGCACGAGCTGTTTCCCGACGCAAAGGTCTATATCCACCCCGGCGACAAGCGCGGCGCCGGCATCTACCACTATCCCCCCTGCGAGCTGATTCCGGAAATCCTTTACTATGAGGACGGCGACACGCTGCCCCTGGGCGCGCTGACGATCGAGGTGCTCCATACGCCTGGCCATACCGCCGGTTCGGTAACGCTGCGCTGTGAAAACGCGCTGTTCACCGGGGATACGCTCTTCGCCGGCTCCTGCGGGCGGATCGACCTGCCCGGCGCCGTGCCGGAGCAGATGCTCCCCTCGCTGCGCCGTCTCGCCTTGCTGTCGGGCGACTATGCCGTCTATCCCGGACACATGGAGGAAACGACCCTCTCGCGCGAGCGGCGCGTCAATCCCTTCCTTCGCCAGGCCATGACACAGGCATGAAGATTCAACTGATCGGAAACGAGGAAAAATACGCGCTGGAGCAGAGCCTGCTGACCCTGTTCCCCGCGGAGCGCCCCGTCTACGGCGCCGTGGACCGCGCCAGCGACTCCCGCTGGGCGGTCGTTTGCCTGCGCGAGGACGGCACGCAGGTCGCCGTAACGACTGAACTGGGCTATGACGGGAAAACCGCCTCTCACACCTGCGCCTGTCCCCTCTCCGGGGACGATTACACCCGCGAAGGGCAGCGCCGCCACGCCGTCGGCATCAGCTTTTTTGGCGCGGCGCATGAGCTGCTGGGCATCTCCCCCGCCTGGGGCAGCCTGACCGGCGTGCGCCCGACGAAGGTCGCCTGCGCGCTGCTGCGCGAGGGAGACGCGGCCTACGCCGACCGGGTATTGAAGGAAACCTATTTCGTTACGCCGGAGCGCCGCCGGCTCGTGATCGAAGCGGCACGCGCCGGTATGGACGCTGCGGCCGCGCTGCGTCCGAACGATATTTCGCTTTACGTCGGCATTCCCTTCTGCCCCACGCGCTGCGCCTATTGCAGCTTCGTCGCGCAGAGTGTGGAAAAATCTCTCGGCATGGTCGAGCCGTATCTGGACGCGCTGTGTGAAGAGATCGCCGCAGCGGGTGCGCTGGTGCGCACGCTGGGGCTGAACGTGCGCTCGTTCTATATGGGCGGCGGCACGCCCACCACGCTCAGCGCCGCGCAGATGGACCGGCTGCTCACCGCGCTGGAGACGCAGTTTGACTTTTCCCATCTGCAGGAGCTGACCATTGAAGCCGGCCGGCCTGACACGATCACGCCGGAGAAGCTGCGTGTGCTGCGTGCGCACGGCACCACCCGCGTGAGCATCAATCCCCAGAGCATGGAGGATTCCGTGCTCGCCGCGATCGGCCGCCGGCACACGGCGGACGATATTCGCCGGGCGATGGAGCAGGTGCGCGCCGTGGGCTTCCCGCACGTGAACATGGACCTGATCGCCGGGCTGAGCGAGGATACGCCCGCGGGCTTTGCCCGCTCGCTTGACGAGGTGCTCACGCTGGGCGCAGACAACATCACCGTGCACACGCTCTCGCTCAAGAAGGGCAGCCGCCTGACGCTGGAGGGCAGCCGAATCCCTGCGGCGGACGAGGTGGCGCAGATGTTGGACTATGCCGGCGCCGCGCTGCGTAAACATGGTTTTGCCCCCTATTATCTCTACCGCCAGAAGTATATGTCCGGCAGCTTTGAAAACGTGGGCTGGACGAAGCCGGGCGGCGAGGGACTGTACAACATCTACATCATGGAGGAGCTGCACAGCATCCTTTCCCTGGGGGCGGGCGGCTCGACCAAGATGATCGGCGGCGGGGAGATCCGCCGGGTATTCAACGCAAAATACCCCAAGGAGTATATCGAGCTGCGCGACAAACGCGCAGCCAATCTGGCTGCTTTTGCAGACTTTTACCGCAGACACGGGGGAGGATCGTCATGAGCTATACCTATTCGGATTATCAGGAGAGCGCGGATTACCTGCGCGGCGTGCTGGGCGGCTTTTCGCCCGAGGTGCTGCTGATCCTCGGCTCCGGGCTGGGCTTCCTGGGCGAGACGGTGGAGGACCCCGTTTTCGTCGATTACGGCGCAATCCCCCACTTCAAGCCCTCTACCGCGCCCGACCACAAGGGCCGCTTCGTCTTTGGCCGACTGTGCGGCAAGCGCGTCGCCGTCATGCAGGGGCGGATGCACTGCTACGAGGGCTACTCCATGGAAGACGCAGCCTACGGCGTGCGCGTGCTGCGTCTGCTGGGCGCGGATAAGCTGGTGGTAACCAACGCCGCCGGCGCCGTAAACACGGACTTTTCCGCCGGTGATCTGATGCTGATCACCGACCACGTCAAGCTCTTTGATTTCGGCCCCCTGCGCGGGGAGAATCTCCCCGAATTCGGCGTCCGCTTCCCCGACGTTTCCACGCTCTACACACCGCGGCTGCAGCAGGTGGCGCGGGAAACGGCGCAATCGCTGGGGCTGACGCTGCGCGAGGGCGTCTATATGTATTTCCCCGGCCCGCAGTTTGAAACCCCGGCAGAGGTGCGCGCGGCGCGCATCCTCGGCGCGGATGCCGTGGGCATGAGTACCGTGCCGGAGGCGATCGTCGCCGGACACTGCGGCTATGAGATCCTGGGCGTAACGCTGTGCGCCAACATGGCCGCCGGCGTGCTTCCCCGGCCACTGTCCGGCGAGGAGGTCAACGAAATGGCGGCAGCCTCCGCGCCGCACTTTTCCGCACTGATCCTCGGCTGTCTGGAAGCCATGTAATACTTGAAAAAAGGTCGTATCTTCTATGGCAATGGGTAAAAAGCAATCCTTTTTCGGCGGGGCAGCCGTACTTGCCTTTGGCATTGCGCTCGTCAAGCTCATCGGCGCGCTGTTCGCCATCCCCCTGTTCAACATCCTCGGTGAGGGCGGCGCGGCGGATTTCAACAACGCCTACAACATCTACGCCGCGCTGTTGACCGTCTCCACGGCGGGGCTGCCGGTGGCGCTGTCCAAAATGGTATCCGAGGCAAACGCTCTCGGCCGCGAGCGGCAGGCGCGGCGCGTATTTCGCGTCAGCTTTGCCGCGTTCGTAACGCTGGGCGCGCTTTCCTTTGCCATCATGTGGTGGGGCAGCGACTTCTGCGCCGGGCTGCTGCATAACCCCAATGCATCTTACGGCATCCGCGCGCTGGCGCCCGCCGTGATTTGCGTGGGCTGTCTTTCCGCCTTTCGCGGTTACGCGCAGGGCAACTTCCGCATGACCCCCACCGCCGTCTCGCAGATCATCGAAGCTCTGTGCAAGCTGTTTGTGGGCCTTGCGTTAGCCTACTATCTGCTGCACGTCGCGCATCGCAGCGTATCCGTCGCCGCCGCCGGCGCGATTGCCGGCGTAACGAGCGGTACGATCCTCGCGCTCGTCTATATGGCGCTCAACTACCTGCGCCATCGCACAAAACCCCGGGCGGACGATACGCCCGACGCCGCCGGCGCGATTCTCAAGCGCTTGATCGCCATTGCCGTGCCGATCACGCTCTCGTCGTCGATGGTCTCCGTCATCACGATCATCGACACCGCGCTCGTGCAGGGGCAGCTGCAAAACGCACTGGGCTACACGCTGGAGGTTACGCGCCGTCTCTACGGCACGTACGGCGCAGGCATGAAGCTCTATAACCTGCCCGCCTCGCTGATGGTGGCGCTGACCGCCTCGGTCATCCCGACGCTTTCCGCCTCCCTGACGCGGCGCGACCGCGCGGGGACGGCACGGGTGATCAACTCTTCCCTGCGCGTAACGGCACTGCTGGCTTTCCCGATGGGGATGGGGCTCTGGGCCCTGGCCGAGCCGATCATGCATCTGTGTTATCCCCGATATGACAGTGAGCTGGGCGGATCGCTGCTGGCGGTGCTGGGCATCGCGTCGCTGTTCGTGTGCGTGATGCTGATCACCAACTCGATCCTGCAGGCGCACGGGCGCGTGAGCGTCCCGATTTTGACAATGCTCATCGGCGGCGTGGTAAAGATCGCCTTTAACTATCACTTCTCCGCTGTGCCGGACATCAACATCCACGCCGCGCCCATGGGAACGCTGGTATGCTTTGCCATTTCAGCGCTGCTGAATCTGGTGTTCGTCTACCGCACGAGCGCGGATAAGCCGGACTATCCCGCGCTGTTCTGCAAGCCGCTGCTCGCCTCGCTTGCGATGGCCTTTTGCGCCAAGGGGGTCTACGCCCTGCTCCATACGCGTCTGGCGCTGGGCAATCCGCTTTCCGTGGGCGGCGCGGTAGCCGCGGCTGTGATCGTATACTTTTTGCTGGTTCTCGCTTTGCAGATCATCACCGCGGAGGATTTGTCCCTGCTGCCCAAGGGCGAGAAAATCGCAAAAATTCTTCGCATCCGCTAAATGAATGAAAAATTGCGAAAAGCCTTGCAATGAGAGGAAATCTATGGTAAATTTTGAAAAGCAGTCGCCCTACCGCTACGAAGACCTTGTCGAAATCCTGCGCATTCTGCGCGCGCCGGGCGGCTGTCCCTGGGATCGGGCGCAGACGCACCTGTCCAACCGGCGCAATTTTCTGGAGGAGGCCTACGAGGCGGCAGAGGCGTTTGACCGCGATGACCCCGACGCCATGTGCGAGGAGCTCGGCGATATGCTGATGCAGGTGCTCTTCAATATCCACATTGAGGAGGACGCCGGCCGTTTCACCACGGACGACGTAACCGACCACATCTGCCGCAAGCTGATTTTTCGCCACCCGCACGTATTCGGCCATGCAACCGCCGAGACGAGCGAGCAGGTGCTCGACAACTGGGACAGGCTCAAGCGCGAGGAGAAGGGCCAGCGCACCACGGCTGACGCCATGGATTCCGTGGCCCGCGCTCTGCCGGCGCTTTGGCGGGCGGACAAGCTGCAGGGCAAGGCGGAAAAGGCGGGTTTCCGCTTCCGCGACAGCGGCGGTTCGCTGGACAAGCTGGATGAAGAGGTCCGTGAGCTGCACGAGGCGATATCGCGCGGCACGAACGTGGCCGAGGAGCTTGGCGACGTCCTCTTTGCCGCGGTGAACGCGGGAAGGTATTGCGGCGTCGATCCCGAAAGCGCGCTCAACGCCGCGTGCGAGAAGTTTATCCGCCGCTTCCGCTGCGTGGAGCAAGCCGCCGCGCGGCAAGGGTGCGAGCTCGCGCAGCTTTCGCCGGACGAGCTGGCCGCATTGTGGGGCGCAGCCAAAGAACAGGAATGACAGAAAGCAGCCGCTTTTTGATCATAAAAACACTACCGGACAAACGCTTCCGGAAATATCAGGAGGAACGCAAACATGAATAAAGCAGAATTGATCCATGCCGCCGCTGAGAAGGCCGGCGTATCGAAGAAGGACGCCGAGGCCGTCGTTAACGCCGCGCTGACCGTCATCGTAGACGCAATGAAGGACAGTGAAAAGGTTCAGCTCACCGGCTTCGGTTCTTTTGAAGTCAAGAGCCGCTCCGAGCGCATCGGCCGCAACCCCAAGACCAAGGAGAGCATCACCATTCCCGCCTCCAAGGTTCCCGTCTTCAGGGTCGGCAAGGCTTTCAAGGACGCTGTCAGCAAGTAATTACAGAGCTCAAAAAATAGCCGCCATGCGGCTATTTTTTATACGGAGGTGCATACCGATGAGGCTGGACAAATATCTTAAGGTCTCGCGCCTGATCAAGCGGCGCACCGTCGCCAACGAGGCGTGCGACGCCGGGCACATTACGGTCAACGGCCGCGTCGCCCGCGCGTCCTACGACGTGAAACCGGGCGACCGGATCACCCTTCGCTTCGGTGAACGTGCGCTGACGGTGGAGGTCCTCAACGTAACGGAAAACGCCGGCAAAGCGGAAGCCTCGCTGCTCTACCGCGAGGTGGCGAATCCGTAAGCCGCTTTTTCCGCGCGACAGTTCTTTCCTGCCAACCCCTCTCATACACTTTGGTATGCGGGAGGGGTTGGTTTTTTCTCCCAGCACTTGCGAAAGGACGGTTGTGCAAATGGCCTATGACGCGGCTTACTCCACCGGCACATTGCATCGGATTGAACTGGACGGGCGGGAGCGGCTGGTAATCTCCGGGGTGGAGGACGTGGACCGCTTCGACGAGGGCGAGATTATCCTCACCACCTCCGCCGGTACGCTGGTGATCGACGGGGAGAACCTGCACATCGGCAAGCTCACTCTGGACGGCGGCGAGCTGCACGTGGACGGGCGGGTGGATTCGCTGAGCTATACGGACGGCGGCGCCGCAGCGGGCGGCGGGCTGCTGCGGCGCCTGTTCGGGGGCTGACGGCAAATGCGCATCGCGCTCGACGAGCAGCTGCGCGCCCTTGGTGCCTCCGTCCTGCTGGGGTTTTCCTGCTCACTGCTCTACGATCTGCTGCGCGCGATCCGTATGCCCCGCCGTACCCACGCCGGCTTCACCGCCTTTTGGGACGGGATCTACTGTCTGGCGCTGGCAGTGGTCGTTTTTTTCTTCTCTCTGCGGATCGGCGACGGAGAACTGCGGCTCTATATGCTTCTGGCTGCGCTGGCCGCCGCCACGCTGTTTTTCGCGCTGCTCTCGCCCCTGCTGCGGCCGCTGTGGGATTTTTGGGCGCAAACGCTGTTTGCATTGCTGCGGCTGGCTCTGCTTCCGGTGAGAAAAACGAAAATTTTTTATGGTAAACTGGCAAAATTTTGCAAAAGGCTCTTTCTTTTTTCAAAACAGTCCGCTATAATATCTTCAAATAAGCAGTTTTCATCCCCATTCACCGGTGGACACAGGCGGAAGGAGGGCCGTCCTCATGGCAAAGGCGAAAGAAAAAAAACGCGGCGGTTTTTTCGCAATCGCGTTCATTCTGGTCCTGCTGATGCTCGTGGGTCTGCAGTTGGCGAATATGCGCGAGAGGATTTCCCGGGCCGAGAGTGAGCAGACCGCGATCGCCGCGCAGCTGGCGCAGCAGCGGCAGGAGAACGCCTCGCTGGAGGCTGCGCTGAGCAAGGCAAACGACCCGGAGTATCTGCAGGAGCTGGCGCGCGACCAGTTGAATATGGTCTCGCCGGGTCAGCGCGATTTCTACGACGTGAGCAACTGAGCCGGTCGCACGGAACCGAAAAAATGCTATACGAGAGGGAGGAGCTTCGCAGAGAAGCTCCTCCCTTCTGTTTTCCCCGTCCGTTGAACGGCAGCCATATCCGACTCGTCGCAGGCGGCGGGCCTGCCTTCCCTTCGCCCAACACGGCGGGGAATCGTTCACTCGCTCATGATTTGTTTCAGCGGGATTTCCTTCATCGACTGCCCATAAGCAAACATAATGCCCTCATATACAACGATAAAGGCGGCAAGTGTGATCAGGCACACCGGGAAGTCAAATTCATACGCAGGGACGCCCTCAACCCCCGCAAAAACGATATCGACCATTATTCTCAACAAGGCGTACTGATACACAGAGCCGATGACAAAGCCGATATAAGCTGCCGGGCGGTAGCCGTCCAGAACGGAACGCTTGCATTCCGCGCTTTCATAGCCGAACACGCGCATCATGGTAACGCTCTGTTGGTTAGATCGTATCACGGTTGTTACGGCGATATACAGCGTGGTAAATGCCAGCACCACTCCAATAATAAAAATCATGAATCCCATCATCTCGCTTGCCAGGTCCTTCATGCTTGCGGACATCTGTATCATGGCGGAGAAGCAAAAGGCGGAAAAGGCGATAAAGAATATCAGTGTTTTACGGCCTCTCAATACGGAGCTTTTCATATCCTCAACGAAGCTCTTTTTGTCCCTGCCGTCGCGGCTTTTGCCCTGCTCTTTCGCAACTCCCTTCAGCAGATTCACGCAGGGCTGATTGAGTTTTATCATACTGTAACCTACGGCAATCAGGGAGAATGCCACTGCCGGAAGAAGCACCAGAAATACAAACAGCTCCCAATGAATGCTTATCGCTATATCGGGTATATAGTCGTCCGCATTTTGCAGCTCATAAAACCGCGGCATTAACACGAAGGACAGCAGATAACCTATGATACAGCCGGAAAATACGCTCAGTCCGAATACGGAAAAACCCCTTGCGATTTTGAAATCGGAATAGCCGAGCGCTTTTAAGATGCCGATTTCCCGGGAATGACTGTCGATATAATGCTTGATATAGAAAAACAGCATCACGACGGTGGTCGCAGCCAGGCAGCCGCCGCTGACGGCGCACACCACCTTGGCGGTCATCATCTGCGCGTCGTATAACATCTGCGAAACCGGATTGTCAATCAAATCCGCAATCGCAGCCAGATCGAGATAATAATTCAAAAACAAATTGCAGACGGTAACGGCGCAGCAGGTCATAATGGAGATGCCGAACAGCTTGACGCTGTCTTTTATGCTGACGATCATCCCATCACCAGCCTATCTCGTAAGCGGTCTTTTTGTCGGCGTTTTCCGTGATGCCGACGATTTTCCCGCTGTTCATTTTGATGATCCGATCGGCGGTCTGCGCAATATTGGCGTTGTGCGTTACCATAATCATCGTAAAGTCCTGTTTTGCCTGCAGGTTGATCATATAGTCCAACACCAGTCTGCCCGTTTTTTCATCCAACGCGCCGGTCGGCTCGTCGAGGAAAAGCACCCTGGGATTTTTGGCGAGCGCCCTGGCAATGGCGACGCGCTGCTGCTCGCCGCCGCTGAGCTCTGCGGGAAACTTTCTGCGCTTTTCCGCCAGGCCGACCGCCTCAAGAACCGGGAGAATATCCTTGTTATGCGCCAGGTCGGCCCCCATCCTAACGTTCTTCTCCACGGTGAGGTGCGGGAGCAAATAATACTGCTGAAAAATATACGCCGTATTCTCCCGGCGGAATTTCGTCAGCTCCTTTTCGCTCATCCGCTCAAGCGTTTGCCCGTCATAGGCGACCGAGCCGCCGTCCATCGCTTCCAAGCCGGAGATCACGTTGAGAAACGTCGATTTTCCGGAACCAGACGCCCCCAGAATGACGACAAACTCACCGTCGTTTATCCGCACGGAGACGTCATCCAGCGCCTTGAAGCGGCTCTCTCCTCTGCCGTAGTATTTCGTAAGATTTTTGATCTCTATCATTTTGCTTTCCCTGCCAATCTCTCAAATAATAAAGCCTTGAACACTTCCGTCAGCATATCGCTGATCTCCTGCTGCGTAAACGTGCACATGGAGGTCGCGCAAAGCGTTGCGATACCGTGCGAATAGATCCACAGGTGCCGGTAGAGGATAACGGCCTCCTCCTTCGTAACGGGATACTGATCGGTAATGGATTTTACGATGGATGGATAGTTGTCATCAATTTCCGGCAGGATTTTTCCCAATACCATATCGCCCGGAAGCTTTCGCATAAACAAAAGCCGGAATAACTGCGGCTCCTGCATCGCAAAGGCTATATAGGCCTGCCCCACGCCCCGGAATGCCAAATCCTGCTGCAAGCCTTGCTGCACGTAATCGGTATAGATTTCTCTGGCCCGACCCTCGACGGCGGACACAACTTCTTCCATATTTTCAAAAACAGTAAAGATCGGTCTGGATGAGCTTCCCAGATATCGCCCGATTTCACGCGCGGTTACCGCAGAGATACCGCGCTGGCGCAAAATGGCCAGGCCCGCATCTGCAATTTCCCTTTTTGTGAATTTTGCTTTCGGCGGCATAATACTCCCCTCCCATTTTTAAAACTCGTGTTGTGTAACAAGTGTTTTTATTATAATCCGCGTCCGCCGCCCTGTCAAGACCGCAATTGCGTTTTTCGGCCCGGCGCGGCGGAGTCCTCTGCCTCGGCGTTGCCGCCTTGCGCAAGCGCCGTCAAATGAGGAAAGCGGTTCGACGCCGCTCCGGTCGCCGTCTTTGCGGCGCGATCTATCCGCCTCTCCCCTTTTTGTAAAACGCGCAGCAAAAAAAGGAGCCGCCATCTTTCGACGGCGGCCCAAATGGGTGGGATATTGGAAAGCTTCCGATGCTTATGATACAAGACTCGTCCCGCATCGTCAAGAAAAGCTTTTGTCGAATACGGCACAGGAAAGACGAAGGCTGTCGGCGCGCCAAAATTTTGGCAAAACAGCCAAAATTTGTTTTTTGTCCTTTTCGCTATTGGATATTTTTTGATTCTGTGTTATACTGAATCAAAGCAAGCGGGGAGTGCGCTCAGACTCTCTATTTGCTCTTTACCAAGGCTAAAATGAAAGGAGCAAACCGTTATGAAGTTTACGTTTACCTGTAAGAAGATTTCCCTGAACGACTCTGTCAAGGCCTATGCCGAAAAGAAGATTGGCAAGTTGGAAAAGTATTTCAGGGACGAGCCTGAAGCAACGGTAACCTTCTCCGTAGAAAAGAAGAATCGCTGCATTGTTGAGGTCATGCTTTACGGCGCAAACGGCACTTTGTTCCGCGCCGTCAGCGAGGATGCAGACGGCGATATGCGCGGCGCGATCGACGCGGCTGCCGCCCAGATCGACCGGAAGATCCGCAAGAACAAGACCCGCCTGTCCAAGAATCTGCGCAGCGACGCGATCGTTGCCGAAGTCCCCGAGGAGTATGACATCCGCGAGGAGCGCGACTTTGAAATCGTGCGCACCAAGCGCTTCGCCGTCAAGCCGATGAGCCCCGACGAGGCGATTTTGCAGATGAATCTTCTGGGACACAACTTCTTCGTCTTCCGCAACACGGACGATAACGGCGTTGCCGTCGTCTATCGCCGCAACAACGGCGGTTACGGCATCATCGAGACGGAGGAAGCGGATTGATGCAATCCTGCCGCAGCTCCCGCGCGGGGGCCGCGATCCGATAGAAAAAAGCCGGGCTGAATGATCTTCAGCCCGGCTTTTTACGTGCCGCGATTACTCGGCTGCCTTTTCTTCCTTGTCGTCCTTGGGGATGTCGCGCTTTTCCGGCTCGATCTTGCCGCTGTCGACAGCGACCATATGCTCGAGCAGGCGAACGACCATGTTGGAATAGCCCCATTCATTGTCGTACCAGGCAATCAGCTTCACGAAGTCGTTGTCCAGCATGATGCCCGCCGTCTCATCGAAGATGCAGGGGCAGGCGTTGCCGATCAGGTCGGTGGAGACCACCTGGTCCGCCGTATAGGCAATGATGCCCTTCATATAAGTCTCGGACGCGTGGCGAATCGCATAGCAGATGTCGGCATAGGTGGTCTTGACCTTCAGCCGTGCGGTCAGATCAACCACGGACACGTCCGCCGTCGGAACACGGAAGGCCATACCGGTCATCTTCCCGTGCAGCTCGGGAATCACGCGGCCGACCGCCTTGGCAGCGCCGGTGGTGGTGGGGATGATGTTGTTGAGGATGGAGCGGCCCGTGCGCCAGTCGCTGCCGGCACGGGAGTCCACAGCCTTCTGCTTGGCAGTGGCGGCGTGGATGGTGGACATGAGGGACTGCTCAATGCCGAACTCCTGGTTGACGACCTGGGCCAGCGGCGCCAGGCAGTTGGTGGTGCAGGACGCGTTGGACACGATCTTCATATCGGGGCGCATCTGCATATTGTTCACGCCCATAACGAAGGTCGGCGTAACCTCGTCCTTGGCGGGCGCGGTGAGAATGACCTTCTTGGCGCCGCCCTTGAAGTGGCGCGCCGCCTTCTCGGTGGAGTTGTAAGCGCCGGTGGATTCAATGATGTACTCAGCCCCGCAGGTGGACCAGGGGATCATCGCCGCATCCACCTCGCTGAAGACCTTGATCTTATGTCCGTTGACAATAAGATTCTGATCCTCGCGCTCGACCGTGCCGTTAAACATGCGGAACACCGAGTCATACTTGAGCATATAAACCATGTAGTCTACGTCGGCCTTGCGCAGATTGATACCGCAGACGTCAAACTCGTCCGGACGCTCCATCATGATACGCAGCACTGCGGTACCGATGCGGCCGAAGCCGTTGATGCCAACCTTAATTGCCATTTCTCTGTCCTCCATAAGATGTTGTGTATTGGCGGAAGCCCCTCCTCCGCAAGTTATCTACTATCATTATAGCATCTTCCCCGCTTTTGTCTGCCCCTTTTCCCACAAAAAGGTGGACGAATTTCCAGCACGATTTATAGTCATCCTGCACAATAATGCGCAAAACATATTGTCGCTTTCGCCCAAATATTCCGTACATTTGAAACGTCTTGTGCAATTGCTCTGCCCATCGCTTTTTAAGAAAGGGCTGCGCGGCACGATCGTGCCGCGCAGCCCTTTTGCGCGTCATTCAGCCGACGTAAGGCCGGTCGGTCTCAATATAGATTCCGCGCGCCGCCGTCCAGCCGACGTTGAAGCCCAACACCTCCCCAACGTCGCGCAGTTTATAGTAAGTATACGCGCCGCCGTTGTCATCGGTGAGGACGATGGCGTCCAGTGCGGTCAGCACCCCGTCCACCTTCGTTACCGGCGTGGTTTTGACGCAGGTGCGGTCCCCGGAGAACGGCGTTTTCATCTCGCTGCCGTTGGGCACGTAGGCAACGTGGTTGGCGACGTTGATCGCTCCGTCCCACGTGATGTTAAACCGTGCGGGCGTTGCGCTGAGAATGCTGGCCAGGTCGCGCAGCTTGACGTAGTTCGTTTCGCCGCCGTTGGCAAAGCGCAGGGCGTAGGTATCGAGCTGAACCTTCCTGCCGTCCAGCTCCACGGTCTGGCTGCGCTGGTGCGCCGTGTCGTGCACACCGCTCGCGGGCGCCGTAGTAAACTGATAGGTTCCGGTGGAAAGCTGCAGCAGGTCCACCGTAACGGTATTGCCGCTGATCGTTACGCCCTTTTTCCCGCCGGAAACCTGCGTAACCGGACCGGCGAATTGGAAGGTATAGCGCATGACCATTCCCTGCATCATCGCCGTGATCATGCTCGGCTCCAGCGTCGGAGCGGCCTCCGTGAGCGCCGCGGCCATTTCTTTCGTATCGGCGGTCTGACTGCGGACGATTACGCTGAGCGTCAGCGTACCGTCGCTGTTGCGCATCAACACCACGGTGCCGGTGTCGGCCGAGGTCTCCGCCTCGCCTGCCGCGTCGGAAATGCCCGCAAAAATCTCGTTAAACTCCTCCGGCGAGGCAAATTCCTCGGAGGCGTCCACGCCGTAATATTCCACGCCGTTTTTGGTAAAGGGCGTAAACCCTTCCTCCGTCAGCTCCTGCTGCATCTTCAGCGCGTCCACCAGCTCTTTGGAAAAGCCGGCCGTAACCTGCACCGTGCCGCTGCCGGCAGCGCGGATATTCGCCTCCACCTCGTCGTACATACAGCCCGTGAACAGCACGCAAAGCATGGCGACCGCCAAAACCAGTGCGAAAATCTTTTTCATGTCATCACCTTTCCTCTCCGTCGTATTTTGTCGTTTTTCGTTTTTATATTACACGACGGGCCGCAAAAAAGCAAGCCCCTCCGCCCGCAACGGCTCTTTCGCGGGCGGAGGGGAACGTTATTTTCAAAAAACGCCGGAAAACCTTTAAAAACCGCTTGACTTTTCCCACCGCTTTTGTATAATAATGTGGCTTGCAAATTCGCAAGCGATCCTTGCTCACACAGTCGTGTGGGCCATCAGTCCAAAAGGAGGTGCAAGAAATGGCTAAGATTTCCGCAAATTATGAGGTTCTGTTCATCATCGACCCCGCACAGGGCGAGGAAGGCGTTGCCGCGCTGACCGAGAAGTTCAAGACCCTGGTGGAGCAAAACAGCAGCGCGATGGAAGTGGAAGAGTGGGGCAAGCGCAAGCTTGCTTACGCGATCAACTACATCACCGAGGGCTACTACGTCCTCATCAACTTCACGAGCGCGCCCGATTTCCCCAAGGAATTGGATCGTATCCTTCGCATTACCGACGGTATCCTGCGCTCCATGATCGTCTGCAAGGACGAGTAAGGAGGCGTAACCCATGCTCAACCGTATCGTCATCATGGGTCGGTTGACCCGCGACCCGGAGCTGCGCCGCACGCAGAACGGCACGGCGGTAACGTCCTTCTCTCTGGCCGTCGAGCGCGATTTCAAGAATCGTGAAAGCGGCGAAAAGGCGACCGATTTTATCGACGTCGTCGCCTGGCGCCAGAGCGCTGAGTTTGTCTGCCAGTATTTCGGCAAGGGCCGCATGGCCATCGTCGAAGGCCGGCTGCAGATCCGCGACTGGAAGGACAAGGACGGCAACAACCGCCACAGCGCGGAAGTGGTTGCCGATAACATCTATTTCGGTGATTCCAAGCGCGACGGCGCCCCCGGCGGCGACTTTTCCGCCCCCGCTTACGGCTCGCCCGCCGGCAGCTACACCGCCCCGCAGGGCGGCGGCTTCGCCGAAATCGAAGAGGACGGCGAACTGCCGTTCTGAGTCGTACGACTCATCAATTCTAACAAGGAGGATACTTCCATGGCTATGGAACGCGAAAACAGAGCTCCTCGCCCCGGTATGGCCGCGAACCGCAAGCGCAAAAAGGTTTGCCAGTTCTGCGTCGACAAGTGCGAGTATATCGACTATAAGGATGCCGCCAAGCTGCGCCGCTTCATTTCCGAGCGCTCCAAGATTCTGCCCCGCAGAACCACCGGCACCTGCGCCATGCATCAGCGTCAGCTGACCGAGGCGATCAAGCGCGCCCGTCAGGTCGCTCTGCTGCCCTTCATCACCGAGTAAGGGAAAACAAAAAAACGAACCGCCGAAGGGGGGCACTTCATAAGGAAGTGCCCCCCTTCCCAGTGAACATGAGGTAATTGACCACGTCAATCATCAATGGTATAATGACAAAAATTGATAATCAGTTAAGTGAACCTTGAAAGCTCAAGGGAGGATGAGCGTGTCATGGAAGAAAGAAGCGCATTGAGAAGATTTACGGACAAGTTATATGGCGGAATCAACATTACTTGGCTTGGAGTCATTCTGTATGCTGTAGGAACGGCGGTTTTAACTACTATTTTCCTTGTTGTTCCGATATTTAAAGACACATCTTTTATGAGAATGGGCGAGACTTTCGAGGCATGGATCTTTTTCGCGGTCATTATCATCGCGAACGCCAAAAGCCCTCTTGACTCGGCGCTTAAGACCTTTGTGTTTTTCTTGATCAGTCAGCCGCTGATCTATCTGCTCCAGGTCCCGTTTTCATGGCAAGGCTGGGGATTGTTTCAGTATTATAAGTATTGGTTTATTCTGACACTGTGTACATTTCCTGCTGCGTATATCGGCTGGTACATCAGGAAAAAGAACTGGCTCAGTCTTCTCATTCTGATGCCGATGATAGTTCTTTTAGCAGTAACATGTGAAGACGGTCTGAAACACGTGATCCATCAGTTTCCGAACCTGCTGATCATGGTTGTGTTCTGTATCCTGCAGGTTTTTCTCTATCTCTATGCTTTTACAGAGAAGATATCGCAGAAGATCGTCGGAGCACTTGTGCCGATCGCGATTGTTGCGGTCATGCTGCTGCTCCCCAAGAACGTTGACTTTTCTTCGAGTCAGTTTCTTCCCGATAACCCTGTATTGACAGAAAATGCAGAAGTGACTGTCGATGATACCGGGATCGCTGACATTCGGATATCGGGTACAGGGGAAGACAGCACCGTTCTGATCCGGGCGCACGCTTACGGTACTACTTCATTTACCATAAAAGACGGTGACAATGAATATCAGTACAATATCAGCATTTATGAGGATGATCTCGGAGTCAGCCGGATAGAAATTGCATCCAAATAGATCTGTACCATGCAGCATATCTTACAACTGTGCGTTGACAAAGCTTATAGATTAACAAACTCCGATTGGTCTTTTGTTGTCCGCAGGTATAACGAGCATCGGATTTTGCCCCACAAAATCCACACAAAACACAAAAAATCGGCGTGACCGCTGCGGTCACGCCGATTTCATATCCTTTTAGCCAGATATTGCCCCCTCAAAGCAACTTCTTTATGAAGTGTGCCCCGAGAGGCGGTTCTTTTTTTGTTTTATGCCTCGATCCGGAAAGCATACCATTCCTTTCCCGTCGGCGCAAAGCCAACGGCGCGGAACATGGCCTGGCTCTGTGTGTTGAAGTCATAGATATTGGCCGTCACTTCGTGCCATCCCAGTTCCTTCGCCAGCTTGATCATCTCCGCCGTGCAGCGGCGGCCGATCCGCCGGTTCTGGTACTCCCGGCACACGACGATGCTGATCTCCGCATTGTCCCGCAGCGTCACGTCCCCCACCAGCACACCGCGGTATTGAATGTAATAGCAATGCCCGTGGGTGCTCAGATAGGTGTACATCTGCGCCAGCATTTCCGGCGTATAGACACGATCTTTGTTGTCAACCTGTCTGCACAGCTCCGGGTCCTGATACCACGCAAGCGCCACATTCTCGTTTGGGTAGTAGGGGATGAGCACGATCTCGTCGTCGACGATCCGCTCTTTCATCGTCCGCACCTTCTTCTCAGCCGGGGAGGGAATCGTCCTCCTCGATCCACTGGGAAACGGGCACGACCTCGTACTCCGTCGGCGTTTTGCGGATCACCACGCGCTCGAGTCCCGCGTTGATGATCTGGCGGCGGCACATGGCGCAGGAGGTCGCGTCGGAGAGCAGCTCGCCCGTGCGGGCGTCGCGCCCGACGAGGTAGATCGTCCCGCCCACCATGTCGCGCCGGGAGGCGGAGATGATGGCGTTTGCCTCGGCGTGGACGCTGCGGCAGAGCTCATAGCGCTCGCCGCGGGGAACGCACAGCTCCTCGCGCGTGCAGAAGCCCAGATCCACACAGTTTTTGCGCCCGCGCGGCGCGCCGTTGTAGCCGGTGGAGATGATCTCGTCATTCTTGACGATGATCGCCCCGTAGACACGGCGCAGGCAGGTCGCGCGCTCCAGCACGGTCTGGGCGATATCGAGATAGTAATTGTCCTTGCTGATGCGTTCCATACGATTCCTCCTCGTATTATTCTCACGTTGTTATCCGTTTTGTATTTATTGTGGTGAAGGCGTCAAACGCCGCTCAGGTCAAAGTCCGGCGTATACTCCTCCTTCGCGCTGCTGCGCTCCTGGCAAAAGCCGTCGGCAACGCCGCAGGCGGCCATGTAGTCCCGCGCTGCGCGGTACTCCGCGCCGGTCAGCCGCCGCGCCATCGCGCCCGCCGCGCCGGGCTGCGGCGTGTACTGGCTCATCAGCGAAAATTTCACCTCGCCGGGGGCGAAGCGCCGGGCGACATAGTCGATCACGCGGCGGGTGTTCTCCAGCTGGCCCGGCAGGACCAGGTGGCGAATGATGACGCCGCTTTGCATCAGGCCGTCTTCGCCCATTCGGTAGGGGCCCACCTGACGAAACATCTCGTCGATGGCGGCAGCGGCGACGTCAAAATAATCCGCCGCGCGGGACAGCTCCCGCGCAGGCTCGCTGAGCGCATACTTCAGGTCCGGCAGGTAGATCTGCACCTTGCCCTCGAGTGTTTTCAGCGTCTCCACGCTGTCGTACCCGCCGCTGTTCCACACCACGGGGACGGGCAGCGGGTCTTGCAGCGCTTCGAGCACCCAAGGCGTGAAGTGTGTGGGGGAGACGAGGTCGATGCAGTGCGCGCCCTGGGCGATCAGTTCGTCGAAGATCTCCCGCAGGCGGGCCGGGGAGATGGTCTTGCCGAAATTCTCGTGGCTGATGCGGCCGTTCTGGCAGAAGGTGCAGCCGAGGTTGCAGCCCGAGAAAAACACCGCCCCCGCGCCGCGCGTGCCGCTCAGGCATGGCTCCTCCCAGTGGTGGAGCATCGCCTTGGCCACGACCGGCCCCGCCGGCATGGCGCACAGACCTTCGCCGCGCGTTTCCGTGCGCTCCGCGCCGCAGCGGCGCGGACAGATCGTGCAGATCATGCTTTCTTCTTAAAGTCCGGCCCCAGGTCGCCGCGCATCCAGTGCTTGCGGCACAGGCCGATGTAGGTGTCGTTTGCGCCCAACACCACCTGCGCGCCCTCCTTGAGCACGTGGCCCTCGGCGTCAAAGCGGGCGTTGAAGGCGGCCTTCTTGCCGCACCAGCAGATGGTCTTGACCTCCTCCAGCTTGTCCGCCATGACCAGCAGCTCATAGCTGCCGGGGAACAGCTCGCCGCGGAAGTCCGCGCGCAGGCCGTAGCAGATCACAGGGATGTCGCAGTCGTCCACCAGATGCACGAGATATCGCACCTCCTCGCGCGTGAGGAACTGCGCCTCGTCCACGATGATGCAGGCGTTGGTCTTGAGCTCCTCTTCCCCCATCTCGCGCATCTCGTGAAAATACACGCACCGGTGCTCCAGCCCAATGCGCGAGTGGACCATGTGGTCGCCGTCCCGCGTGTCCAGCTGGGGCTTGACGAGCAGGGTCTTCTGCCCGCGCTCTTCATAGTTGAAGCGCGCCATCAGCGCGTTGGCGGATTTGCTGGAGCCCATTGCGCCGTATTTGAAATAAAGCTGTGCCATGTGTTTTCTCCTTCAAAGCCTCTCGCGCGCAAGCGCGGTAAATTTCTTGAATGCCGTGGGGATCGCCAGCTCGTCAAAGCCGGCTGCGTCCACCCAGCGGAAGTCCTCCGCTCCCTCGCCGTCCACCTCGGCAAGATAGCCCTTCATCTGCCATTCGATATGGGTGAAGATGTGCTTCGCCGTTCCGCAGGGAACAAGCGCCTTTGCCGCAAGGCCCCATTGCGCCAGCACGATGAGGGCGCCGGCTTCGTCCAGGCTGCCCGCCACGTTGGGAAATTCCGTCATCTTTGCCAGAAGCCCCGTGTCCGGCCGCCGCCGGACGGCGAGCCTCCCGCCGCGCAGCAGCAAAAAGACCGTACGCTCCTCTGCGCGGCGCGGCTTTTTTGCGCCCCGCACCGGCAAAATCTCCGTCAGTCCCTCGCGGTACGCCGCGCAAAAGCCGCGCGCGGGACACCGCGCGCACAGCGGCGCGCCGTTCGGAAGGCACACCGTCGCGCCCAAATCCATCATCGCCTGGTTGTACGCGCCGGGGCGATCTCGGTCGATCGCGTCGGCAAGGCGCGCGCGGAATTCCTTTTTTACCTTCGCGTCTGTGATATCCCCCCCGCAGCCGCAAACGCGCGCAGCGACGCGCAGCAGATTTCCGTCCACCGCCGGCTCCGGCGCGCCGAAATTGATTGAGGCGATGGCGCTGGCCGTATAGTCCCCGATGCCGGGCAGCTTTTTCAGCGCCTCCACCGTCTGCGGCAGCTCCCCGCCATGGTCGCTGACGATCCGCTGCGCCGCGCGGTGCAGATTGCGCGCGCGGGAGTAATAGCCCAATCCCTCCCATAGCTTAAAGAGCCGCTCCTCACGCACGGACGCCAGCGCGCCGACGTCCGGCAGCTCTGCCATGAAGCGCTCAAAATAGGGGATCGCCGCGCTCACCCGCGTCTGCTGGAGCATGATCTCGCTGACCCAGGTGCGATACGGCGTAACTTCCTCGCGCCAGGGCAGTATCCTGCGATTCGCGTCGTACCACGCCAGCAGCGGCGCGGTAAGCGCGTTGAGATTTTCCCAATGTTCCTTCATCGTATCACTTGTTAAAGCGCGTCGCATATCCGCAGCGGCGGCAGAGCTCCTCCGCAGGCCGCCTGCGGGAGAAGCCTTCGCGCAGCGCGACGGCGCGCGGACCTTCCAGAATTTCGTCCAACTCCTGTGAAAACAGGTTGCCCAGGGGAATATCGCCCTCGTGATCCAGGCAGCAGGGCACGACCGTCCCGTCGCACAGCACGCCGAGCTGATCGCGCAGGGCGTAGCAAAACTGCGTATCCGCCCGTTCCGCGTCCAGATCCGGCCAGTCGAATTTCTCCGCCCGCTCCAGATACAGCCGCTCGGAGAGCTTGAAGCTGCCGCGCCGCGGCTCCGGCCAGCTCTCCCGCCCGGTCTTCTCGCGCAGGAAGTCGAGGATCGCGCCGTTGCGCGATTCCAGGCCGCCCCCGTTCCACAGGCGCAGCGCGCAGATCACGCCCCGGTCCGCCGCCTTTTGCGCAAAGCGCCACACGTCCTCCAGATATCGCCGCTCCTGCGCAGCCGCGCCGGAATTCCCCTCGAAGCTGTGCAGCGATATGCTGATCTTGTGCAATGAGCGCGCAGCGAGCAGCGTTTCGCTCCTCTGCGCCAGCAGCGTGCCGTTCGTGGTGATGCACACTTGCATCTCCCGCGCCGCCGCGAGGTCCAGCAGTTCTCCGAGCTGCGGATGTAGCAGCGGCTCGCCCATCACGTGCAGATAGACGTAGCGAACGCAGGGCCTGAGCTTATCCAATACCAGTGCAAATTCCTCTGCCGTCATGGCGCGCGGCGCGCGCTTCGTGCCGGGGCAGAACGCACAGCGAAGGTTGCAGCGGTTGGTGATCTCCACGTATGCCTTTTTCATCGCCGCACGCCCCCTTTTCCCGTTATTTTATCATTCCTCCGGCGCTTTGCCAAGGGCGCGCCGCCTCAAACCACCTGGAAGAGATAAAACTTCAGATAATCCGTCTCCGGCACGTTCCACAGAATCGGGTGGTCCGGCGATTGCTGGCGCGATTCGATCTGGCGCAGCTCCACCCCGGCGTCCAGCGCCGCGGCGCGCAGCATCCGCTCAAACCGCTCGGCGGGCATGAAGTGGCTGCATGAGGCGGTGGCGAAATAGCCGCCGCGCGGCAACAGCCGCAGCGCGCGCAGGTTGATCTCCTTATAGCCCTTCTCCGCGCTGCCTGCCGTCTTGCGCGACTTGGTGAACGCCGGCGGGTCAAGGATGATGAAGTCGTAGGGCTTGCCGCCCGCAGCCTCCAGCTGCGGCAGCAGCTCGAAAACGTCCGCCGTGATAAAGTCCATCCGGTCGGCAAGACCGTTGCGCTGCGCGTTGGCACGCGCCGTCTCGATCGCGCTCGCGGACACGTCCACCGCGGTTACGTGCGCCGCGCCGCCCCTGGCCGCGTTGAGGGCGAACGAACCGGTATGGGTGAAGCAGTCCAACACGCGCCGCCCGCGGGCGAGCCGCGCCACGGCGAGGCGGTTATACTTCTGGTCGAGGAAAAAGCCGGTTTTTTGTCCGTTTTCCACGTCCACACGGTAGAAAATCCCGTTTTCGCAGATCTCCGTTACCGCCCTGTCCGGCTGCGGCAGCCCGCGCAGAGGAAACCAGCCCTTGTTCTGCTCCAATCCCTCCAGCGTGCGAATGACGACGTCGTTGCGCTCAAAAACGCCGCGAATCTCCTCGCCGTCCTCACGCAGCACCTCGACCAGCAGCGGAAAGAGCATCGGCTTGATGCGCTCGATGCCCACCGAAAGCGTCTGCGTAACCAGCAGATCGGCAAAGCGATCCACCGTCAGGCCGGGAAAACCGTCCGCCTCCCCGAAAATCACGCGGCAGCAGGACGAATCCCCGCCCATCACGCTTTTGCGATAATCCCAGGCATAGCGGATGCGGCGTTTCCAAAAGGCTTCGTCAAAGCGGTCGTTTGCGTTGCGGGAGACGAGCCGCACGCGGATCTTGCTCGTGCGGCTGAGGAATCCCGTGCCGAGGTAGCGGCCCTTCTCCGACACCGCGTCCACCAGCGCACCGTTTTCGCACGCGCCGTCCTCGCGCACGATCTCCGCCTCATAGATCCACGGATGTCCCTGCGCGACCCAGCGGGCGCCTTTTTCGGTAACGATGCACCGGGGAAACTGTCTTTCTGCTTTCATGACGATTCCTGTCCTTGCATAGATTTGTTTGATTGTATCATACGGTGGAAAAAAGCACAACTCCCTTGCGCCGGTTTCGTATCCCGGCTTGGTTAGCCGGTTTTGTTCCCGCCGGAAATGTTCCGTTTATCCTTGAAACAGATCGGTTTTTAAAACTTTTTGCGCAGTTTTTGCCATAACTTTTCTGTTGCAATTTTCATTTTGCCGTGCTACTATAAGAATTGAAAAGGGCCGCGTGCGCGCGGCGGCAAATTTTTGGTGAAAACGGAGGTCTTTCCATGAATTATCCCACCACTGGTAATGAAGTTTACGTCAGCTTGAACCTGTCCAACACCATGCTCACCGGTATCGGCAAGGGTACGATCACCCGCGAAACGGTCTCCGTCGATTATCTGAAAAAGCTGTTTGCCGAATACGGCGTGATCGTTGCCGTCAAGCCCGAACATCGGGCGATCCTTCAGCGCATGAACGAAACCTACGATTTCGGTCTGGAGATCCCCGAAACGCTCAAGCTCTTCCAGCTTTCCGAGCAGCACCGCCGCCTGGTCATCGTCAACGTACAGGGTCTGCGCCGCAAAAACGGCTCGCTTTTGAGCGACTACTCCGAGGAGGAACTGGCCGAGGCCACGTTCACGTTCGTCAAGTACTACGTCCAGAGCAAGCACTACGACGAGCTGGTCGAGGAGAATGAGAAGCTTCGCTACGAGCTGGACCAGGAGATTTCCTGGCGCAACCGCACCGACAGCTAAGGCAGGGATTCCTTTCCGCCTCCCGCAGAGCGGGGGGCGGTTTTTTTGCCTTTCCCGCGCCGCAGAGGAGGACTTTCTCTGCACGGGCACAACGCATCTTTACGCGGCGGCGAGGGTCTGCTATAATAAATTAAATAAGCTTCCGTTATCCAAGATAGGACAGTGAAACGAAGGAGGATTTCCCATGCGACTGATTTCCTGGAATGTCAACGGCCTGCGCGCCTGCCTGAATAAGGGCTTTCTGGACTTTGTGGACGTGATCAACGCGGACGTGATCTGTCTGCAGGAGACGAAGCTCAAGGAGCATCAGGTCAATTTCGACCTGCCCGGCTACCACCGCTACTGGAACTGCGCGGATAAGGCGGGCTACTCCGGCACGGCGATCTTCACCAGGACCGAGCCGCTGTGCGTGTCCTACGATTTTGGCGAGGATATCCACCGCCACGAGGGCCGCGTGATCACCGCGGAATATCCGGATTTTTACCTGGTGTGCTGCTATACGCCCAACTCCCAGGACGAGCTGCGCCGCCTTGCCTACCGGATGCAGTGGGAGGACGATCTGCGCGCTTACCTGTGTCAGCTCGACCGGGCCAAGCCCGTGATCTACTGCGGGGATCTGAACGTCGCACACGAGGAGATCGACCTGAAAAACCCCAAGACCAATCACTTTAACCCCGGCTTTTCCGACGAGGAGCGCGCGAAGATGACCCAACTGCTCTCTTCCGGCTTTTTGGACACCTTCCGCACGCTCTATCCCGACCGCGCGGACGCCTATTCGTGGTGGAGCTACCGCGCCGCCTCGCGGGAGCGGAACGTGGGCTGGCGCATCGACTATTTCATCGTCTCCGAGCGCCTGCGCGACCGGATTGAAACGGCGTCGATCCTCTCCGAAGTCCTGGGCAGCGACCACTGCCCCGTGATGCTGGAGCTGAAGGCATAAAAAACGAGGGCCGCCTGCAGGCGCAGGCGGCCCTCGTCATTTGCGCTCAGGAGAAGAAATCCCAGTGGGAGAGCAGCAGTCCGGGAATCACGACCAGCAGGAAAAACGCCCAACTGACCGCGGTAAAGGTTTTGATAAACCGCCTGCCCTCGCCGGGGTACTCCCGCACGTAGATCCGGTAATTGATCACTGAGGCCAGGGACCCGATCAGGGAGCAAAGCCCCGCCGTATCGACGCCGTAGATCAACCCCGCAAAGTTTTCGGTAAAGGGGTAGAGCACGATGCTGGCCGGCACGTTGGAGATCACCTGGCTCAAGCCGATGGCCCACCAGTATTCCCGCCCCGCCACGCTCCGCCCCAAAAAAGCGGCGATGGCGGCATTCCCGGCGATGGAGGAGGAAAACACGAAAAAGCACAAAAACGTGATCAGCAGCACATAGTCCACCTTGAGAAACAGCTTTCTGTCCGCTGCGGCAATCGCGAGCAGCACGATCCCCAGCGCCACCGGCCATTGCCGGGTGCGGGTAACGATGACCAGCAGGATCAACGCGAAAAGGCCCAGATACATCCACCGCCGGAACCCCTTTCCCGGTGGCAGCAGGCTTCCGTCCACACGGACGGCGGCCTCTTTGAGATCCTTCCGATACAAAAACAGGATAAAGCCCACCAGCAGCACCCCGGACAGAAGGCACAGAGGGAGCATATGCAGCAGGAATTTCCATACGCTGACGCTCGCCTGCCCGTAAAGGAACAGGTTTTGCGGGCTGCCGAAGGGCGTCAGCAGGGAGCCGCGGATGGTGGCGATATTCTCCAGCGAGATCACCGGCAGAATATACCGCTCCTTCCCGGCGCTGCGCAGCAGCAGAATGGTCAGCGGTACGAAAATCAGCAGGGACACGTCGTTGGTAACAAACATGGAGGAGAAAAACACGCCGAAGACCAGAAACAGGGTCAGCGCAACCAGGGACTTCAATTTCCCGGCCAGGTTGACCAGGGGCCGGAGCACGTTTTCCTGCTTAAAGCCCTCCAGCACGCAGAGCATCATCAGCAGCGTCCCCAGCGTGCGCCAGTCGATCTGCTCGAGCAGCGCGGCGGATGGCGGGGTAATGGCGAGCCCCGCCAGAGCCGCCAGCACCGACAGCAGGAGCATAGGCTCCTTTTTCAGCCATGAAAACACTTCCTTCATTTTTCCTCGCCATCCTGTTCCGAAAAGATTCGGTCCGCACGGTGCGCTTCCCCGGCCGATCGTCAAAACAATGCAAGGATACAATCCCTTTCGTCAATCGTCAAGCCTTTTATTTTACGCCGGCGCGCTGGCGTTATGACTGCCGGCGCCGCCGCACGCCCGCGTGCGGCTTTATCCGATCAAATCGCTCAGGCGCTTGCCGTAAAAGAAGTCGTGCGTCAGCCGGCGGTACTCCTCCCAAAGCGGAAGCGTCTGGCAGTCGGCGGCGCGCGGGCACGGCTCCGCCCCGTCCATCAGACAGGCAACCGTGGCAAGCGGGCCCTCCATCAGCTCGATAATCTCCCCGACGGAGTATTCCTCCGGCGCGCGGCACAGGCGATAGCCGCCGCCCTTTCCGCTGACGCCCACCAAAAGCCCGCCGGCCACCATATCCTTCACGATAATTTCCAGATACTTTTTGGAGATCCCCTGCCGTGCAGCGATGTCCTTGAGCGGAACACAGCCGCCGTTATGCGCAGCAAGGTCAATCATCACGCGAATCGCGTAACGCCCTCTGGTCGAGATCATAAAACCACCGCCTTTTTCGTTTTCACCTATTATACCGCAAGGTAAATAGGTAAGGCAAGAGCAAAACCGCTTAAATTACCTATTGACATAGTAGGTTAATAGAATTATAATGACAGCATCACAACACCGAAGGGAGACAACCGCCGTGATTTATGCCGACAATGCCGCCACAACGAAGATGAGTGACGCGGCGATCCAAGCCATGCTCACCCAGATGCAGAAAAACTGGGGCAATCCGTCCAGTCTGTACGCGCACGGGCAAGACGCAAAGGAGGCGTTGGAAACTGCGCGCGAGCAGATTGCCGCCGTGATCGGCGCGCAGCCGCGCGAGATTCTCTTCACCTCCGGCGGGAGCGAGGCCGACAACCAGGCGCTCCGCTCCGCCGCTGCACTCGGCAAGAAGCGCGGGAAAATGCACATCGTTTCCACCGCTTTCGAGCACCACGCGGTGCTGCACACGCTGGCGGCCCTGCAGCGGGAGGGCTTCTCGGTAACGCTGCTGGACGTGCACGAAAACGGCGTGGTCGTCCCCGCAGAGGTCGAGGCCGCTATCCGGGAGGACACATGTCTGGTGTCCGTCATGTTTGCCAACAACGAAATCGGAACGATCCAGCCGATCCGGGAAATCGGGGCGATCTGCCGGAAGCGGGGCGTGCTGTTCCACACGGACGCCGTGCAGGCAATCGGGCACGTCCCGGTGAACACGGCAGAGGACAACATCGACCTGCTCTCCGCCTCCGCGCACAAGTTTCACGGGCCGAAGGGGGTCGGGTTTCTCTGGGCAAAGCGGGGCGTGCCGCTCGCCAGCCTGATCGAGGGCGGCGCGCAGGAGCGCGGCAAACGCGCGGGGACGGAAAACGTGCCGGGTATCGCGGCGATGGCTGCAGCGCTGACCGAAGCCAACGCGAAAATGGCAGAAAACGCCGCGCATCTGACCGCCATGCGGGACCGGCTGATCGCCGGGCTGCAGGAGATCCCGCATTCAGCGCTCAACGGAGACGCCCGTAACCGTCTTCCCGGCAATGTGAACTTCTGCTTTGAGGGAATCGAGGGGGAATCCCTGCTGCTGTTGCTGGACGACAGGGGGATCTGCGCCTCCTCCGGCAGCGCCTGCACGTCCGGCTCGCTCGATCCGAGCCACGTGCTGCTGGCGATCGGCCGCGTGCACGACGTGGCGCACGGCTCGCTGCGGCTGAGCCTCGGCGAGGACATCACGGAAGGCGACGTGGATTATCTCGTCCGCTCCGTCCGGGAGGTCGTGACGTATCTGCGCAGCTTCTCTCCCATCTGGCGGGATCTGACCGCGGGCCGGAAACCGTTTATTCTGTAAGGAGGCTTAACATGGCATTATACAGCGAGAAAGTGATGGATCATTTCCGCAATCCCCGCAACGTCGGCGTGATTGAGGACGCCGACGGGGTCGGTGAGGTCGGCAACGCCAAGTGCGGCGATATCATGAAGATGTATCTCAAGATTGAAGGCGACGTCATCACAGACGCGAAGTTTGAAACCTTTGGCTGCGGCAGCGCCATCGCGTCAAGCTCGATGGCGACGGAGCTGATCAAGGGCAAGCCGGTGGCAGACGCAATGCGTCTGACGAACCAGGCCGTAACGGAGGCGCTCGACGGGCTGCCCAGCCATAAAATACACTGCTCCGTGCTGGCGGAGGAGGCGATCCACGCCGCGCTGGAGGATTATCACCGCAAGACAAAGTCCGAAGATTGCCCATAGACCGCTTCGCGCCGTCCGCAGGCGGCGCAATCCCCCACCACGCACCCCAGCCGCCAGACGGCGCGTCACGTGTCTGCGCCGCCGGGCGGAAACAGGCAAAACTCTCCCGGTTGCGGGCCCCGCAGGCAACTGCCTGTGGGGCCCGCAACTATATAATACACGGAAAAACTGCTTGTAGAGCACGAAAAAACGTGATAAAATAAACTGATTTAACAACGCTTGCTGTATGGAGCTCTATGGAAGGGGGCGCGGCTATGTCGATCCACGACGGACACAGGCAGCGGAAGAAGGAGCAATTCCGCCGGCACGGGCTGGATGCGTTTGCCGACCACGAGGTGCTGGAGCTGCTGCTGTATTACGCGATCCCCCGTCGGGATACCAACCCCATTGCCCACCGGCTGATGGATCGCTTCGGCTCACTGGAGGGCGTGTTTTCCGCCGCGCCGGAGGAGTTGGCGCAGGTGGAGGGTATGGGCGAAAACGCCGCCACTCTGCTCGCGCTGCTTCTGCCGCTCTGGCGGCGCATCAGAAGCGAGAGCTTTTCAGGCGGCACGATTCTCAACTCGGCGGAGTGCTCCGGCGCATACTTTATCGACCGGTTTTTTGGCATGAAGCACGAGGAGCTGCACGAAGCGTGCCTGGATGCCAAGGGCAAGCTGCTCGCCTGTTTCCGCGTGGCGGAGGGCAGCGTGGACAGCGTCAGCGTCAACGTGCGGCGCATCGCGGAAGACGCGCTGCACTGCGGTGCAAGCAACGTGATCCTCTCGCACAACCACCCCAGCGGCGTGGCGCTGCCGTCGAGCGAGGACGAGCGCATGACACTCGCCGTCTGGAGCGCGCTGCACGCGGTGGGGATCGAGCTGGTGGATCACATCATCGTGGCAGACGGCGATTTCGTATCGCTGCGGCAAAACGGCCTGCTGCCGCCGCATTAAGGAGGTTGCTCCATGGAGTTTAAACTGCACGCGCCCTTTGAAGCCACGGGCGATCAGCCTGAGGCCATTGAAAAGCTTGCGCGCGGCGTGGCGCTGGGGCTGGACGAGCAGGTGCTGCTGGGCGTAACCGGCTCCGGCAAGACCTTCACGATGGCGAAGGTCATCGAAAAGATTCAACGGCCCACTCTGGTGCTGGCACACAACAAGACGCTGGCGGCACAGCTTTGCGCCGAGTTCAAGGAGTTTTTCCCGGAAAACGCCGTGGAATACTTCGTATCCTACTACGATTACTACCAGCCGGAGGCTTATATTCCCCATACGGACACCTATATCGCCAAGGACGCCTCCACCAACGACGAGATCGACCGCCTGCGCCTGTCCGCCACCTGCGCGCTGCTGGAGCGGCGGGACGTGATCGTGGTCTCGTCGGTATCCTGCATCTACGGTCTGGGCGAGCCGGACGATTTTGCAAATTTGATGATCTCCCTGCGCCCCGGTCAGGCGATTGCGCGCGATACGCTGTTGCGTCGGCTGGTCGAGGACCGCTATGAGCGCAACGACGTTGCCTTCGCGCGCAACCGCTTCCGCGTGCGCGGCGACACGGTGGAAATCTATCCCGCCTATTACCGCGACCGTGCGGTGCGTGTGGAGTTTTTCGGGGACGAGATCGACGCGATCCGTGAGTTTCACCCCGTTACCGGGCAGGTGCTGCGCTCGCTGAGCCACACAGTGATCTATCCCGCGTCGCACTACGTAACCACCAAGGACAAGATGGAGCGCGCGATTGCGGAGATTGAACGCGAGCTGGCCGCGCGCGAGCAATACTTTGCCGAACAGGGCCTCGCCGTGGAGGCGCAGCGCATTCGCCAGCGCACGCGCTACGACATCGAGATGATGCGGGAGCTTGGCTACTGCACGGGCATTGAGAACTATTCCCGCGTGATCGGCGCTCGGCCGGAGGGCTCGCCGCCGATGACGCTGATCGACTATTTCCCCAAGGACTTTCTGCTGTTCGTGGACGAGTCCCACGTAACGCTGCCGCAGGTGCGCGCGATGTACAACGGCGACCGCGCGCGCAAGGAAAGCCTCGTGCGTTACGGCTTCCGCCTGCCCTGCGCGTTTGACAACCGCCCGCTCAAGTTTGACGAGTTTGAGCAGCGCGTCCACCAGCGCATCTACGTCTCCGCAACACCGGGCGAATATGAACGCAGCCGCGCGGGCCAGATCGTCGAGCAGGTGATCCGCCCGACGGGTCTGCTGGACCCGCGCGTGGAGGTGCGCCCCGTCGAAGGCCAGATTGACGATCTGCTCGGTGAGATCAACGCGCGCGCCGCACGCAACGAGCGCGTGCTGGTAACGACGCTGACGAAGAAGATGGCGGAGGATCTGACGGCGTATCTGCAGGGTGTGGGCGTGAAGGTGCGCTATATGCACGCCGACGTGGAGACGCTCGAGCGCATGGAGCTGATCCGCGATCTGCGTCTGGGCGAATTTGACGTACTGGTGGGCATCAACCTGCTGCGCGAGGGTCTCGACCTGCCGGAGGTGTCGCTGGTGGCGATCCTGGACGCGGACAAGGAGGGTTTTCTGCGCAGCGAGACCTCGCTGATCCAGACCATCGGCCGCGCCGCCCGCAACGCCGAGGGCCTCGTCGTGCTCTATGCCGACACGGTTACGCCGTCCATGCGCGTGGCCATGGAGGAGACCGAGCGCCGCCGCGGCATTCAGGACGCCTACAACAAGGCGCACGGCATCGTGCCGCAGACGATCCGCAAGGATATCCGCGAGGTGCTGGAGATCAGCAAGAAAGAGGAGGAAAGCGCCCGCCGCCGCGGCAAGCGCAAGCTCTCCGAGCGGGAGCGGGACGAGCAGATCCGCAAGCTGGAAAAGCAGATGCAGGAGGCCAGCCGCATGCTGGAGTTCGAGTACGCCGCGATTTTGCGCGACCGCATCATCGAGCTGAGACGGGACGCAAACCAATGACGGCGCGCAGGCACGTAAGGAGAGAATCATGGCAAAACACAAGGAAGAAAAAACCAACGTGATGCGCATCCTGGAGCAGCGGAAGATCCCCTATACAGCGCACACGTATGAGGAGGACGAGAGCCCGCTGGGCGACCGGGAGTACGGCCTGCACATCGCTGAAAAGCTGGGCCAGCCGGTCGAGTCGGTGTACAAAACGCTGGTCGCGCGCGGCGCAAGCGGCCATCTTTGCGTTTTCTGTATTCCCGTGGCGGAAAGCCTGGATCTGAAAAAGGCGGCAAAGGCCGCAGGCGAGAAATCCGTGGAGCTGATCGCGGTAAAGGAGCTGCCCGCGCTGACGGGCTACGTCCGCGGCGGCTGCTCGCCGGTGGGTATGAAGAAGCAGTATCCCACGGTTTTCCACCGCACGGTGGAAAACTGCGCGACGGTATTCGTCAGTGCAGGCAAGATCGGCAGCCAGATCGAGCTGCCTCCCGCCGCGCTGCTGGGGCTGATCGGCGCGAAAACCGCCGACGTGATCGTGGATTGAAGGAGTCAACGGATGAACAGCAGAATCTTTGTCAAGGGCGCAAGAGAAAACAACCTGAAAAATATCGACGTGGCGATCCCGCGCGACGCGCTGACCGTCGTAACGGGACTCTCCGGCAGCGGCAAATCCTCCCTCGCGTTTGACACCATCTACGCCGAGGGGCAGCGCCGCTATGTGGAGAGTCTCAGCTCGTATGCGCGGATGTTCCTGGGGCAGAAGGAAAAGCCCGACGTGGATTACATTGAGGGGCTCTCCCCTGCCATCTCCATCGACCAGAAGACCACCTCCCAGAACCCGCGCTCCACGGTGGGCACGGTAACGGAGATCTACGACTATCTGCGCCTGCTGTGGGCGCGCGTGGGCACGCCCCACTGCCCCAACTGCGGCAAGGAGATCCGCCAGCAATCCATCGACCAGATCATCGACCAGCTACTGCTGCTGCCGGAGGGCACGCGCATTCAGGTCATGGCGCCGGTAATCCGCGCGCGCAAGGGCGAATATACCAAAGTATTCGAGGATGCACGCCGGTCCGGCTACGTGCGCGTGCGCGTGGACGGCAGTATGTACGAGCTGAGCGAGGAGATCAAGCTGGATAAAAACAGGAAGCACAACATCGAGATCGTCGTGGACCGTCTGATCCTGCGGCCGGACGTGGTGCACCGCCTGACCGACTCGGTCGAGACTGCCGCCGCGCTCACCGGCGGGTTGGTGCTCGTCAACGTCCTGCAGGAGGAGCGCGACATCCTCTTTTCCCAGAACTACGCCTGCGAGGACTGCGGCATCTCCATCGAGGAACTCGCCCCGCGTATGTTCTCGTTCAACAATCCTTTCGGCGCGTGCCCGGCGTGCACGGGTCTGGGCTTCCAGCTGCGGGTCGACCCGGAGCTGGTGATCCCCAACCGCTCGCTTTCGATCCTCGACGGAGCGATCTGTGCCTCCGGCTGGAACAACGTGCGGGGGGACGGCATCTCCCGTATGTACTTCGAGGCGCTGGCGAAGAAATACCGTTTCTCCCTGCGCGACCCCTTGGACAAGCTTTCTGACGAGGTGATGGACGTCATCCTCTACGGCACGAAGGGCGAGGCGCTGGAGCTGCAATACGATCAGCCTCGCGGCAAGGGCGTGCTGTACCAGCCATTCGAGGGCATCGTCAACAACCTCTCGCGCCGCTACCGCGAAACGCAGAGCGACGGCGTGCGCGCCGAGCTGGAGGAGTATATGTCCGAATGCCCCTGCCCCACCTGTCAGGGCAAGCGCTTGCGCAAGGAGTCCCTTGCGGTAACGGTGGGCGGCAGCAGCATTGCCGACTATACGGAAAAGTCCGTGGTGGAGGCTCTGGACTTCATGGAAAATCTGACGCTCAGCGAGCAGCAGATGCGCATCGGCGAGCGGATTTTGAAGGAGATCAAGGCGCGGCTGGGCTTTTTGCGCTCCGTCGGCCTGGAATATCTGACGCTCTCGCGCGCCAGCGCCTCCCTCTCCGGCGGCGAGGCGCAGCGCATTCGTCTGGCCACGCAGATCGGCTCAAGTCTGATGGGCGTGCTCTATATTCTCGACGAGCCCTCGATCGGCCTGCACCAACGCGACAACGACAAGCTGCTCGCCACGCTCAAGCGCCTGCGCGACCTCGGCAACACGCTCATCGTCGTCGAGCACGACGAGGACACCATGCGCGCCGCCGACTATATCGTTGACGTCGGCCCCGGCGCGGGCATACACGGCGGCGAGATCGTCGCCGCCGGCACACCGGAGGAGATCATGGCGTGCGAAAGCTCCCTGACGGGGCAGTATCTCTCAGGCAAAAAGAAGATCCCCGTCCCCGCGCAGCGCAGATCTGGCAGCGGCAAAGCGCTCACCGTGCGCGGCGCGCGGGAGAACAATCTGAAGGACATCGACGTGTCCATCCCGCTGGGGACGTTCACCTGCGTAACGGGCGTGTCCGGCAGCGGAAAATCCTCGCTGGTCAACGAGATCCTGTTTAAAAAGCTGGGCGCGGACTTAAACCGCATGAAGGTACACGCCGGACGCCACCGCGCCATCGAGGGCGAGGAGTTTCTCGACAAGGTCATCTGCATCGACCAAAGTCCCATCGGCCGCACGCCGCGCTCCAACCCCGCGACCTATACCAACGTCTTCAACGATATTCGCGACCTGTTCGCCTCCACGCCGGACGCCAAGGCGCGCGGCTATGCCAGCGGACGCTTCAGCTTCAACGTGCGGGGCGGACGCTGCGAGGCGTGCAGCGGCGACGGGCAGCTCAAGATCGAAATGCACTTCCTGCCCGACATCTACGTCCCCTGCGAGGTGTGCAAGGGCAAGCGCTACAACCGCGAAACGCTGGAGGTGCGCTATAAGGGCAAAAACATCGCCGAGGTGCTGGAGATGACCGTGGACGAGGCGCTGGAATTTTTCCGCGATCTGCCCAGGATTGCCGCCAAGCTCCAGACACTTTGCGACGTGGGTCTGGGCTATATCCGCCTCGGCCAGTCGTCCACCACGCTCTCCGGCGGCGAGGCGCAGCGCGTCAAGCTGGCAACCGAGCTGTCCCGCCGTGCCACCGGCCGCACGATCTACATTCTCGACGAACCGACCACCGGCCTGCATACGGACGACGTGAAAAAGCTGCTGGAGGTGCTGCAGCGCCTGGTGGACAGCGGCAACACCGTGCTCGTGATCGAGCACAATCTCGACGTGATCAAGTGTGCGGACTACCTGATCGACCTCGGCCCCGAGGGTGGCAGCGGCGGCGGCACGATCGTCGCTGCCGGCACGCCGGAGCAGCTCGCACAGGTAAGCACGTCCTATACGGGACAGTATTTGAAAAAGGTACTCCCGTAACCCATCGCCGCCGCGCCGCATAGTCTGGGATGAGGTGAGAAATCATGCAGCTTTTGCAGGACGGCGCGGTGGCTGCGCTCTCGGCCATCGGGCTTGCGTGCGTGCTGTGGATGCTTTTGTCGGCGGTGCTGCACCCCCGGCGGCACAGCACGCTGGAAACGATTGCCCTGGTCCCCGCGCGCGGTGCCGCACCGGAGCTGGAGCATACGGTGCGTATGCTCCAGCGCTCGCGCTATGAGGACGGGGGCTTTACCCACATCGTGATTCTCGACTGCGGCATGGACGAGGAGGCCCGGCGCGTCGCCGCGCTCCTTTGCCACGACGATTACGACGTGTCGCTTTGCGAGAAGACGGAAGAACTTTTATTTTTTACGGAAAAGCAAGGGAAACCGCAATGAAAAAGGCGGTTGCTCCGGGTCTGGCGCCGCTGCGCTCCGGTTGCAGCAGGGCGCGCCCGGCGTAACGCTTCCGAACGTGCAAGCCCCTGGAGCGAGGATATTCCCACCCTTGTAATGCGGAGAGAACATGAACGAATCACAGACCGTTATCGGCACCGTTATGGCCGTGATCTACCAAAACGAGGAGAACGGCTACGCCGTCCTTCGCCTCGTAACCGACGAGGGCGAACTGCTCACCGCCACCGGCTGCATTCCCTGCGCCGCGCCGGGCGAAAGGCTTGTCGCCAACGGCACGTTTGCCGTGCATCCGCAGCACGGCGAGCAATTCGTCATTGACGCGGCGGATCGGTATATGCCAGACGATGAGACGCAGATTCTGAACTATCTGGCTTCCGGCGCGCTGCGCGGCGTCGGTCCCGCCACGGCGCAGAAGCTGGTTGCCCGTTTCGGTGCGCAGACGCTTTCGGTGATTGAAAGCGAACCGGAAAAGCTGCGCACGATCCAGGGCATCACGGACAAACGCGCCCGCGAAATTGCGCAAAGCTTTCGCGCGCAGATGGGACTGCGCCGCGTGATGGAATTCCTCACGCGCTACGAACTGCCCGTCGCGCTGGCGGTGCCGCTCTACCGCCGCTACGGCGCGGACGCGATGGACGCGGTGCGCCGTAACCCCTACCTGCTCTCCGGCGAGCCGTTTCACGTGGAATTCTCCGTTTCAGACGAAATCGCGCTTTCGCTGGGCGTTTCCGGCGACGCTGCCTGCCGCACGGAAGCGGGGCTGCTGTTTGAGCTTTCCCACAACGAGCTGGGCGGCGGACACGTTTTTCTGCCGCGCCACAAGCTCCTTGCCGCCACGGTGCAGCTGCTCGACTGCGGTACGGACGCGGCGGAGCGCGCGCTGGACGATCTGATCGAGCGCGGGCACATCGTGTGCGAGCAGGTGGCGAACGTGGAAGCGTGTTATCTCGCGCGCTGCCACGAGGCGGAGACCTACGTCGCAGCGCGCCTGCGCGCCATGCTCTCCGATCGGCCGGACAAGCTGCGCGGGGCGTCAAAGGTGATCGACGAGATTGAGCGCGAGCAGGGCATCGAATACGCCCCGCTGCAGCGCAGGGCCGTGGAGCTCGCCGCGCAGGAGGCGCTGCTGCTGCTCACCGGCGGCCCGGGCACGGGAAAAACCACCTCCGTACGCGGGATCGTGGCGCTGTTTGAGCGCATGGGGCTCACCGTCCTGCTGGCCGCCCCCACCGGGCGCGCGGCCCAGCGCATGGGCGAGCTGTGCGGCCGGGAGGCGCAGACGATCCACCGTATGCTCGGCATGAGCTGGAACGAGCAGACCGGCGAGGTGAGCTTTGCCAAGAGTGAACAGGATCCGCTGGAGGCGGACGCCGTGATTCTCGACGAGATGTCCATGGTGGATCTGGCTCTCATGCGCGCGTTTTTGGCGGCGCTGCGTCCCGGCTGCCGGCTGGTGATGGTGGGCGACTCAGACCAGTTGCCCTCCGTCGGCGCAGGCAACGTGTTTGCCGACCTCATTCGCAGCGGAAAGCTCGCCACCGTCGCGCTGACGGAGATTTTCCGCCAGGCGGAGCGCTCGGCCATCGTGCGCAGCGCACACGCCGTGAACGACGGGCGTATGCCGGAGCTGAACAACAGCGCGGACGGAGATTTTTTCTTCCTGCCCCGGCGCGACAGCGCGCGGCTGGTCGACACGGTGGTGGAGCTGTGCGCCCATCGCCTGCCGGAGAAAATGCACCTCCCTGCCGCTGAGATTCAGGTGCTTACCCCCACCCGCAAGGGGCCGACCGGCACGCTTGCGCTCAACCGTGCGCTGCAAGCCGCGTTGAATCCCGCCGCTCCCGCGAAACGCGAGCGTCCCTGGGGGGACGGCGTCTTCCGGGAGGGCGACCGCGTCATGCAGATACGAAACGATTACGACGTCGTCTGGGAAAAGGAGGACGGCACCGCCGGCACCGGCATTTTCAACGGCGACGTGGGGCGTATCCTGCAAATCGACCCCAGCGGCGAACTTTTGACCATTGCCTTTGACGACCGCGTGGCTACCTATACCGCGGATATGCTTGCCGAGCTGGACGTGGCGTACGCCACGACGGTGCACAAGGCGCAGGGCAGCGAATACCGCGGCGTGATTTTCGTTTCGGCGCCCTGCGCGCCGCTCTTGCAGGTGCGCGGCGTGCTCTACACCGCCATCACCCGCGCGCGGGAGCTGTTGATCATCGTCGGGGACGACGCCACCGTCGGCCGCATGGCGGAGAACGACCGCCAGCAGCGGCGTTACAGCGGCCTGCGCTGGCGGCTGAAAAACGGCTGATCGGGCGCTCGCGTGCGGCAAAGCAGAGAAAGGAAGCGGCAATATGGAAAAATGGGCGACGGCTTTGCTGGATCTGATCTTCCCTCCGCGCTGCGCATTTTGCGCCCGCCCCGGCGTACACGGAGTCTGCCCCTCGTGTGAAAAGAAGCTGCCCTACGCCGAAAAGCCACTGCGCGAGGGCGCTCCCTTTGGGCGCTGCGTCTCGCCGCTGCGCTACGAGGGCGTCGTGCGCCAATCGTTGCTGCGTTTCAAGTTCCACGGCGGACGAAGTGCAGCGGAGGGCTACGCCCAGCTCATGGCGCGCACGATTGCCGAAGAGCTGCCCGGCGCCTTCGACTGCATTACTTACGTCCCGGTATCGGACAGGCGCAGGCGCGAGCGCGGCTACGATCAATCGCAGTTGATTGCCGCGGAGCTCGGCAAAATCTGGGATGCGCCGCCGCTGACGCTGCTGCGCAAAGTTTTTGACAACCCGCCGCAGTCGGGCCTGACCTCCCGCGAGGAGCGCAAGGGCAACGTGCTTGGCGTGTACGAGGCGGCGGACACAGAGCAGATTCAAGGCGCGCGGGTGCTGCTCCTGGACGACATCATCACCACCGGGTCGACCCTTGGCGAGTGCGTGCGCGTGCTTCGGGATGCGGGCGCGCAAAGCGTGGTCTGCGCCACCGTTGCCTCCGCCGTGGACGAGCACGGGGAAAAAGGCGGCAAAAGCGCGCCGTGAGATTCGCATAATGCTATTGCAAAGTGCGTTTCTTGCCGTTATAATTAATATGTTGTTTTGTAACAAGACGGGTCTGCCCGCTTGATATACCCGAAGAAAGCAAGAGGTGCTACTATGTGCGCATTTGGAAAAGACATCGGCATTGACCTTGGTACCGCATCGGTGTTGATCTACATTAAGGGCAAGGGCATCGTGCTCAACGAGCCGTCCGTCGTCGCCATCGACAAGGACACCGGCAAGCTCCTCAAGGTCGGCGCGGACGCGCAGGCCATGCTGGGCCGCACGCCCGGCAACATCGTCGCCATCCGCCCGCTGCGCGAGGGTGTGATCTCGGATTACGACGTTACCGAACGGATGCTCAAGGAATTCATTCACAAGGTCGTGGGCTTCCAGTTCTTCAAGCCCCGCATCATCATCTGCGTCCCCTCCGGCATTACGGAGGTTGAAGAGCGCGCCGTGATCGACGCCGGCATCCAGGCCGGCGCGCGCCGCGTCTATCTGATCGAGGAGCCGGTCGCGGCTGCCATCGGCGCCGGAATCGACATCACCAAGCCGGACGGCCATTTCGTTATCGACATCGGCGGCGGCACGGCGGATATCGCGGTCATCTCCCTCTCCGGCGTGGTGGAATCCGCATCCATCAAGGTCGCCGGCGACCAGTTCAACGAGGCCATCATCAAATATATGCGCCGCAAGCACAACCTGCTCATCGGCGAGCGCACAGCCGAGCAGATGAAAATGGAGATCGGCTGCGTTTTCCCGCCGGAGGAGGAGCTGACCATGGAGATCAAGGGGCGCTGCCTGCTCACGGGCCTGCCCAAGCTGATCTCCGTTACCTCCACGGAGATGATGGACGCCTTTGAAGAGCCGGTGGAGCGCATCATGGAAGCCGTGCACCAGGTGCTCGAACGCACGCCGCCGGAGCTGGTGGCCGACATCTCCACCAACGGCATCGTGATGACCGGCGGCGGCAGCCTGGTCCGCGGATTCGACAAGCTCGTTACCGCGCGCACCGGCATCCAGACCGTCGTAGCGGAGAACGCGATCTCCTGCGTGGCCGAGGGCACGGGCAAGAGCCTGGAGAGTATCGGCGACATGAAGGACGGCACGATGAATCTCTCGCGCAGAAAGCAGATCAACTGAAAC
>CAMZIO010000003.1 GCA_947307255.1 uncultured Clostridia bacterium | reverse complement strand
ATCTTTCGGTTAATTGCCTGGAACAGATTCGGCAGGATACAGCAGAGGTGGACGATCAGGATCGGCAGCTTTCTTGTCAGGACGATGTGTTCGACCATTTGCAGGCGGGAATCGTTATCGGAAAACAGTTCGTCCTCTCCCTCGGCTTGCGCGACATCCACCGGTTTCCGGAAATACAGCCAGCCCCAGCTTTCCGCAAAGCATTCCCACCCGAAGTCCTGCGCCATCTGCATATATTCTTCGGTCTGTTCGCCGTTTTTGTAATCCAGCCGATAAATGACGTCCTGTGGCTCACAGGATTCGAAGACGTAAAAGCACGGCATCTTTACATAAACCAGCTTCCAGCCGTTTTGATGCTGTTCTCTCAGATAGCGTTCCTCGTCTTCATATTCGGCAACTGTAAAGAATCGCGTCATTGTTTTACGCATCATAGCTCTCTCCTTTGCTGTTTTTGTACAATCTTTCGATTCTGCGCAGCTCTGCTGTCAGAACCTCCTGTCCAAGCTCTGTGAGCCGGTACAGCTTGCGCTTTTCTTCCTCTCTGTAAAAGCAGATCAGCCCGTCCTTCTCCATTTTTGAAATCGTTCCGTACATGGTCCCCGCGCCGATGGTAACTGCACCGCCGGTCAGACGCTTGACCTGTTGGCCGATCCCATATCCGTGCTGCGGCGTTTGCAGACAAAACAGGATATAAAACCCGGATTCGCTCATTGGAACATAGATCCTTCTGATTTTTTCGTCCATATGCCCTCCCAGACCATCTTAATTCGATATATCGAGCCTCGATACTATTAATATATCGCACCTCGATATATATGTCAAGTATTTTTTAAAATGGGGGAGCCACTTCCCTGCGAAGTGGCTCCCCTGGGATTCCGGTATTTTTGTATGCTTTGCCTTATTCCTGCCGCGCCATCGTCTCATAGCTCTGCTTGAGCTCGCCGAGGCGGCCGGCCCGCCGCGCCATCAAAAGCACCGCGACGCCCAGCGCGCCGTCCGCAATCAGCGCGGGGATCGCCGCCTCCACGCCGAAGGCGAAGTCGTAGATCAGGTTGCTCACGCCGGTGGAGGCGTCCAGATGAAACACCGACAGCCGCGACACAATCCCGCTGTTGGGCAGACCGAAGAGGAATGCCTGGGTGAAATTCCACATCGTATGCAGACCCATGGCGACCCAGATGCTGCCCGTATACCAGCGCACGAGCGAGTACGAAAGGCCGCAGAGCACGATGCTGGCGATCGCCAGCACGCTTACGCCCGGATTTGCCATATGCAGCAGGCCGAAAAGCAGGCCGTTGACCGCGATGGCGACCCAGCGCGGATAGTGGATCAGGATACGCTCATAGAGAAAGCCCCTGCACCAAAGCTCCTCCGCGGTACTCTGGAAAAACACCGACACCAGCGCAAACAGCAGCAGCGGAACCTGCGCGGCGCTGAAATCGTAATAGAACTTGATATCCCCGTGGAGCAGCGCACAGGCAATGCAGAAAAAATTGCCCACAAATCCCAGCAGCAGACCAAGCAGCAGCATCTTCACCGTGTTGTTCTGCGTGGGACGGTAGGTATCCTCCACCACGCGCGGCGCGACGGCCTGCCCCCTCCCGCGGGGCAGGAACGAGCGCAGAATGAATCGGTTTTTGGGAATCACCCAGAGGATGACCACCAGCACGACGATCACACCGAGCTGGATCGTATAATCCAGTACCGCCGCCAGCTCCGGCGAGCGCAGCGCAAGCGGTCTGAACAGGAGACTCAGGGCCGTCTGGCCGACGACAGACGAAACGATCATCCCAAAGAGGGTCGCCAGAATTACCCACAGCAGATGATTTCCCTTGAATCTGCGCTCCTTCCATTTTACCGCGCCCTCCTGCGGCATTTCGTCCGGCAGGACGCTCTTGTTTTCTTCCATTACGTTATCTCCTTTTTCTGTATGTCTCCGGCGGCGCGGCCGCAAATTCCATGCGCTGTGTACCGTGCCTCCGTTCTTTCTATACTATACAACAAATAGTATTGTGTGTCAAGCGCCTTTCCCGTCTTTGCAAAAACGCCGCCGTTTCTCATGTGCGCACTCGTGCGCGTCTGCAATCGAGCCGGCGCTCCGCGAAAAAACCTCGCAAGCCCCAGATCGGTACTGGACGGATGAAAAAAACCGTGTTATACTATTAAATAATGTGCCGAAGGAGGAACCAGCCAATGTATCTGCAGGATGAGAGGAAAATCTGGCTTGCCACAGGAAGCGAGCGCGTGTATCTGGAGCCGTCCATGGCGACGCGGCACGGGCTGATTGCCGGCGCGACCGGCACCGGAAAAACCGTAACGCTCAAGGTCGTGGCGGAATCCTTCAGCGATCTGGGCGTGCCGGTGTTCATCGCGGACATCAAGGGAGACGTATCCGGTATGTGCCTCGCCGGGGAGGAGACAAAGCATATCCGCCGCAGCATCGACACGATGGGCATTGAGCATTTCGACTATGCCGCCTACCCCGTGCGCTTTTTCGACGTTTACGGCAAGCTGGGCCACAGCGTGCGCACGACGATCTCCGATATGGGACCGGAGCTGCTTGCGCGGCTGCTGGGGCTCAACGAAACGCAAAGCGGCGTACTGCGCATTGTCTTTAAAATTGCAGACGAACGGGGCTTGCTGTTGCTCGACCTGAAGGATCTGCGCAGCATGGTGCAGTACGTGGGCGACAATGCCAAGGAATATAAGCTGCAGTACGGCAACATCTCCGCGCAGTCCGTGGGCGCCATCCAACGCGCGCTGCTCACGCTCGAAGATGAGGGCGGCGACGTCTTCTTCGGCGAGCCTGCGCTCGACATTGCCGACTGGTTTGACTACGACGCGCAGGGGCGCGGCATGATGAACATCCTAGAATGCCAGCAGTTGTTCCAGCACCCGCTGCTCTACGGCACGTTTTTGCTGTGGATGCTCTCTGAGCTTTACGAGCTGCTGCCCGAAGCAGGCGACCTGGATAAGCCCAAAATTGCCTTCTTCTTCGACGAGGCACATCTGCTCTTTAAGGACGCACCCAAAGCACTGCTGGAGAAGATCGAGCAGGTCGTGCGCCTGATCCGCTCGAAGGGCGTGAGCGTGTGGTTCATCTCGCAAAACCCCGGCGACATCCCCGAAAGCGTGCTCTCCCAGATCGGCAACCGCGTGCAGCACGCGCTGCGCGCCTATACGCCCAACGAACAAAAGGCGCTGCGCTACGCCGCTCGCTCGTTCCGCGTCAATCCGGATTTCGACACCGAGCGCGTGCTGCAAGAGCTGGGCGTGGGTGAGGCGCTGGTTTCCGTGCTCGATCCCAAGGGCGTGCCCACGGTGGTGCAGCGCGCCGGCATCCTGCCGCCGCGCAGCTCGATGAACGCCGCAGACGAAGCCACGATACGAGCCATCATCGACACGAGTCCGCTGAAATATAAATATCAACAGAGCGTGGACCGGCACTCCGCTTACGAGGCGCTCTCCGCGCTGCGCGAGCAGGCCGAGCGCGAGGAGCAGGCCGCCGCGCAGCAGGCGCAGTGGGAAAAGCAGCAGGCACAGTGGGCGAAGGAGCAATCCGCGTGGGAAAAGGAGCAGCGCCGCCGCGAAAAGGAGCTGGCAGCGGCATACGGCTACGCCGCCGCAAAGCCCCGCCGCAAGACCACGCAGAAGCAATCCACCCTTGAAAAGACCATGTCCAAGGCGGCGAATTCGCTGGGCAAGGAGCTGGGCAAGCAACTGGCCCGCGGGCTGTTCGGCACGCTCAAGCGCTGACTTCCCTCTCCCGCCGGCGCCCCCCCTCTCGCGCCGCCGCGGCGACGCAATTCCTTTCGCTTTTTTTGGGCTATCTTTACAAGAAAATGTTGCGAAATAGGTTTTTTTGTGTTATAGTGATTATGTCAAAATGACTATTTTTGGGCGAGCGCCGCTTCTTCTTTTCTGCGCGGACAATTTTCGACATTTTGTTTGTCAGCCGCGGTGTTCGTTTCATTAATGGATAAGGAGTTTTTTATGAAGTTTTCTGAAATGCCCTACCAGCGCCCGGACGCCGAGGCTCTCAAGGCCGGTCTGCAGGCGCTGACCGAGCGGCTCAAGGCCGCAAAGACTTACGCCGAGGCCCGCGAGGTATTCCTGGAGAAGGAGCGCGAGGGCAAGCACGTTGCCACTGCCTCGACGCTCGCCAGCGTTCGCCACTCGATCGACACGCGCGACAAGTTCTACGACGACGAAATGAAGTTCTGGAACAGCTTCCTGCCGGAGCTGGAGGAATATTCGCAGCAGTGGACGATGGCCATGCTGGAGAGCCCCTTCCGCGCGGACTTTGCCGCGGAATACGGCGATCTGATGTTCGTCAACGCCGAGATCGCGCTCAAGTGCTTCTCACCTGAGATCATCCCGGAGCTGCAAAAGGAAAACGATCTGACGCAGGAGTATGAAAAGCTCCTCGCCTCCGCCCAGATTCCCTTTGAGGGCAAGATCTACACGCTCTCCCAGCTCACCCCGTACAAGACCGACAGCGACGATAATCGCCGTCTGGCCGCGTGGCAGGCGGAGGGCAAGTGGTACAAGGACCACCAGGCCGAGCTGGACCGCATCTATGACGAGCTGGTGCATCTGCGCGACCAGATGGGCAAGAAGCTCGGCTACGAGGGCTACACCACGCTGGGCTATTACCGCATGGGCCGCAACTGCTACACCAAGGAGGACGTGGAAAAGTTCCGCGCCGCCGTGCAGAAGTATCTCGTCCCCGTGGCGGACTCGGTCTACCGCGACCAGGCCAAGCGCCTGGGCAAGTCCTACCCGCTGAGCTTTGCCGACGCGGCGCTGCAGTTCCGCAGCGGCAATCCCCGTCCCGCCGGCACCGCGGACGACATCCTCGCCCAGGGGCGCAAGTTCTACGACGAGCTTTCCCCCGAAACGAGCGAGTATTTCCGCATGATGCTCGACAACGAGCTGCTTGACGTGCTCTCCACCGAGGGCAAGCAGTCCGGCGGCTACTGCACGGAGCTGGCCGATTACGGCGTTCCCTTCATCTTTGCCAACTTCAACGGCACGCAGGGCGACGTTGAGGTCGTTACGCACGAGGCGGGCCACGGCTTTGCCGACTGGATGAACCACGATCGCATCCCCGCGGACTACATCTGGCCGAGCATGGAGGGCTGCGAGGTCCACTCCATGAGCATGGAATTCTTCGCCTGGCCCTGGGCCAAGGGCTTTTTCGGCGCGGACGAACGCAAGTTCCTTTACAGCCATCTGGCCGGCGGCGTGAATTTCATCCCCTATGGCACGATGGTGGACCACTTCCAGCACGTCGTCTATGAAAAGCCCGATATGACCCCGGCCGAGCGCCACGCCGTGTGGAAAGAGCTGCTGGGCGTCTATATGCCGTGGATGAAGCTCGACGGCGAGATCCCCTTCTATTCCGACGGCGAAGGCTGGCAGCGGCAGCACCACATCTATTCCAGCCCCTTCTACTATATTGATTACTGCCTGGCGCAGACCGTCGCGCTGGAGTTCTGGGCGATGATCCAGGACGATCCGAAAAACGCCTGGAAGCACTACATGGCCTACACCCGTCAGGGCGGCAGCCGCGTATTCACGGAGCTTTTGAAAAACGCCGATCTGGAAAGCCCCTTTGACGAAAATACGCTGCGCGGCGTGTGCGAAAAGGCGCGCGCTTGGCTGGCCAACTACGATCTGACCGGGATCGAATGACCCATGGCCGACGCAAAGAGAAACCGCCGCTCCCATTTAAACAGTTTCCAGCCTGACCTCAACGGCGACTACGTCTATACCGGCCCGCTCTATCACTACGCGGGGACGGCGCCCTTTCGCGGCGCGGTAAAGGCGATGGGCGTCTGGTCGTGCCTGCTGGGTGCGGCGGTGCTCGCCACCGGATTTATCGAGGCGCCCGCAATGCTGAACTGTTTTTACGTCATCCTCCCCTTTCTGGGCGAGGTGATCTGCGTCGCGCTCACCATTTGGAGCGTGTGCCGCATCGCGCACCACGGCGATACGCTGCGCGAGTACGTCTATCAGCGCAGTGTGGAGCGGCTCGTCCCCTGCCTGAGCCTGACCTTCGGCTTCGCCGGGGCGGGGCTGCTGGGCAATCTCGTGTTCGTGCTATCGCACGGTTTTCTGGGCAAAACGCTCGCCACGCTGGCGGTTTTTGCGCTCAAATTCGCGGTGATCGCCGCGGCGCAGATGCTGCTGCGGCACGTCAGGACGATGTCCTGGCGCTGCGGCGAAGCGAACGCCCCCTCCGGGGAGTAAGCCCTCCCCCCGCCCCGCGCTTCGGGGCAAATGGATCGTGAATTACGGATAGCAAGGTCCGTTTTTCAAAAAAATATTTTTTTAAGGAGTGAACCCGATGAAAGAAAGCAAAAAGTTCCTTGCGCTTCTGCTTGCCTGTGTGATGGTTATGGGTATGCTCGCCGGTTGCGGTAACAATGAAGGCACCGTTACCCCCGACGACGGCGAAACCCAGACCGAGCAGCCCGCAGAGGCAAAGACCCTGCAGGTGGGCTACAGCCCCTTCAACAGCAAGTTCTCCCCCTTCTTCTCCGAGAGCGCTTACGACAATGATGCCTGGACCATGACGCAGCTCTTCCTGCTGAACGCTGACCGTACCGGCGCCATCATCACCAAGGGTATCGAGGGCGAGACCGTTGAGTACAACGGCACCCCCTATACCTATTACGCTCCGGCGGACATGACCATCACCGAGAATGCCGACGGCACCGTCTATTATGACATCAAGCTGCGTGACGATCTGGTCTTCTCCGATGGCGAGCCCGTCACCGTCGACGACGTTATCTTCACGATGTACGTCGAGTGCGACCCGACCTACGACGGCAGCGCCACCCTGTTCACCACGCCGATCCTCGGCATGGAGGCTTATCGTTCCGGTATGGACACGCTGAGCAACCTGCTGATCGCCGCCGGCCGCGACAACACCAACTTCGATCTGTGGACCGAGGAAGAGCAGACTGCCTTCTGGTCCGCCGCTGATGAGTCCGTCCTTGCTCTGGCTCAGGATATCGTTGACTATTGCGTCGAAAACGGCTACAACGAGGCCGGCGACATCCAGGGTGCTGCCGGCAACTGGGGCTTTGCTCCCGCCGAGAACACCATCGAGAGCTTTGCCGCCGCCCTGTGGGAAGCCTACGGCAATGACATCGTGACCATGCTCGACACCGAGAAGGCCAACCTGTCCCCCGACGATTACTTCCCCACCCTCGCTGATTACACCGGCAAGGGCATCAAGACCGGCGACTCCGCCGCCAACATCGAGGGTATCCAGAAGATCGACGACTACAACATGCGTATCGTCATGACCAAGGTTGACGCCACTGCGATCTACAAGCTCAACCTCGCTGTCACCCCGATGCACTACTATGGCGACAAGGCCAAGTATGACTACGAGAACAACCAGTTCGGCTTTGACAAGGGCGACCTGAGCATCGTCCGCGCCAAGACCACCCAGCCCATGGGCGCCGGCCCCTACAAGTTCATCAAGTTCGAGAACGGCGTCGTTTACTTCGAGGCCAACGAGTACTACTTCCAGGGCTGCCCGAAGACCAAGTACCTCAACTTCCAGCAGTGCATGTCCGATGACGACAAGCTCAACGGCGTCGTCACCGGCACCATCGACATCACCGATCCTTCCTTCTCCACCAGCACCGTCAACCAGATCGAGACCTACAACGGCGGCAGCGTGACCGGCAGCGTCATCACCACCAATACCGTTGACAATCTGGGCTACGGCTACATCGGCATGAATGCCAAGGTCATGAACGTGGGCGGCGAGCCCGCTTCCGAGGCCTCCAAGAACCTGCGCAAGGCCTTCGGCACCCTCTTCTCCGTCTACCGCGACGTGGCCATCGACTCCTACTACGGCGAGCGGGCCAGCGTCATCAACTACCCCATTTCCAACACCTCCTGGGCCGCTCCCCGTCCCTCCGACGCGGACTACAAGGTGGCCTTCTCCACCGACGTGAACGGCGAGCCCATCTACACCTCCAGCATGAGCGCCGAAGAGAAGTACGCCGCCGCCGCGCAGGCTGCCCTGGGCTTCTTTGAGGCTGCCGGCTACACCGTGGAAGACGGCAAGCTGACCGCCGCTCCCGAAGGCGCCAGCCTGGAGTACACCTTCTGGATCCCCGCTGACGGCACCGGCGACCACCCCGCCTTCATGATCGTCAACGAGGCCAAGAACGCTCTTGCCACCATCGGCATGAACCTGATCATCAAGGACCTGTCCAACAGCTCCGAGCTGTGGGATAACCTCGACGCGATCCAGGTTTCCATGTGGGCCGCCGCTTGGCAATCCACCGTCGATCCCGATATGTATCAGATCTATTACTCCGACGTTGCCAACGGCCCCACCACCGTTGCCGGCAAGAACCCGATGGGCGGCCCCGGCCAGGGCGGTTCCAACTACCAGTACTGCATTGCTGATCCCGAACTCGATACCCTGATCATGGACGCCCGTTCCTCCACCGACCAGGCTTATCGTAAGGCCATGTACAAGGCCGCCCTCGACATCGTGGTCGACTGGGCTGTCGAGTGCCCGACCTATCAGCGTCAGAACTGCTACATCTACTCCACGCAGAACGTCAACATTGACACCCTTCTGCCCGACATCACCACCTTCTATGGCTGGATCAGCGAAATGATGAACGGCGTTTACAACCTGGAGATGAACTGAGCGTAAAACACAGTTCTTTCGGTAACCGTTAGGTAACTGTAACGGGACCCTGCGGCCCAAAGGCCGCAGGGTACCGTCTCCAACCGCCGCATATCAAGGGACAGCGAACCGCCGCCGTCTCTTGATATGTGGCAGTTGGAATCGGTCCATGGGCGACGCAGCTTCGTGCACTGCAGCGCCGCCCCACCCCCAAAACCTAAGAGAACGGAGGGTTCTTTGTGCGCAAATTCATTGTAAAGCGTCTGCTGCTGTCGGTGGTCATCTTCTTCTTCGTCATGCTGATCATCTACGCGCTGATGCGCTGTCTCCCCTCTTCCTACATCGAGAACGTGGCCCGCGCGAAGTCGCAGCTGCCCGGCTCGAAGAGTTATGATGAGTGGATGGCGCAGCTCACCGCCATGTATAACATGGACAAGGGCATCTTTGCCGGCTATATCGCCTGGCTGGGCGAGTTCTTTACCGGCAACTTCGGCGATAGCTGGAAGTACACCGTACCCGTTATTCAGAAGTTCAACGAAACCGTTTGGCTCAGCTTTATCATGGGCGTGATCACGATGTTCTTCGAGCTGATCATCGCCATTCCGCTGGGCATCATCGCTGCTACCAAGCAGTATTCCAAAACCGACTATACCATCTCCGTCCTGGCGCTTGCCTTTATCTCGCTGCCCACCTTCTTCTTCATTGCACTGCTCAAGCTGGTGTTCTGCGTGAGGCTGGGCTGGTTCGACCTGTTCGGTCTGATCGGTCGTACCCACGAGCAGCTTTCCTCCTGGGGCAAGTTCCTGGATATGGCCGACCATCTGGTGCTGCCCCTCGTTACCCTGGTCATCATCAGCATCGGCGGCCTGATGCGTTATACCCGTACCAATATGCTGGAGGTTCTCAACGCGGACTATATCCGTACCGCGCGCGCCAAGGGCGTCAGCGAGCACAACGTGATTTATCATCACGCTTTCCGCAACACGCTCATCCCTCTGGTTACGATCGTGGGCGGCTCCCTGCCCGGTCTGTTCTCCGGCGCGCTGTTTACCGAGACGATGTTCGCCATCCCCGGTATCGGCTACGCTTCGTACCACGCCATGGTGGAGGGCGACATCCCGTTCTCCATGTTCTATCTGGCATTTCTGGCGATTCTGACCCTTTTGGGCAACCTGATCGCTGACATCCTGTACGCCGTGGTTGACCCGCGCGTGCGTATCGCTTAAGAAGGGAGACTGACGGAAATGAGTGATAATCTGGAAAACAAGAACACCGCTGTCGCCCCCTCTGAGGAAAAGCAGCAGTACTCCCTCAACGACGATCGCCGCGTCAAGGTCCTCTCCCCCGGCGCAATGGTGGCCAAGCGCTTTTTCCGCAACCGCGTCGCGGTGGTGGGCCTGGCAATCCTGGCCTTCATGTTCATTTTCTCCTTCGTCGGCGGTCTTCTCACCCCGTATGAGGAGGATCAGCAGTTCTACCGCATCGACGTGTTCAACAAGGAATACGCCGGCGCCGTGAAAAACGTGGACTTCCGTTACGCCATCGCCGACGGGCAGGAGATGGGCTCCCCCGTGCAGGCGAAGGTCGTGCTTGCCACCCAGACCGGCGATACCAGCTTCACCTACCGCGACGTAACCTATACGGTTACCAAGGAAGGCGAAGACTTTTACAGCATCGGCCTGACGGACGGTACGATGATCGGACTTGCCTACAAGGACATCGTGGCCTCCAGCGTGCAGGGCGTGAAGAACACCTTTGACTTTACTTACAATGCGCTGAAAGCCTATACCAACGAGGAAAGCAGCTTTACGGCCGACGGCACGGACTACACCATCGACGAAGACGGCGTGGTGAGCAAGGGCGGCGAAGAGGTCGCTTTCATCTCCCGTTACGTGGTGCAGCCGATCTCCAAGGACGTCTTCCTCACCCGTTCGTTCCAGGAGGAACTGGTCGCGGAGCTGGAAAAGGGCGCCAAGGAGTTTACCTTTACGGATGAAAACGGCGAAACCCACGACTACACCGTGGAGTACAAGGCCGACGTGAAAAACTGGATCATCCGCCAGGGTACCGATACCCGCGTGTACGACACCTATTCCGCCCCCAGCGCCAAGCACTGGCTGGGCACGGACCGTAACGGCATGGATATGCTGACCCGTCTGATGTACGGCGGCCGCGTGTCTCTGGTCATCGGCTTCATCGTCGAGGCCATTGCCACCTTCCTCGGCATCATCATGGGCGGTATTGCCGGTTACTTCGGTAAATGGGTGGATAACCTGATCATGCGTATCGTGGATATCTTCTACTGCATCCCCTCCATGCCGATCATCATCATCCTCGGCGCCGCGATGGACGCGATGAGCGTGGACCCGACGCTGCGAATGGTTTACTTGATGCTGATCCTCGGCTTCCTGGGTTGGCCCAGCATGGCCCGTATGATCCGCGGTCAGATTCTGTCCCTGCGTGAGCAGGAATTCATGACCGCCACCGAGGCCGGCGGCATCTCCGTTTCCCGCCGTATCTTCAAGCACCTGGTGCCCAACGTCATCCCGCAGATCATCGTCTCCGTTACCATGGGCGTCGGCGGCGCGATCCTAACCGAGGCGTCGCTGAGCTTCCTGGGCCTCGGCGTTAAGTTCCCCTTCGCATCCTGGGGCAACATTATCAACGACGTTAACAACACCTATGTTCTGCAGCACTTCTGGTTCATCTGGATCCCCGCAGGCACCCTGCTTCTGCTCACCGTTCTGGCGTTCAACCTGGTGGGCGACGGCCTGCGCGATGCATTTGACCCGAAGATGAAGCGATAAGGAGGCAGCAGTCATGGCAAAAAAGAACAGTGATGGCTATCTGTCTGCGAGGGAATCCAGACGGATTTCCCGCGAAAATCGCAAGATTACCAACGAATACGAAAAGAAACGCAAACGCAAGGACGTGCCGGAGGAAGAATATCTGACCACCATGCACGATCCCAACAACGCGGTGGAGTTTGATAACCTCCACACCTACTTCTTCACCGACGCCGGTACGGTCAAGGCGGTGGACGGCGTAACTTACGAGGTGCCCATCGGCAAGACCGTGGGCGTCGTGGGCGAGTCCGGCTGCGGCAAGTCCGTAACCAGTCTGTCCTTGATGCAGCTGCTCCAGCGTCCGCAGGGCCAGGTAACGGATGGTGAGATCCGCCTCAATCTGGGTGATAAGGCCTACGACGTAACGAAAGCGCCCGACGAGGTGCTTCAGAAGATCCGCGGCAACGTGGTGTCCATGATCTTCCAGGAGCCGATGACCGCGCTCAACCCGGTGTTCCGCATCGGTGAACAGATCGAAGAGGTCATCAGCCTGCACAACGAATCCGGCATGAACGAGGCGCAGATGAAGGCGCGCACGATCGAACTGCTGGAGATGGTCGGTATTGCCAACAGCGAGGGCGTCTACAAGATGTTCCCGCACGAGCTTTCCGGCGGTATGCGCCAGCGTGTCGTCATCGCCATGGCTCTGGCCTGCAACCCCCGCGTGATCATCGCGGACGAGCCGACCACCGCATTGGACGTAACGATCCAGGCGCAGATTCTGGACCTGCTGCGCAACCTCAAGGACAAGATCAACTCCTCGATCATGTTCATCACGCACGACCTGGGCGTTATCGCTGAAATGGCTGACTACGTGGTGGTCATGTATGCCGGCCGTATCGTGGAAAAGGGCACCTCGGACGATATCTTCCATCATCCCGCGCACCCCTACACGATCGGTCTGATGGCCTCCAAGCCCGTCGTAGGTAAGAAGGTCGATAAGCTCTACTCCATCCCCGGCAAGGTGCCCAATCCCATCAATATGCCGAACTACTGCTATTTCAAGGACCGCTGCGAAATGTGTGTAGAGGGCTGCGATGGCGCGTATCCCTGCGAGGTGAAGCTGAGCGACACCCACTTCGTCAGCTGCTACCGTTACTACGATAAGAAGGAGGATTGACCATGAGCGATAATAATAACCTCCTGATCGAAAACAAGTTTGAGCCTGTTACCTACGATCCGCAGTACATCTTGATGGTCAACAGCTTGAAGAAGTACTTCCCCATCAAGGGCGGTATGATCTCCAAGACGGTTGGCTACGTCAAGGCCGTGGACGGCGTAACGTTCAATCTCAAGCGTGGTACCACGATGGGTCTCGTGGGCGAGTCCGGCTGCGGCAAGACCACTGCCGGGCGCACCATCCTGCGTCTGTCCGGCGAAAAGACCGGCGGCCAGGTGCTCTTCAACGGCCAGGAGGTCTATGACCTCTCGTCCAAGGAGATGCGTGCCCTGCGTCCCAAGATGCAGATCATCTTCCAAGACCCGTTCTCCAGCCTGTCTCCGCGTCTGCCCGTCGGTGAAATCATCGGTGAGGCCGTGCGCGAGCACAATTTGGTCCCCAAGGAAGAATTTGACGACTATATTGACTCCATTATGGACGACTGCGGCCTGCAGCCTTTCCACAAGGACCGCTACCCGCACGAGTTCTCCGGCGGTCAGCGCCAGCGTATCTGCATTGCCCGTGCCCTCGCGCTCAATCCTGAGTTCGTGGTGTGCGACGAGCCGGTTTCCGCGCTGGACGTGTCCATTCAGGCGCAGATCATCAACCTGCTGGAGGAGCTGCAGCAGAAGCACAACCTGACCTTCCTGTTCATCTCTCACGACCTGTCCGTCGTCGAGCATATCTCCGACACGGTGGGCGTCATGTACCTGGGCAGCCTGGTTGAGTACGGCAAGACGGAGGATATCTTCCGCAACCCGCTGCACCCCTACACCAAGGCGCTGTTCTCCGCCATTCCCGTGCCCGATCCCGACTTCAAGATGAAGCGCATCGTGCTCGAGGGCTCCATCCCCTCCCCTGCCAACCCGCCCAAGGGCTGCAAGTTCCACACCCGCTGTGCCAACTGCATGGCGCGCTGCAAGGAGGAGACGCCCGTTCAGCGTGAGATTGAGCCGGGCCACTATGTAGTCTGCCATCTTTACGACAAGTAATGGCACGCGAAAAGAAGGTCTACGAGGATGACGATGGGCGCACCATCGCTGACATGAGCGAGGTCTCGCGTCCCAATCTCCTCGGTATCCGCCTGCCGAAGCGCGCCAGCGCCGTGCGCGATGCGCGCGCAGACGAGCCGCACAGAGCCGACCGCCCGTGGGAGGATAAAAACGCCATGTCCAAGGAGGATCGGCGCTCCTACATCTTCGGTGCGCTGAGCGCGGCACTGATGATCGGAACGGTCTATGCGGTCGTTCTGGGGCTTGCGATTCTGCTGATTGTCAAGCTGTACGGCTGAGCGTCCGTTATGCAAAGAAAAAAGCGTACCGCAGAGTGTTCACTCTGCGGTACGCTTTTTTTATTCATCTCTCCGTCTTCGCAAGCGGCCGGATGCGAAGACGGACGGCGGTCATCAAGCCTCGTCCTTGACGATGCGGATCGCAATGCGCTCTTCCGGATCGTCGATGTGGTTGTCGCTCAGCGCCTTGCTGCAATTCTCAATCAGGTCAAAATACACGTCCCAATACTGTGCGGTTTCGCACCAGGCGCGCACGGTGAAAATGTAGGTATCGTCATCCACCCCGGTAAGCCGCGCGAAGGGCGCGGGGTCTGCCAGAACGCCGGCCGTCTTGCCCGCCGCGGCAAGCAGCACGGCTTTGACCTTTTCCGCGTCGATATCGTTGGTGATCTTGAAATCCTGGTCGATCCGGCGCTGCGGCGCGCCGGTGAAGTTGGTAACCGTTGCGTTCATCAGATCACCGTTTGGCACGAGCACCTTCTTGTTGTCCACGGTCATGATCGTGGTGTAGAACACACTGATGTCCTGCACGACGCCCTCCGCTCCGGCGGAGGCGATGTAGTCGCCCACCTTGAAGGGCTTGAAAATCAGGATCATCAGGCCGCCGGCCAGATTGCTCAGCGCGCCCTGCAGCGCAAGGCCCACGGCCAGGCCGCAGGACGCCAGCACCGCGATCACGCTGGACATGGATACGCCGAGGATCTCAATCACGCTGATGACCAGGATCACGTACAGCAAAACCTTGACGGCGTTTTTCGTAACCTGTTTGACCGTGCCGTCCAGCGAGGTTTTGTCGATGGCCTTTCCTGCCGCCTTGTTGAGCGCATTCATCACCAGGCGGCCGATGAGGAATACAAGCAGGGCAAGAATAATCTTGCCGCCATACGTACTAACGAAGTCAATTGCATTTTTCGTGAGCTGTTCCATAGCCAAATCCTCCCGTTCTGTTCTGTTACGTTCTTTTGCGGGCAGCGCAGAAAGCGACACCGCCCGCCGTCGTGTTGTATTATATCACCCGCCCGCCGTCGTGTCTATCACCGGACGGAAAAAATGCGCAAACGGCGGGAACGGACCGGAATGCTATCGGTAGTTTCGTGGGCCGCAGATCATAACCCCTCATTGTGTTTGCATGGGGTGGGCTTGGGAGGGGAGGGTACTCCCCTCCCAAGGTCATGCAATCTATCTGCCGCACAGCGGCAGCCTCCACCAAAAAGAAAAGCACGCGAAAGCGTGCTTTCCTTTTTGTCTATTGGGTACAAAAAAGATGGATTTGTGTTTTGAGCAGATGGATTCAAGCCCTCGTGAACAATAGAGGATATCAACGTCACGTTTTATTTGTGAAATGCTTATATGCCAAGACGCCGATCGGGAGAAAATAGATGCACCAGATCAAGAGGGCAATTGTGCCTCCTTTGCCGCTTTCGCTATCCGCCATGCTTGTAAATACGCCAGTCATCGGCATAAAAAAGCAACCTATAAAGAAAAATCCGTGTATCATCAGCAAGTTTTTCAGCCACTTATCCGCATTACTGTTCGCTTTAATGGAGAGCCCAACGAAAAAGGTGGAAAGTGCCATCATCCCGTATCCGAGCAAGTCGTAGTTGAAAAGCAGGCCGCCACGTTGATAATCCAGCAGCCGGATTGCCTGCTCTGTCAGAGTCTCCTGCCGGACGCTTGTCATTTGTGCAAAATAGACCAGAAAAATGAAAACTGCATAAATTGCAGAAAAGACCAATCCTATATTGGCAGACACACGCCGTTCATCGCAACATTCGTTTTGAAAACCGGCTGTCATAATAATATAGCCGATCGGCAAAAACATGCAGACAAGATAGGAGCCAAAAGGATAATCAACGATCATACAGATATCGCAACTATTATTCATTTTTCAGTCTTAAGTCTTCAATACTCACTTAGAAAATCCTGTCGGAGGAACTGAAGAATGAATACTGAAAACTTAAAAATGAAGAATACAAAGCGAAAATCCTGCCGACTGTCGTCGACAGGATTTTCGCTTTGGTGGAGGCGAGGGGAGTCGAACCCCTGTCCGAAAGCGTTTTAACAGGACTTTCTCCGGGCGCAGTCAAGTTTTAAGCATTCCCGCCACGCAAAGGCACTTGACAGACTTTGCGCTTGAGTAGAGTCATGATGCATGGGCAGGTCAACTCTTTCCCGCCTCACGTTCGCCGCTAAACGACGCCTTCCCTAAGCCGCGGCCCTCTCAGTTCAGACGGCAGCCGCAATCAGGCAGCTGCAAGAACAGTATTATCGTTGTTCTTTAATTTATAAGTTGCCCGTTTTAAGGAGGCCAGGCGCCTCCGCCCGCTTATCCTGCCTCCACACCCCCGTCGAAACCGGTACGCCCCCATATGAGCGGCGCGTTTCCGTGCCGCGGTTGGGAAAGATGCGAATGCAGGTCTGTTATTCTTACGTGCCCGTTGCCTTGATCATCCACCGCTGGGGTACAACCTTGGCGGCGAGGCGGTAAAACTTGTAGAACGCCGTGGGCGTATACACCGCGCGGCCCGCCCTGGCGGCCTTGACCGCCCCGCGCGCGACCTTCTTCGGGTCGCAATAGGGCAGGCGCTCAAACTGGGGCGAGTTGCCCGTGATGCCGCCAACCTCCAAAAACTCCGTTGCCATCGGCCCGGGGCACACCGCCGTAACCGTAATGCCGCGGTTTTTCAACTCCACGCCGAGGCTGCGGCTGTACGCCGAAACATAATACTTCGTGGCGCTGTACACGGTCAGACGTGGGTTGGGGCAAAACGACGCGATGGACGAGATATTGAGAATGCGCGCGCCGCGCGGCATATAGTCAAGGCACAGGCGCGTCATCGCCGTCAACGCGGTAACGTTCAGCTTCGTCATAGTCGTCTGCCGCTCAAGCGGCGTTTCGTCCACGTTGCCGAGATACCCGCATCCGGCGTTATTCACCAGCAGCGTAATCTCCGGCCGTTCCTCGCGCAGCTGCTCGGCCAGCGTTTCGAAGCTCTTCTCATCGCAAAGGTCGAGCGACATACTGTATATCTTGCGCGCGCCCAGTTCACCGGAGAGCTCACGCAGCCGCCCCTCCCGCCGGGCGATTAACCAGAAGCACTCAACCTCCGGGAACGTACGTGCGATCTGGTGCGCCAGCTCGCGTCCCAGGCCGGAGGATGCCCCGGTGATGATTGCAGTTCTCATACCTTCTCCGGCGCGGGATATGCCACGCCTTGCGTGTCCACGCGGATCGAGGCAATGGTCTGCGGCTTTTTGGGCTTATCGGTGAACATATCGCGGTTGACACGGGAAATCGCAATGGCCGCGTCGGCATTGTCCGTGATCTTGCCGAAGGCGGCATACTGCCCGTCCAGATGCGGCGCATCCGCCACCATGATGAAAAACTGGCTGCCGGCGCTGTCCGGCGCCATCGTGCGCGCCATGGACAAAACGCCGGTGGTGTGCCTAAGGTCGTTCGGGAAGCCGTTGGCAGAAAACTCGCCGCGGATCTCGTAGCCCGGGCCGCCCATGCCGGTCCCGTCCGGGCAGCCGCCCTGGATCATAAAGCCGGGAATCACGCGGTGGAAAATCAGCCCGTCGTAAAATCCGGCGTTGGCAAGCGCGATAAAGTTGTTGACGGTGTTGGGTGCCAGGTCGGGATACAGCTCCCCGCGCATCACGGCGCCGTCCGCCATAGTGATGGTTACGATGGGTTTTTCAGCCATGGATCGTTCCTCCATTTCATATCTTCTGCGACATACCGCGGTCGTTTTGCTTTCAGTAACGCGATTTCATCGCGCGATCCATTTCGCGCCGGGCGTCCCTCTGGGCGGAGGCTTCGCGTTTGTCGTAGTTTTTCTTGCCGCGGCAGACGCCAAGCTCCACCTTGACGCGCGCGTCCTTAAAATACACGCTCAGCGGGATGAGGGCGTAGCCCTCCTGCGCGGCGAGGGCGGCAAGCTTCACGATCTCGCGCTTGTGCAGCAGCAGGCGCTTCGGGCGGTCAGGATCGTGGTTGAAGATGTTGCCCTTGTCATAGGGCGAGATGTGCATACCGTGGACATAGGCTTCGCCGTTCTTGGCAATAACGTAGCTGTCCTTCAGGTTGAGCGTGCCCGCGCGCACGGATTTGACCTCCGTGCCCTTCAGCTCGATCCCCGCCTCATAGCGATCCTCCACAAAATAGTCGTGGAACGCCTTGCGGTTCTGCGCCATGACCTTGATTCCCTTTTTCTCCGCCACGGCACACCCGCCTCCTTTTTATCCCCTCGTCAACAGACGAGTTGTCGGATCAGCTATCGGCTTTAGATTGTAGCATATTCTTTTCTCTTATTCAAGCGCTGTAACGGAAACTTAACATTTTCGCCTGCGGCGCAGGCGTCCTGCCTGCATTGCACCGGAGGGAAATCGCAATCCCCTCCCGCCCCCTCTTCGCACAGATCGGCGGCGCGTCGGGAACCCGGTCCGCCGCTTTTGCGCAAAAAGCTGCAATTTGTTGTGGAATTTTACTCAGCACCGTGGTATACTGTGATTATTAATATGGAGTAGTATGGTCAATCATTCTTTTTAAGGAGCGGTACGCTATGGACATGACGGAAAAACGGTTATCCTCCCAAACGATTTACGACGGGCGGGTTTTACACGTCCGCTGCGACACGGTGCTCCTGCCCAATGGCAGACAATCGCTGCGCGAAGTGGCCGATCACCCTGGCGGCGTGGCGATCGTGGCCATCGACGAGGCAGACAACGTGCTGACCGTGAAGCAGTACCGCTATGTCTTCTCCCGGGTGATGGAGGAGATCCCCGCCGGGAAGCTGGAGCCGGGCGAAGCCCCCGACGACGCCGCGCTGCGGGAGCTGCGGGAGGAAACGGGCGCAGTGCCCGCACGCTTTACGCCGCTCGGCACGCTGATCGTCTCCCCCGGCTGCTACGGCGAGGTGCTGCACCTCTATCTCGCGCAGGAGCTTTCCTGCGGCGCACAGTCGCCGGACGCCGATGAGTTTTTGTCTCTCGTCCGCACGCCGTTCGACGAGATGCTGCGCCGCGTGCTCTCCGGCGAGATCCAGGACGCCAAAACCGTCGTGGGGATCCTGAAGGTACACGCACTGCGGATGCAGGGCAAGGTATAAGGAGGACTTATGGAACAGAAAAAGCGCGTCCTCATCGTGGAGGACGAGAAGAGTATCGTTGACATTATCCGCTTCAACCTGCTGCGCGAGGGCTACGACACGCTGGAGGCCTACGACGGCGAGGAGGGGCTTGCGCTGGCGCGCACGGAAAAGCCCGCCCTCATATTGCTGGACGTGATGATGCCGAAGATGATGGGCTTTGACGTCTGCCGCGCGCTGCGCAGCGAGGGGGACAACGTCCCCATTATCATCCTCACCGCGCGCGAGGAGGAGGAAGACAAGGTGCTCGGTCTTGAGATTGGCGCGGACGACTATATCACCAAGCCCTTTTCCATGCGCGAGCTGGTTGCCCGCGTAAAAGCGAATATCCGCCGCACGGCGATGAGCGCGCCGACCGCGCAGGAAAACGCCATGTCCGCCGGCGGCGGCATCACGATCAACACCGACAACTATCAGGTCTATAAGCACGGCGTGCCAATTGACCTGACCCAGCGCGAATACGAGCTGCTGACTTTTCTGGCAAGCCACCCGGAAAAGGTGTTCTCCCGCGTGGATCTGATGGAACAGGTGTGGAATTACGGCTACGTGGGCGACGATGCGCGCACGGTCGACGTTACCGTGCGCCGCCTGCGTGAAAAGATTGAAGACGATCCCGCCTCTCCCGCCTTTATCCTCACCCGCCGGGGCGTGGGGTACTACTATTCCGGCCGGTCATAAGAATTCTGCCGCGGCCCGGCCGCGACGGGGGAAGGAGGTTTGCCGATGTTTCGCAGCCTGCATATGAAGCTGGTGATGATCCTGCTGCTGCTCGTTACGTCGCTAATGGCGGTGGTCGGCGCGTTTTTGATCACGCGCGTTACCAACTTTTTTATCGACGATTTTTATCAACAGATGAGCGACGCCTTTGGCGACGCCGATTTCGTCAGCTCCCTGCGTGCGGAGGCCGGGCAGGACGAGGGGTATCGCCGCATCCAGTCGCTGCTGGAGCTGTACGCCGGTACGCTGGGTATCGACTCGCGCAGCCGCAATTACTACGTTCTCGACGCAGACACCGGTGAATTCCTCGCCGGCAGCGACGAAGAGGGCGGCGCTACACTGCAGCAAACCGCCAATATCCTCACCGCGCGCAACGGTAAGGTCGGTGATAAGCGCGACATTGCCTCCAACTTCATGGACGTTGCCGTACCGATCTCCGGCGGCGAGAATCATTACATCGTCTACATCCGCGACAACCGCAGCACCGTGGCAAGCCTGAATTCCCAACTGCTGCTGATCATCCTGCAGGCGCTGCTGGTGGGTCTGCTGGTGTCGGTGCTTTTGAGCTTTCTGCTGGCAAAGACGATGATCGACCCCATCGAAAAGCTGACCGAGGGCGCTGAGCGCATCGCCAGCGGCGACTTTGACGAACAGTTGGAGGTGGACTCCACCGACGAGCTGGGTATTTTGACCAACACCTTCAACGATATGGCCTCCGTACTGCACGAAACGCTGGACGCCGTGGAAAACGAGCGCAACAAGCTTGACACGCTCTTTTTGCACATGACCGACGGCGTGGTGGCTTACGACCGCGACGGCGCACTGATCCACTGCAACCCCGCGGCCGTGGGACTGCTGGGTCGTGCCCCGCAGGAGTGCGACTACGCCACGGTATTCGAGCCGCTTTGCCCGTTCGAGCGCGTGATGAGTATGCAGCGCGACGACTTTATCGAATCCACGCTGACCGTGGGCGACCGCTCGGTGGAGCTTTACTTCGCGCCCTTCTCCGATGAAGATCGCGGCGGCGTGCTGATCGTGCTGCACGACGTAACCGAGCAGCGCAAAACTGAGGACCGCCGCCGCGAGTTCGTGGCAAATGTCTCGCACGAGCTGCGCACCCCGCTGACCAATATCCGCTCCTACGCCGAAACGATCCGCGACGCCGACGGCGATCTGCCGCGGGAAACGGAAAACGGCTTCCTCGACGTGGTGATCCAGGAGACGGATCGGATGACCCATATCGTGCAGGATCTGCTCACGCTCTCGCGCTTGGACTCCGGGCGCACGGAGATGGTCATGGCGCGCTTTCCCTTCGGTGAGGCGATCGACAACGTCCTGCGCTCCATCGCGCTGGAGGCGCAGCGGCACGGGCACGAGCTTACGCATGAGTATCTCACCGATCTGCCGCTGGTGATGGGCGACCGCGGGCGAATCGAGCAGGTAATGCTCAACGTGCTGAGCAACGCCGTCAAGTATACTCCCGACGGCGGCCATATCCACGTTACCGCCGGGGCCGCCGAAGGCCGGGTGTGGATGGAGGTCAGCGACGACGGTATCGGCATTCCCGTGGCGGACCGTGAGCGGATCTTCGAGCGCTTCTATCGTGTGGACAAGGCGCGCTCGCGTGAATCCGGCGGTACGGGTCTCGGTCTTTCCATCGCCACGGAGATCGTCCAGCGGCACAACGGCACGCTTTCGCTTGCCGAGCACGAGGGACCGGGCACCACCGTGCGTCTGGAGCTGCCGATTCTGCAGCACGTCGTTGGGGAGGCTTCCTATGGCTAAGACGGTTAAAAAACGCTCGCGGGTGGATCGGCTGCAGAATCTGGCTATTTTCCTGCTTACGCTCTCCGCTCTCGCGCTGCTGTCCAGTATACCGCTGTTCGGCGCGCTCTCTGACCTGAGCCTCCTGGATCTGGCAAAGGGCTGGGCCAAAAAAGGCGCCGCGCCCGTGCAGAAGGAAACGACTTCTCTCGCTACGCTGGGCGCTCCCCTGCGTCTGGTGCTGAGCAACGACTATACCCGTCTGGGGTTTGACGCGTTGACCACGCTGGACGACGCCTTCAACCCGTCCGGCGTCTACCTGGGCGCAGCCCTCGGCACGGTGAATATGGCGGAACGGGAGGACCCGGACGCCTTCTTAAGCGCGCTGCGCGGCACGGGGGTTTACTTTGACTTCACCGCCGCGCTGCCCACGGACGGTCTGGCGCTGGCGCTCGGCGTTACCACCCCGGAGCTACCGCTATCAACCGTACGCCGTGCGCTGCTCTGCCCCGATGAATCAGGCGGAGTCGCATTGCATCTGGCGGATGCGGACGGCATCTGCTGCGTCTGTTCCACCGCGCTTGGCACGGAGGAGCTTGACGCCCTCCTGCTGGCGCTGGACGGAAACGGCGCGGAGTTTGCCATGCTCTCCGGCGCGGACTACGCCATGCTTGCGCCGGAAACGCTGATCCTCAGCGAGGCGACGCCGCGCTGCGTTCTGTCCGCCGATCTGCCCTTCTCCCCGGCAGACAGCGCGGATTTCCTGCGGCGCGCCGAATTCAACGCATATACGGAAAACCGCTATGTGGAGTCCTCCGGCACGGTGATTGTGCGGGGGACTGCCAGCACGCTGCATTTGAATCCAAACGGCGTCATCGGCTATCAGGGTGGCAGCGCCGACCCCGGTTCGGTCTACGCCGTCCCGTCTGAGCAGCCGAACGCGCCCACGCTGCGCGAGGCGATTGCTGCTGCGCAGAAGCTGATGGTTACGCTGACGCAGGGGCAACTCGGCGAGGCGGGCGTCTATCTGGTCGACGCGCGATCCGCCGCCGGCGGATACGAGGTGGTCTTCGACTATTGCTGCGGCGGCACGCCGATCCGTTTTGCAGACGGCGGGCACGCTGCGACTGTAACCGTCAAGGGCGGGAGTATCAGCGCGTTTTCGCTGCGGCTGCGCCGCTATACCGCTACCGCCGAAACCGCCCTGCTGCTTCCGCTGCGCCAGGCGGCGGCCATTGCCCGCATCAAACCGGGCGCCGAGCTGAGCGTGGCATATATCGACGGCGGTGGAGAAACCGTAACGCCCTCCTGGACGGCGGACTGATCCGCCGCGTCCCATTCGTCTTTGAAAGGAGCAGAACGATGAAGCCTTCCCGTGTAAAAAGCATCGTCATCGTGATCCTGCTGTTGCTCAATTTGCTGCTGCTGATTCCCTTCCTTTACCGGCATATGCAGGAGCGCAGCGCATACGAGCGCTCCATCCACGAGCTGACGGAGCTGTTTACCGCCAATCAAATCACTCTCTCCCCCACCGTTCTGCCCCAGACCCTTCCGGACGCCGCTCCCGAGTTTTACCGCGACGACGGACAGGAAAAGGCTTTTGCCACCGCCCTGCTCGGCCCGGTCTTTTCGCGCGAGGTCGGCGGCGGCATCCACCGCTTTTACAACGAACACGGCAGCTGCCTGATCCGTTCCAACGGCACCGTGGACGTTTCGAGCGCCGCGGCCTTCGACGCGCCGGAAAAGCTATGCAACGATTTGTGCCGGCAGTTCGGCTATGCGATCGTGCACAGTGAGCTTCACAACGGCATCGGCGCCGTTACGCTCGTCCGCACGGTTGGGGGCACCCCGATCTACAACGCCACGTTGACGCTCCAGTTCCGTGCAGGGGACTCGGTCTCGGTCTCCGGCTCGCTGCTCACCTCCTATACCGAGCAGGAGCGCGTGGGCGAGATGGACGCCGTTTCCGCGTTGGTGCGCTTTCTGGACTATCAAAACTCCCCCGGCGCGGTGGTCGTATGCACCGCGGTAACCGGACTGGACAGCGGCTATCTGCTGCAAAGCACACTGGCCGAGCCGCTGCGTCTCGTGCCCGTCTGGTGCGTGCATACCGACGTGAGCAATTATTATGTCAACCGCTCAACCGGCGCGGTTATCAGGGAATAACGCCGTTTCTTTCATTCTCCGTTATTTGCAATTCTTTTTTCAGTTTTTTCCATCTTGGGATTGCTTTTTCCCGTTCGTTTGGTATACTAAAGATGTATTATGTGAATAGTATCCGTATGTATTGATTCAAGGAGCTTCCTTTATGACAAAATATATTGTTCAAGGCGGGCATCCGCTCTTCGGCGAGGTTCATATCAGCGGGGCGAAAAACGCCGCCGTTGCCATCATCCCCGCCGCACTGCTGGTGGACGGCGTTTGCCGCATTGAAAACATCCCGCAGATCTCGGACGTTACCGCCCTGCTCAAGATTCTTGAGCAGCTCGGCGCCAGCGTCCGCTTCCTCACGACCAGCAGCGTGGAGATTGATTGCAGTCATATCACCACCACCCAGGTTTCGCAGGAGCTGGCCCACAAGATCCGCGCATCCTATTACCTCATCGGCGCGCTGCTTGGCCGCTTCGGTGAGGCGCAGGTTTCTATGCCCGGCGGCTGTAATTTCGGCGGGGTACGCCCGATCGACCAGCACGTCAAGGGCTTTGTCGCTATGGGCGCGGAGGTGCACGAGGGCGATTATATCTTTGCCCGGGCTAAGGATGGCCGCATGAAGGGCGCCAGCGTCTATCTGGACGTGGTCTCCGTCGGCGCAACAATGAATATCATGATGGCCGCCGCCCTGGCGGACGGGGTTACCACCATTGAAAACGCCGCCAAGGAGCCGCACATCGTCGACCTTGCCAACTTCCTCAACTCCATGGGCGCAGACATCAAGGGCGCCGGCACGGATACCATTCGTATTTACGGCGTGGATCAGCTGCACAGCGGCTCCTACGCCATCATTCCCGATCAGATCGAAGCGGGCACCTATATGGCCGCCGTCGCGGCGACGGGCGGACAGATCCTGGTACGCGGGATCATCCCCAAGCATATGGATTGCATCACCGCCAAGCTGCAGGAGATGGGCGTTGAAATCGAAGAGCAGGACGACACGCTGCTCGTGCGCCGCTCCGGCAAGCTGATGCGCACCAACATCAAAACGCTCCCCTACCCCGGCTTCCCCACCGATATGCAGCCGCAGATCACCACGGTGCTTTCGCTTGCAGAGGGGACCAGCATGGTTACCGAGGGCGTTTGGGACAACCGTTACCGCTACGCCGGCGAGCTTTTGCGCATGGGCGCACAGATCCGCGTGGAGGGCCGCACCGCCGTGGTCGAGGGCGTGAAAAAGCTGACCGGCGCAAGCGTGCAGGCCTACGACCTGCGTGCCGGCGCCGCCATGGTGATCGCCGCGCTGGCCGCCGAGGGCACCAGTGAAATCACCAACGTGCAGTATATCGAGCGCGGCTACGAGGATATCGTTCAAAAGCTGTGCGACATCGGCGCACGGATCGAGTGCGTGGAGTGCGAAGAGCCTGCGCCGCCGCAGCGCCAGATCGGATAAACGCGCTTGCCCTGCATCAAGCCATACAAGCATATTACACGGACGGACGTCGCAAGACGTCCGTCCGTTTGATTGCGCTGGAACGGTTTTTCCCTTCCCGCCCGAACGCATCGCCGCCCCGGCATACTTTGCCGGCGGAGCGGCCATACTATTCCCAAACGCTTTCGGGAGGGCCTTATGGAACTGTTGGGAACGGATTTTGCGCAAAACGCCGCACGCCTGGATACGCTTTTGGGCGTGGGACGCTGCTTTGACGTCATCGCGCGCGACCTGTACACCGGAGAGCGTCGCTGCCGCATTTACACCGTAGACGGCTACGGGGACGACGCCGTGATCGAGCGCGTAATCGGCTTTCTGCTTGCGCAGTCCTCCACGCGCGACGCGGCAACCATGCAGGCGTTCATCGACCGGTATATCACCTTTGGAGAGGTCAGCGCCGAGCGCAGCGTAGAAACGGCGGTTACCGGCGTCTTCCTCGGCAAAACGCTGCTGCTGGCCGAGGGATTCGACGAGTGCGCGCTGATCGACGCCAAGCGTTACCCGGTGCGCGGCGTAGAGGAGCCGGCCTCCGGCAAGGCGCTGCGCGGCGCGCACGACGGGTTTATCGAAACGCTGGTCGTCAATACCGCCCTGCTGCGCCGCCGCATCCGCGACCCGCATCTGGTTCTGGAGGGGCACCAGGTCAGCCAGCGCTCCCGCGCAGACGTGGCGCTGTGCTATCTGGACAACCGGGTGGATCCCACACTGCTGGAGGAGGTCCGCGGCAAGCTGTCGGCAATCGACCTCGGCTCCGTCGCCATGGGACAGGAGAGCATCGCCGAGGCGATGATGGCGCGCCAGTGGTGGAATCCGTTTCCGAAGGTGCGCTATACCGAGCGGCCGGACGTTGCCACCGCCTGCCTGATGGAGGGCAACCTCATCATACTGGTGGATAACTCTCCGGCGGCGATGATCCTGCCAACCTCCTTTTTCGACTTCGTGCAGGAGGCAAACGACTTCTATTTTCCGCCGCTGATCGGCACCTATCTGCGCATGCTGCGCTATGTGGTGTTCGTGCTGACGCTGTTCATCACACCGGTATGGTATCTGCTGGTCAAAACCGCCAGCACCGAGGGAATGCTGCACTTCCTTGCCATCACGGAGGACTACGAGGTTCCGCTGCTGGTGCAACTGCTGCTGGCCGAGTTCATCGTGGATCTGCTCAAGCTCGCCTCGCTCAACACGCCGTCGGTATTCAGCAGTTCCTTTTCCATGATCGGCGCGCTGGTGCTGGGCGACTTTGCCGTGCAGGCGCACTGGCTGGTGCCGGAGGTGCTGGCCTACATGGCGTTCGTCGCCATCGCCAACTTCGCCCAGCCGAGCTACGAGCTGGGCTACGCATTCAAGCTGCTGCGGCTCGTGTTGCTGCTGCTCATCGGCGCACTGGACTGGGCCGGATTGGTTCTGGGCTGCGCGCTGATCGTCGCACTGCTGGTAACCACCCGCCCCATCGCCGGGCGCGGCTACCTTTATCCCCTCTACCCCTTCGACGGCAAGGCGCTGCGCAGTCTGCTGCTGCGCGTGCCGATCAGCCGGGAAAACACCTGATTCCGCTTTTGCAGCGTTCGCGCTCCCCTCTTCCACCGCCAGCAGGTTTCTCCCCGCAAACAGGAAAGCATCCCCCTACAAACCGGCAGGTCGAAGCGGCCTGTCGGATTTTTTTGAAAAACTTTTGCAAAATCTCTTGACAAATCCGCATCGATGTATTATTGTTCTACTTGCTTAATACAATAAAACAGAAAGGAAGGATTCTATGGGTTGGACATTTCGAGAGGATTTACCGATCTACTCCCAACTGGTCGACGAGATGACCCGGGCGATCGTTTCCGGCGCGTATGCTCCGGGAGAGCGCCTGCCCACCGTGCGGGATCTGGCGCTGGACGCCGGGGTGAACCCCAACACGGTCCAGCGTGCGCTCAGCGAGCTGGAGCGCAGCGCCCTGGTATACACCCAGCGCACTGCGGGCCGTTTCGTTACCGAGGACCGGGCTGTGATCGCGCAGGCCAGGGAACAGATGGCAGCGAACAAAATCAACGAATTCCTTCATGAGATGGATGGGTTGGGCTTCACGCGCGAGCAGATCGGCGCGCTGCTGGCCGCCCAGCCGAAGAAGGACAATTAAGGAGGATGGCATGGAATACATTTTGGAATGCAAGGCGCTGACCAAGCGCTACGAGAGCAATCTTGCGCTGGACGCAGTGGATCTGCGCCTGGCGCCGGGACGTATTATCGGCCTGCTCGGTCCCAACGGCAGCGGCAAGACCACGCTCATCAAGCTGGCAAACGGGCTGCTGACGCCCACCGCGGGCGAGATCCTCATCGACGGGCAAAAGCCCTGCGCGCAGACCAAGGCAATCGTTTCCTATCTGCCTGAGCGCAACGCGCTGCCCGAGTGGATGCGTGTGAAGCAGGTGATCGACTTTTACGCAGACTTTTACGCAGACTTTCGCCGCGACGCCGCCAACGCCATGGTCGCGCAGCTGGGACTGGAGCCGACGCAGCGCATCAAGACCATGTCGAAGGGCACAAAGGAAAAGCTGCAGCTCATCCTGGTGATGAGCCGCAAGGCAAAGCTCTATCTGCTCGACGAGCCGATCGGCGGCGTGGACCCCGCCGCGCGGGATTACATCCTGCGCACGATCCTGAGCAATTACAGCGAGGACGCCACGGTGCTGATCTCCACGCACCTGATCGCCGACGTGGAGCAGGTGCTCGACGAGGTGATCTTCCTGCGCAACGGGCGTATCGAACTGCACGAAAGCGTGGATGCCATTCGAGACGAGCGCGGCAAGTCGGTGGACGCGCTGTTCCGCGAGGTCTTCCGCGTGGACGGCCGCTCCAACGACTGAGCGCGGCACGACACACAGTGATAGGAGGAAATACAAATGTTTGGAAAACTGATGAAGCATGAATTTCAGGCCACCGGCCGTTCGCTCCTTCGCCTCTATGGCATCATGCTGGTGCTGGCTTTGATGACGACCATGGCAATGCGCCTGTTCGATCTCAATCAGGGCTGGCAGGGAAGCGTCGTCGGGTATATCATGATCGCCTACGGCTTGAGCGTCTTTGCCGTGGCAGTGGGCGTGTTCATCATTCTGACGCTGCACTATAAGAAAAACATCCTCGGCGACGAGGGCTATCTGATGATGACGCTGCCCACCGGCGTCCACAGCCTGCTTTTGAGCAAGCTGCTCACGGCGATGGCGTGGTACCTGCTCACAGGAGTTGCGATGGTGCTCTCCGTGCTGATCGCCGACAGCAGCAGTATTGACAGCGCCTTCTTCCACGACCTCGTCGCCGGGCTGCATCACATTTTCAGTCAAAGCGGCGCTCTCTCCGTTCTCCTGCGCGTGCTGCTGGCGATGCTCCTGTTCGCCAGCCTGATCACGCTGCTATCCTACGCCTATTACAGCTTGGAGCAGAGCTTTCGCAAGCACAAGGGGCTCTACAACTTCGCGGCGGTGGTCGTGACTCTGGTCCTGTTCCGCCTGTGCGGCTGGATCAGCGTCAACTATCACATCAACGCCGGCCTTGCTGCGCGGGAGGTGCAAATCCTCACCCCCATCGACTACGCGCAGCTGATCGGTCTGAACCTGCTGATGTACTTCGCAGCCTGGTGGGCGCTGAGCAAACGGCTCAATCTGGAATAAGATGCGAAAGAAGCAAGAGATGCCGAACAACTGCAAGCGTTTCCGCTTCCCCCGCCCGCTGGCGGTGTTTCTCGCCGTCGTGCTGGCTTGCTCCGCGGCGGCGTACGTCTGGATCCACGCGGGCGGACCGGATTGGCTGTACCCCGCGCTGATGTGGACCCCGGCGCTTGCGGCGATCCCCGCCCACTGCGTCGCGCTGCGGGAACGGGGCGAGCCGATCTCGCTCAAGGGTCTGCTTGCCCGCAGCGGACTGAGACGGTGCAAGCTCCGCTACGTGCTGATGGGGCTGGTCTTTCCGCTCTTTTATCTGCTGATCCCGTACCTGATTTACTGGCAGCTTTATCCGGAATGCTTTGCCTATCACGGCGTACCGGTCCCCACCGTTCTCAAGGATTTTGCACTGCCACTCACCGTCGGCACGGTGTTATCCCTGCTCACGGCGCTCGGTGAGGAGCTCGGCTGGCGCGGGTTTCTGCTCCCGGCGCTATACGAGCAGTTCGGTCTGCGCGGGGCGCTGTGGATCTCAAGCCTGATCTGGATCGCCTGGCATTTGCCGCTTCTCATTGGCGGCGATTATATGTCCGGGACGCCGATTGGGTATCGCATCCCCGCATTCGTGCTGTGCGTTTTACCGATCGGGTTTCTGACGGGTCTGCTTGCGCTGGAGAGCAACAGCGTGTGGCCGGGAGCCTGGCTGCACGCTGCGCACAACAATTACGACCAAGCCGTTTTTGGATTCGTTACGGCCGGCGCGATCAAGCCGTTTTTCGTCAGCGAAACCGGCATACTGACGATCGTCTGCGCATGGGCGCTGGCAATCGTCGTGCTCGCTCGTGTAAGGCGGCAGGCTGCGCGGGGCGCTTGCGCAGAGAATCCACCCGTGCAGACGCCCAAAGCCTGACGGCAAGCCGACGGGCGCGGCAGGAGAAGCCGCGCTGCATCCGGGAAAGCAAGAGCTGCTCGCTAAGGTAGCTCTTGCTTTTGCACGGTATGGGGATTATAATGAGATAGAGAATCGTAGCGTTCTATGCGAAAGGAGCACATCATGGATATTCCGTTTTCCGGCTCGAGTGCGAGCGGATTCAACAACAGCAGCAGCGGCGGCGTCGGTAAAAAGCCCCGGCGCGAGCGCAAGCCGCGTAAGGCCGTCGGCTCGCCCATTGCGCGCGTGCTGATCAACCTGGGCGTAACGCTGGCGGTCGGTTTGGTCTATTTTTATGTAAACCTTCCCGCCATCAACCTGCACGCCGAGGAGTTTTACGGCTTCATCTTTCTGCTGTGCCTGGTCTACTGCGTGTGCGCGCTGCTGACCTCCGGCTTCCAGGGCGATGGCGCCAAGGGCTATTTTAACTTCGTCAAAAAGCAGTGCCGCATCCCGTTCTTTCTGGTCATCGGGCTGCTGATCGTTGCGTTGGTCGGCAGCGCCACGTCCTGGGTCCTGCTGCGGGCGGATTCCTATCAGAAGCTGCTGTCCGTGCAGCCCGGCGACTTTGTCAGCGAGGTGGACGAGATCTCCTACGATCAGATTCCCATGCTTGACCGAGAAAGCGCCATGAAGCTCGGCGACCGCAAGCTCGGCGAGCTGAGCGATATGGTTTCGCAGTTTGAGGTGGCGGAGGACTATACCCAGATCAACTATCAAGGCCGCCCCGTGCGCGTAACGCCGCTGCGCTACGGCGATGTGATCAAATGGCTCAACAACCGCTCGAACGGCCTGCCCGCCTATCTGATCATTGACATGGTAACGCAGAACGTGGAGGTCGTGCGACTGCAAAACGGCATGAAATACACCACGGCGGAACACTTCTCCCGCAATCTGTACCGCCATCTGCGCTTCCACTACCCGACCATGATGTTTGAGGAGCCGATTTTTGAGATCGACGAAAGCGGCACGCCCTACTGGGTGTGCGCGAAAAAGGAAAAGACGATCGGCCTGTTCGGCGGTACGGATAACAACGGCGCCGTGCTGGTCAACGCGCTCACCGGCGCGTGCCAGTATTACGAACAGGTACCCTCCTGGGTGGACCACGTTTACTCCGCCGATCTGATCGTCCAGCAGTATAACTATTACGGCCAGTACCACAACGGCTTTTGGAACTCGATCTTCGGCCAGCGCGACGTCAGCGTAACCACCCGCGGATACAACTACCTCGTCAAGGGCGACGACGTGTGGCTCTACACCGGCGTAACCAGCGTCGGCGGAGACGAGAGCAACATCGGCTTCATCCTCTCCAACCAGCGCACGAAGGAAACGCACTACTATTCCATTGCCGGCGCGGAGGAGTACAGCGCCATGGACAGCGCCGAGGGTCAGGTGCAGCACCTCAACTACCGCGCCACCTTCCCGCTGCTGCTGAACATCGCTGACCAGCCCACCTACTTTATGGCGCTCAAGGACGCGGCAAACCTCGTCAAAATGTACGCGATGGTCAACGTCAGCCAGTATCAGATCGTCGCCACCGGCGCAACCGTGATGGAGTGCGAGAGTAATTACCGCACGATGCTGCGCCAGAACCGGCTGATCACCGACGAGCAGACCACACCGCTGCCGAGCGAGCCGACGGAGACCCACAGCTTCTCCGGCACGATCGAAGAGATCCGCTCTGCCGTGGTAAACGGCAATTCGGTCTACTTCCTGCGCTTTGCCGGTGAGGAGGACTTCCGCTTCCGCGCCAGCGCAAATCTTGCGCCCTATGCCCCACTGCTCAGCGAAGGCGACAGCGTAACGATCTACTACCGCGATGCCGACGTCGGACAGTACTGGACCGACGTGTACGACATCGGCCTGGGCTGACGCGCCCCGCCGCGCGGCAATGACGCATTTATTGCAGGATACTCCGCCTATATGACGGATATCCTGCAATAATTTTTATAGCATTTTTCAAAAACACGAAACTTTTCCTATGCTTTTCTGCGGTATGCACAAAAATTACCAATCTTTTTCTCATACTTAGACAATAACGATTTTGGGACAAACCCCTTGTGAATTCATGTAAATTGTGATAAGCTAACCAATGAAGATGGCTGAACCATCAAAAACCATCGAATCCCTGTTTTACAGGGAAATTTAGAGGAGGTTGTTTCCAATGAATGCTTACATTGAGAGAGTTCTTGCCGAGACCAAGGCCAAGAACCCGGACGAGAAGCTGTTCCTGCAGACTGTTGAAGAGGTTCTCCTCTCCGTCGAGCCCCTGATCGCTGCCAACCAGGAGAAGTATGAGAAGGCTTGCATCCTTGAGCGTATGGTCGAGCCCGAGCGCATGATCGCTTTCCGCGTTGTGTGGATGGACGATCAGCTCCAGTATCATGTCAACCGTGGCTATCGCGTTCAGTTCAACGCCAGCCTTGGCCCGCACAAGGGCGGTCTCCGCTTCGCCTCCAACGTCAATCTTGACACCATCAAGTTCCTCGGCTTCGAGCAGGTTTACAAAGATGCTCTGACCTGCCTGCCCATCGGCGGCGCCAAGGGCGGCTCCGACTTCAGCCCCATCGGCCGCAGCGATGGCGAAGTCATGCGTTTCTGCCAGGCCTTCATGACCGAGCTGTATCGTCATATCGGTCAGGATATCGACTGCCCCGCCGGCGACGTCGGTGTTGGCGGTCGTGAGATCGGCTACCTGTATGGCCAGTATCGCCGCATCATGGGCAACGCCGAGATGGGCGCTGTCTCCGGTAAGGACATCAAGACGGGCGGCTCCATCCTCCGTCCCGAGGCCACTGGTTTCGGTGCTGTCTATTATCTGTGCGAAGTCCTCAAGCACGACGGTCTTGACATCGCCGGCAAGCGCATCGCCATGTCCGGTTACGGCAACGTGGGTTGGGGCATCATGAAGAAGTCCGCTGAGCTCGGCGCGAAGGTTACCTACTTCGCCGGCCCCGACGGCTACATCCACGACCCCGAGGGCGTCTGCACCGAAGAGAAGCTCAACTACATCCTCGAGATGCGCGCCAAGGATCCGATGCACTGCAAGCCCTATGCTGAGAAGTTCGGCTGCGAGTTCGTCGAAGGTCAGAAGTGCTGGGGCGTCAAGGACGTGGACATCTATATGCCCGCCGCTACCCAGAACGACGTCAACATGGATTGGGCCAAGAAGATTGCCGAGTCCGGCGTCAAGTACTACATCGAAGTCGCCAACATGCCCACCACCAACGATGCTCTGGTGTTCCTGAAGGGCCAGAAGCACATGGTCGTGGCTCCCTCCAAGGCCGTCAACGCCTGCGGCGTCTCCGTCTCCGAGCTCGAAATGGCTCAGAACGCCGAGCGTCTGTACTGGTCCGCCGAAGAGGTCGACGCTCAGATGCACAAGATCATGACCAACATCTACAACGCCTCCGTCGAGGCCGCTGCGAAGTATGGTCTGGGCTACGATCTGATCGCTGGCGCCAACATCGCCGGTTTCGAGAAGGTCGCCGACGCTATGCTCTGCCAGGGTATCTTCTAATCGAAGGTCTCCAGAACTCAACAAAAAACTCCGTTCCTTTCGGAACGGAGTTTTTTTATCCCGGTTCGGTTCTGCCCTGCAAAAAAGGGAAGCGCCGCTTTCGCGGCGCTTCCCTGCGCGCTGTCCACTCGAAGGCTCCGCCTCACACTTCCTTATTGAAATAGTAGAACGTCTCGTCCTCGCCGGTCCTCCGCATACAGGACGCGAGCATCCGGTAGGACGCGAGGTTTTCCTTGTAGCACTTGGCGACTACGTGGCGCAGATGCAGCCGGTACAGCCCCCACTCCGCCACGGTGCGGAACGCCTCCGTCCCGTAGCCGTTGTGCGCATACTCCGGCGCGATGCGGCAGCCAAGCTCCGCCCCGCCGCGGCTGTCAAACCGGTAGAGCACCGCCTCGCCGATGCACTTGCCGTCCAGCCGGACGGCAAAGTTGACCGCCAGCTTGTGCGCAAAATCGTGCCGCGTAACGTCCAGAAAGTAGTTTTCCGTCAGCTCGCCCTTAAGGTCGTCGCGGTAATCGTAGCCCCACCAGCGGTTCCGCTCGTCATCCAGGCACAGTGCGTTGTAGGCCGCCCGATCCGCCTCGGTAAATGCCGAAAGCGTCAGCCGCTCCGCGCGCAGCACGGGGATCTCGCTGAGGGCGCAGAGCTCGTTGCGGATATCAAAGCAGTATTTCGCGCCGAGCCGGCTCGGCAGATACTGCAGCTTTGAGGTGCGCAGACCGCGGTCCCCTGCGTCGTCCTCGCGGTTGATACAGCGCACGCCGTTGACCGCAAAGTGCCGCGCAAACGCCTGCACCGTGGCGGGATAGACGCCTTCATACCCGTAGAGCGCCTTTTCGATGTGAATGATCAGCATATCGCCGCAGCGCTCTCCCAGCGACAGCGAGAGCAAGCGCCCGTCCTGCTCCATGCCGCCGACGTGGAAATACGGCTTGTCCGCCAGACGCAGCATCTTTTTCGCCAGCATCAGCTCCTGCTTTGCCGACGCGGAGGTCTTGGTAAACACCGCCTCATAGTCCTGCCAAAACCGCTCGATCAGCGCGCTGTCCGCGCCCGTAAGCGGCCGAAACTGCGCGTCGGGATAGAGCTTGCGGAACTTGTTGACGTGGTTGCGCTGGCCGGAGTAACGCCGCCCCGGAAACTCGCGCAGATCCTCCGCCTCGTAGAGATAGTCCCACCAGGCGCGGTAATTCGCCATCTGCAAATAGGGATAGCGCGTAACGATATCCGCTGCTTTCTCCTCCGGCACCAGGCAAATCGACAGCGGAATGCCGGTCTGCACGCAGTACGCCTCTATTTCTCCGAGCGCCGCGTCCACGTCGCCCGCCGCGCCGGGGACCGGAAAGTCGAATCGCCACTTTCCCTCGATCTGATTTTTTACGATCAGGCAACCCTTTGCCTCGGCAAACTGCGGGTGCAGATAGTTGCGCCACATCAGCTTGGTCCCCGCAGCGTATTCGCACAGGTGATAGTTGCAGTTTTGATAGTATCGCCGCAGGCGCGCGAGCGCGCGCTGCGTAACGGGAGTAAACGTAAGCATACAAACCTCTTTGATCAAAAAATCTGATAGCTCTATTGTACCTTTTTTTCACACGGTTGCAAGGGGGAATCCGTGCAAATCCGCCCCACTTCTCAATTCGGCGGCAATTCATCTATCAGGCTCTGCGTGCAGGCGATGAATTTTTTCACGGAGGCGGGGGCGTCCGCCAGCGAACGCACGGCCAGCCCCAACTCACGGGACATATGCGGTTCCAGCGGCAGCGCCTGCACCCGCTCCGTGCGGCCGCGCAGAATCAGCTCCGTCATCATCGTCAGCCCAAGGCCCTGCTCCACCATGCTCACGACGATAGCATCATCCACCGCAGCCGAGTGAATCACCGGGTGCACGCCCTGCCGGGCGAAGATATCCAGAATCAGCTTGTCAAAGCCCTGCGAGGGCATTAGGAACTCTTTCCCCTCGTACTCCCGGATCCGGAAACGCTTGCGCCGCCCAATCGGATAATCCGGCGGCAGGACTGCGTAGATCGTGTCGTTTTTCAGCGCCAGCCAGTCGTGCCCTCCGCACTCCTCATGCGTAACGAAAATGATGTCCGTCTTGCCCTGGCTGAGCAGGCGGCTCGGCGTCTCCACGTGGTCTGCCATGCGGATATCGACCTCCACGCCGGGATTTTCGGCGCGAAACCTGCGCAGGATGCTGGGCAGCCAATACATCGCAACGCTGGCGTAGGCGGCAATGCGCAGCGTTTCCCGCCGCGACGCCGCCAGGCGGAGAATCGTCTCGTCCAACTGCGCGTTGACCTTTAAAAACTCCCGGATGATGGGCGCAAGCTGTTCCCCCTCCTCCGTCAGCCTGACGCCATGCCGCCCGCGCGCCAGCAGCACGACGCCTATCTCCCGCTCCAGTGCGTTCATCATGTGCGTCAATCCCGACTGTGTATAGCCCAGTACCTCCGCGGCCTTGGTAAAGCTGCCCAGGTCTGCCGACATCAAAAGGGCCTCCAGCTTCCTCGATTCCATGTTACCATTCCTTTACCATGAAACATTCTCATGGTACTAATTGTAATATAACTCTTTACGAAACGCAAGAGAAAATGTATACTGTGGGCATTCTATTTCCGGAGGACCGGAAGAATCCCGCAAAGGAGAGTGATCCTCAATGAACAACAAACGCGCACAATGGGGCAGTAAGCTGGGCTTTATCCTGGCTGCTGCCGGCTCAGCCGTCGGGCTGGGTAACATCTGGAAATTTCCGGGCAAGGCCTACGAGGGCGGCGGTGGAGCTTTCTTGCTGATTTATCTGGCCATCGTCCTGCTGCTTGGCATCCCCGTTATGATTTCAGAGCTGTCGATCGGCCGGGCCAGTCAGTCAAACGTTGTCGATTCGTTTCGCAAGCTTGGCTACCGGGGCTTTTCCTGGGTAGGCTGGTTCGGCGCAATCGTGGCGTTTTTGATTACCTGCTACTACTCGCACGTCGGCGGTTGGGTGTTGCGCTACGTTTTCAGCTATATCACGCAGCCGCAGGCCGTCTATGCGGATCCCACGGGCTACTTCTATGGGCTGCTGGGATACGACGCCGCCACCGGTGCGACCTTCTTCCCCTGGACGGCCATCCTCTTTGCCGCCATTTTCATGGCGCTCAACGCCGTCATCATCATCCGCGGCGTGGAGAGTGGCATCGAGCGCTTCAACAAGATCGGCATGCCCGCTCTGTTTATCATTCTGCTGATCCTGCTGGTCCGCGCCGTAACCCTTCCCGGTTCGGAGGAGGGTCTGCGGTATATGCTCTCGTTCGATTGGAGCAAGGTCAATTTCCACACGGTGCTCGTCGCCCTGGGGCAGGCGTTCTATTCGCTTTCCCTCGGCATGGCCATCATGATCACCTACGGCTCGTATCTTTCCAAGGATGAGAATATCGAGCGCAACAGCGTCATTATCTGCATCACTGATACCATGGTCGCCATGATCGCCGGCTTTATCGTCATCCCCGCCGTGTTTGCAACGCTGGGCGCCGACGGTGTGGGCAAGGGCGGCGGATTTGCATTCGCTTCGCTGGCAGGCGTGTTCCGCCAGATGCCCGGCGGCGTATTTTTCGGAATTCTTTTCTATCTGCTGCTCTTATTTGCGGCGCTGACCTCCTGCATCTCGCTGATCGAGGGTGTCGTTGCATTTTTGACCGAGCGTTTTCACTGGCAGCGCAAGCCCACCACGATCATTGCCTGCAGCGTTATGTTCCTGATCGGCTGCGTATACACCTGCTCCCAGGCGGCGTTTGACATCAAGGGCGTCTGGTTTGACCTGGCCAACGGCGTCTCCTTCCCCATTTTTGGCGACGCCATGGAATTCTTAACGGACCGCCTGATGATTCCGCTGGGTGCGCTGGGCTGCTGCATTTTCGTCGGCTGGATCTGGAAGCCCGAAAGCGCCATTGCCGAAATCGAGCAAAACGGCATCAAGTTCGGCCTTGCCAAGCCCTTCCGCTTCCTGGTCAGATTCTTTGCGCCGATCTCCATTTTCGTCATTCTCGTGGCCAGCCTCGTCTTCGGCACGACTTTGAGTTAAAACAGGAAAAGAGCTGACGGAGTCATCCGTCAGCTCTTTGCGCGCAAAAAAAGCAGGCCCGCGGGTCTGCTTTTTTTATTCGTTTTTTACTTTATGACGTTCAACAGCAGCGTCAGCAGAATAAACGCAGCGCCGACCCACTTTGTTGCGCGGGCAAGCTTTGCGTCAAAAGACTTCGCCTTGTTTTTCGCCATAAAGGAATCCGCAACGCCGCCGATTGCACCGGAAAGGCCGGCGGACTTGCCGGACTGAATCAGCACGACAGCGATCAGGAAAAGGCCGCACAGGACCTGCAGGATCATTAAAAACAGACGCATCAGGGAATACCTCCAATTCATTCTTTCCACGCAAGTTTTCTTGCGTAACACTCACAGGTTTATATATTACCACAGGTTTTTTGTGATTGCAAGCATGAGCTTTATTTTTTCCCGAAAATTTTTATACTTTTTTCGTTTTGGGGCTTGCATTCCCCATAAAAGTGTGTTATTTTAGTTAGGCTGAAACAGCGAAGTGCATATCCGGGTGTGGCGCAGTTGGTAGCGCGCTTGACTGGGGGTCAAGAGGCCGTGAGTTCAAGTCTCGCCACTCGGACCAGACAAAAAGCGACAGGTTTCGACCTGTCGTTTTTTGTCTGGCGGCACGCTTCGCGTGCTGTGATTCCAAGACGCGCTGACGCGCGGCTCCCGTCGCCTCCGCTCGGTCGCGGGGCAGCTTCCTTCTTTTCCGCGCAGCAGTGCGCTGCATAAGTACAGGCGCTTTATTCGGTTGGTACAAAATGCCGATTTCCGAACGGAGATCGGCATTTTTTGTTATCCCGAATGGAGTGAGCCCACGGCCTCTTGCCGCGTGCAGAGCGTTCGATTCGATTCGGCGGCCGGGCGCAATGCAAAACACCCCGTTCGGCTAGTGCAAAAGGAGACGACGGGCAGACGCCTGTCGTCTCCTTTTTCCATCCGGTTTCGCCTCACGGTTTCTTTTGCGCTTCCAGATAGTCGTTCAACTCTGCGTTGAGGATATCCGTGATAAACATATGCCCCGGCGCATGGGTGATGACGATCGGCGGTCTGGCATTCTCCACCGCCGCCTGCGGCGTAACGCCGCAGGGCCAGAACACGGGTATCTCTCCGGGATAGATATCCACCGCCTCGCCGTAATCGGGCTTCATCACGTCCCGAATGCCGATGGCTTCCGCAGGTCCCATGTGGACGGGCGCACCGTGTACGTTCGGCATCTTGGCCGTGATCTCATAGGCGCGCTTCGCCCTCGCCGGCGTCATCGGCCGCATGGAGCAGACCATCGGCCCCCGGAACGGCCCGGCCGGTCTGGTTTGAAACAGCTCGACCTTGTACATCGGCACGTTACGCCCCTGCGTAATGTGCCGCACTTCAATTCCCTCACGCAGCAGTGCTTCCTCAAAAGAGAACGAACAGCCAATCAAAAAGCCGACGTAACCCTCCCGCCAGTATTCGCTGGCGTCGGTCAACTCCCTGGTGAACACGCCGTTTTCATAGACGCGGTAACGCGGAATATCGGTGCAGATATTGGCGCCCTCGCCCATGGCGTGTGTCAGCGGCTCCTTCCCCCTGACAATTTCCAGGATCGGGCATGGGTAGGGATTGCGCCTGGCATACTCTGCAAAGTCTTCGGCATACTCCGGCGGAAGAATAACCAGATTTGCCTGTGCATAGCCCGCGCACATCCCGGCAGTCGGAAAGTCGATCTTCCCCTCACGGATCAGTGCGCGCACCTCAGACGGTTTTCGGTTGATATACGGAGTGATATCGAACGCCATGGGTTACGCCTCCTTCTTTCTTCCAAACAAGCCAAACAGCTTTTTCTCCCGCTTGCGGGCAGGGCCGAGGGCGGTTTTGAGCTTCTGGAGCGCCGCGCGCTCGGCGAGCAGCTCCCCCTGTGCCGCTTCAATACTCGTCTCGACGAAGCGCACCCTATCGCCGCCCTTGAGCTGTCCGATGATGGGATAGTCCACCGTAATGACGTTGGCAATCTTCGTGTAGCCGCCCGTGGTCTGACGGTCGGCAAGCATGATGATCGGCTTACCGGCGCCCGGCACCTGAATCGCGCCGAAGGCAATGCCGTCCGAGATAATATCGCCGCCGTTCTTATGCTCGATGACCGGGCCGTCCATCCGGCAGCCCATGCGGTCGAACTCGTTGGTTACGGTATACGTCTCGCTGAGGAAGGTCCGGATACCGCCGTCTGTAAACAGATCATCCTGCGGGCCCAGCAGCACGCGCACGGTGAATTCCCGCTGCGGCACAACCTCCGGCGCGACGCGCCGCTGCGCCAGGTTGCACACGTCGGGATTGGGCGCGCGAAACCCGATCACGTCGTCTTTTTGCAGCTTGCGGCCCTCCACTCCACCGATCCCCGCTTTCATGTAGGTCGAACGGCTGCCCATCACCAGCGGAACGTCCAATCCGCCGGCGAAGGCAATATACGCGCGGCAGCCGGAGCGCAGAGCGGTGAAGCGGAGCGTCTGCCCCGCACGCACGACGAATGCGGCGTAATTCTCCACCGGCTGATGATCCAGCGTCGGCCCGAGATCGCCGCCGGTGATGGCGATGACGTTGTCCGCGTCGAAGTGCAGCTGCGGCCCCAGCATCGTGCATTCCAGCACCGCTTCGTTTTCCTCGTTGCCGACAAGAATGTTGGCGACTTTCATCGCGCGCGGATCCATCACGCCGGAAACCGATACGCCGAACTGCTGATATCCGATGCGTCCGCCGTCCTGCACCGAGGTCAGCAGACCGGAATTTTGTACGGTAACGCTCATTTTGCTGCCTCCTTGTCTCTCGGATAGATCCGGCAAACGTATTCGCCCTTCTCTGCCGCGGCAGCAATCTCGTCGTATTCCGCGCGATCAACGGCGCGGAACCTGATATACTGTCCCGCCTTCGGCAGGATCGGCGTTTCGCGGTTCGGGTCGTACATCTTTACCGGTGTGCGCCCGATCAACTGCCAGCCGCCCGGTGAGTCGATGGGATAGACGCCGGTCTGCTTACCGGCAATCCCCACAGACCCGGCAGGAATCCTGACGCGGGGCTGCGGAAGGCGCGGTGCGGCGATCCGTTCGCTCATTCCGCCGAGGTAAGTAAAGCCGGGCGTAAAACCAAGCATATAGATGAGATACTCCGTAGCGGTGTGAATATTCACGACCTCCTGCTCAGAGAGCCCCGCGTGCGCCGCAACGAACGCAAGGTCAGGCCCCATCTCCTCTCCGCCGTATAGCACCGGAATTTCCAGCACGTCGCTGGGCGGGATTACGATGGAATCGAGGCGGTCCAGTACGCCCGCCAGCCGCTTCGTCAGCGCCGCGTAAGTGATAACGCCCGGGTCGTAATGGACCATGCAGGCCCGGTAAGTCGGCACCAGCTCGATCAGGCCGGGAATATCGCTCTTTTCCAGGGCGATGACAAACGCGCGGATCTGTGCGTTGATCTCCTCGCTGATTTCGTTGCCGAACTCCACGCTCAGCGAGGTATCGCCGGTCAAAAGAAATCTTACAGTAGGCATAGCATCTATTCTCCTTTTGCAGCGGCGGCCCGCTTACACGAGCCGCTGTTGGGCATCGTATCAGATGAACAGGTTCTTGAGGCCCGGAAGCGCCTTTACGGCAAGCCAGGCGGCGAGCAGCGCAACGAGCCATCCGAGCACCTGCATCCAGACGGGATGCTTATATTCCTCGCCCACGATCTTCTTATTGCGGCACGCCAGCAATATGCAGCCCAGGGAGATTGGCAGGATCAAACCGTTGACCGCGCCCGCGAGAATGACCATCTTCTTCGCGCCGCCGAGCACAACCATGACCAGCGTAGAGAACGCGATAAAGCCCGTAATGAACCATCTTTCGTTTTTTGCAATGAACGGATGCACCGTCTTGAGGAACGAAACGGAGGTGTACGCCGCGCCGATGACCGACGTAACGCCGGCGGCAAAGAGCGCAAGGCCGAATAGCTTGTAGCCCAGCGTGCCGGCGGCGAGGCGGAACGCCTCCGCGGCGGGGTTGGCCGCGGACGTAACCGCGGTGATATGCGCCTGGTTTGCGACCGTTCCGACCGTGCAAACGCCGAGGACGCAGAGGAACAGCAGGATACGCACGGTGCCGGACACGCCGATACCGGTCAGAACGGACTTGCGGAAGTGGCTGACCTCGCTCTTCTTGCCGCCGTAGCCCGCGTCCAGCAGGCGGTGCGCGCCGGAGAAGGTGATGTAACCGCCGCAGGAGCCGCCCAGCAGGGTCAGCATAGGCGCGAACAGGTCGCCGGGATTTTCAGGGGTGAAGATATGCACGACCGCCTGGCCGACGGGCGGCCGGGATGCGAAGCAGACGTAGAGCATGACGCAGATAATGATACCACCCATGATCTGCGCGAAGCGGTCGACGATAGATTTACCGCCCTTGGAGAGAAAAATGCAGATCGCCAACGCGCCGCCGAGCGCCGCGCCGAGCTTTTCATTCAGTCCGACCATGGCGTTAAAGCCCAACGCCACGCCGCCGACGTTGCCGATGTTGAACGCAAGGCCGCCGATGACGACCAGCACGATCAGCACATAGCCCAGACCGGGCAGCACCCGATTGGCAATCTCCTGCCCGCGCAGACCGGATGCGCCGATGATCGACCAGATGTTGGTCTGGGCGATCATATCCATCAAAATCACGCAGACGATCACGAAGGCAAAGGATGCAAGATATTTTGCCGTAAACTGCGACGTCTGCGTCAGGAAGCCCGGCCCGATGGCAGAGGTCGCCATCAGAAAGGCTGCGCCCAGCAGGACGGACAGACTGCGCTTATTCGCGGTGTTTTGGTTGCTCATTTCAGTTCCTCCTTACACAGGGTTTCCCGTTTCCTTTATACGATCTCCGAGAGCGGCGCAATGGTTACGCCCTCCTCCATGAGCTTTGCGCGGATGGTCTTGACGAACTCCACCGCCGAGGGATTGTCGCCGTGAACGCAGATCGAATCCGCCTGCAGCGTTACCTCTTCTCCGGTGATGGCGGTAACCTTGCCCTCCTTGACCATGCGGATCGTCCGCGCGATAGCAACGTCCGTATCGTGGATCACCGCGCCGGACTGTTTGCGCGGCGCCAGCGTCCCGTCCGCCTGATAGGCGCGGTCTGCAAACACCTCGCTGGCGACGCGCAGGCCGACCCGCTTCGCCGCGTCGACCATCTTGCTGTTGGCAAGAGCGAGGAAAATGATGCTCGGATCCACCTCCGCGACAGCTTCCGCCATCGCCAGTGCGAGATCCATGTCTTTCGCCGCCATGTTGTAGAGTGCGCCGTGCGGCTTACAGTGCTGGAGCTTAACGCCGTTCGCCTTGGTAAAGGCCATCAGCGCACCAAGCTGATACTTGACGTACGCCTTCGCCTCCTTCGGAGAACAGGCCATATTGCGCCGTCCAAACCCCATCAGATCGGGGAATCCCGGATGCGCGCCGACGGCTACGCCCGCATTCCTTGCCTCGATGATGGTCCGATCCATCACCAGGGGATCCCCCGCGTGGAAGCCGCAGGCTATGTTTGCTGAGGAAATATGGGCGATCACTTCGTTATCCAATCCGATGGTATAGTTGCCAAAGCTCTCGCCAAGGTCGCTGTTGAGGTCAACTTTACACATACTCTCGTCCCCTTTCACAAGTTTTTTCGGGCCGAACGGTCCTCCAGCTTGACAATTCAGATCCCTTGATATAAATTTTAGAGGATCTTATCGCATAATTCTATCTAAATCCACCGCAAAAATATAATTATCTTGATGTGAGGTTGAAAAATTCTTCTATGTTTTTTGTAGATAGTAACCAAAAGGCAAATTTTGATATGGACTACGCTTTCCCGCTGAGCGTCCACGAAACCTGCCTGCAGGACAAGCCGATGGGCTTCAACAACTGGCACTGGCACGAGGAGGTGCAGTTTACCTACGTGCTGGAGGGCAGTATGATCACGACTGCGCAGGGCGTGGACTACGTCCTGCGCCCGGGGGACGGCTTTTTCATCAACTCCAACGTTTCCCATATGTCGCGCCCGACCTCCGCCGACTCTGCGCGCTACCTCAGTCTGAACGTCAAGCCGTCGCTGCTGACCCTGTTCCACGGCAGCGTCGTTGAGCAGAAGTATTTTCTGCCCTACGTCAATCATCCGTACTTCCAGTTCATCCAGCTCTCGCCCGATACGCTGTGGCAGGAAAAAACGCTGCTGAATATGCGCTTCCTGTTTGAGCTTTTGCAGCGCCAGCCATTCGGCTATGAGCTGGATGCGTACAGCTATCTGCTGCACATCTGGCGCACACTGCTCGACCACCTGGACACGGATCCGGTGCGCCAGCCAGTCGTCGAGCGGCTGGAGGCCCATCAGATCCTCGCTTACCTCAACGCGCATTATTCCGAAAACGTTACGCTGGATAAAATCGCCGCGCTCATCCACCGCAGCGCAGGGGAGTGCAGCCGACTGTTCAAGACCGCCTACGGCTGCACGATTATCACCTATCTGATGGACTATCGCCTGCAGCAGAGTATCCTGCTTTTGTCCGACCGCTCGCTTTCCGTATCGCAGATTGCAGAGCTGTGCGGCTTCAACAGCACCAGCTACTTTATCAAGCGCTTCCGGGAAAAGGTCGGCGTCAGTCCCCTGATCTATCGCACCCGCACGAGCGGCGGCGAAGCCCGCCCCCAGCCGCTTGTGGCACAAGACCCGGCAAGTGTGTCCCCCGCCCCCGCGGCAAAGCATCCGTCAAAAAATGGTTGACAAATGTTATCTCACCTGCTATCATGTCGATAACAGCCGTTATCCAACTCTTTGTACGAGGTGATATGCGATGTATAAGCTCTCCCTGTCGGACGGCGAATGGAAGCTGATGAACCTGCTGTGGGACAAAAGCCCGCTGACGATCGCCGATATGGTTTCCGCGCTGCGCGACGACACCGGATGGACGAAGGCGACGATCAACATCATGCTGAACCGCCTCGCGGACAAGGGCGCGGTGCGCATCGACGCAACGGGGCCGCGCAAGCTGTTCTATCCCCTGCTCGCGCGCGACGACGCCGTGCGGCAGGAGGCGCGAAACACGCTGACGAAGATCAAAACGGGCGGGCTCGGCCTGCTGGTCAGCACGATGGCACAGGAGAGCGAGCTTTCTGATGCGGAGATCGACGAGCTCTACCGCATCCTGAAGGAAGGGAGGCACGGGCATGACTGACCTGACATGGGTGCTGTCCTCCTGCGTGCTGATCGTCGCGGTGATCGTCATTCGCGCGGCGTTCGGCAAGCGGATGCGTCCGGGGCTGCGGTACGCGCTCTGGGGGCTGGTGCTGCTGCGACTGCTGGTGCCGGTGCAGCTTTTTGCCGCACCGTGGGGCATAGCGGCGGAGGTTCCGGAGCGCGTGGCGACGCAGGACATCTACGTACTGCCGGTCGAGCGCATCGAGTTGGAGGATTCCCAAATACTATCCAGCAGCACCGAAGTATTGCAGAGCGATGCGGTGCAGCGGTTTTTTGCGATCGGGCGCAACGAGAACGCGAGAATGGAAGCAACCGATCACCATACGACTGTCCAAACGCGCTACGCCGCCAAGTGGAGCGCCGCAGAGCTGCTGCGAATCGTCTGGTACGCAGGTATTGCCGTAACCGCCGCAGTGTTCCTTGTCTCCAATCTTCGTTTTTACATCCGGCTTTGCAGGCGCCGCAAGCCGCTGGATGCGGATTGCCCGCTGCGAGTCTACTCCGTCGAAAACCTCTCGTCCTCCTGCCTGTTCGGACACGCGATCTACATCGCGGCGGAGACGGCGGCGGACGAAACGCGGCTGCGCCACGTCCTCGAGCATGAGTTGAGCCATTACCGGAACGGCGACCACGTCTGGACGCTGCTGCGCTGCGCCGCGCTCTCACTCCATTGGTACAACCCGCTGGTATGGTGGGCGGCGGCGCTGTCGCGGCAGGACAGCGAGCTGTGCGCTGACGCTCTCGCGCTCCAGCGCCTGGGCGAGGGCGAGCGGGAGAACTACGGCGCGACGCTGATCGAGCTGTCGGCGCGCCGTGCGAAACGGGCGTCCCTGCTCTGCACGGCGACCACGATGACCAGCGGAAAGAAATCGCTGCGCGAGCGCGTGGCGATGATCGCGTGCCGCCCGCACACGACCGTCGCGGTCGTGATCGTGGTTGCGCTGCTCGCCGCCGCTGCGGCGGGCTGCGCGTTTGCGGGGGCGGTATCTGCCCCCATGACCGAGATACAGGCCCTGGACGCGCTGGAGGCAAGCCTTGAATGGGGGGACGACGCGCAGGGCGTCCGCTACGTTTCCTTTACACTGCCCAAGCAATATGAACGAGCGGAGAACTGGACTCTCCACATTTCCGGCCGCGCGGTCTATGACGACGGCATGAGCATGAGCCAACACTTTTTTGAAAACGAGAAATGGAAAGCGGGCGGCCGTTATACCATTGAAATCAATCACCTGACCGAGCTGGTCCTGCAGGCAACGCTGGCCGGACAGGACGGCAAGGCGTATGAGCGCACGATCTCTCTGCTGCCCGATGCGCCGGCGGAGCGCTATGCAAGCGCAGACGCCTATCTCGACGCCGTGCGCGCAAGAATAACCTCTGCGACCTACTACGCCGCCGACGGCAGCGGCGAGAAGACCGCTGCCGTGCTGGACACGCGCGTCGCCTTTTTGGACAAGGACGGCGAACTGGCCGGCCTCTCGCCCGACGGCACGCTGGAGCTTTACAACTACCTGATTGAGACGAAGCTCGACGTACCGCTGCGCGACGTTGCCTTCGTGGGCGGTATGTACGCTGCGGAGGACGGCTGGTGCGACCTGGAGGGGCAGGGCGGGCATACGCTGATCCTGCTGCGCCATGCGGACGGAAGCGTGCGTCCCCTGACGGACCGTCCCAACAACGACGACCGCGGCGGGCTCTACTACTACGAAGAAAATGCCGCGGAGCTGCTCTACGACTTCTACGTGAAGGAAAACGGCCTCGATCTGCCGCTTTATACCACGCAGCTCGGCGCGCTCAACGCGCCTGCGCACCGCCGCGACGGCGACGGCTGGTATCTCTACGTGCCGATTCAGGGCTGGTATCGCAGCGACGACGGCAGCACGGCGCGCTGGTTCTCCTCGTACGGCACCGGCTCGACGCTCATCGTCCGCGAGTCGTCCCGCGAGGAAATGCAGGCGGTACGGCAGACGCTTGCGCCGGGAGAGGCGGAACGCTTTGTCGAGGCGTCGGACGGCAGCGTCTATCTCGTGTGGACGCAATACGACCCGATGCTCGCCCTTCACTCCGACAACACCGGGTTGGAGCCCGGTATCCTTGCACAGATGGCGCAAAGCTTCACGGTCAACAAGCGCATCCACGCGCCGGAGGGCGGCGATCCCACCGCGGAGCTGAACGCCTTCCTGCAAACGCTCTATGACACGCAGCCGGACGTGATGCTCACCCTCTTCGACGGCGGCGCAAAGGGACGCTATCCCGGCAAAGGCACGTCGAACGCAAGCTATGTATGCAACGTGCTGTCGCACGCCTCCTATACGCGCGCCAATTCCGACATCCCGCCCACGGGCGGGAACTGCGTGCGCCTGGAAGCGCTCGGCTGCACGATGGACGTCTTCGGAAACGGCGTGTACTTCCGCGGCGCGAACGGCGCTGTGCACGGCTTCTGCGCCTCCGGCAGCTACGACCATATAGAATCCGCGCTGCGCCTGTGGTACGACGAGGCGGAGCTGCGCGGCCTCGGCGGCGGGTACGACCAGCAGGACGCCATTGTGATCCCCGACCGCGGGCAGGGTTATCTGGCCGCCGCGCAGGAACACTGTGATAGGCTCTATGATGTGCAGACGCACGTTACCCCCGGCAGCACATTCTGCTACACCTATGTCAAGTGCACCGTCGAAGCGGCGGAAGATGAGACGAAGCACTTCCGTGAAAACGGAAGAATCTCGGAAAACACCTGGGCGATCGGGATGACGGAATGGTTCGTCCCCGAAAACGAGCAGGCGATGGGCTACGGCATGGCCGGCAATACCCTGTCCTACGACGAGTACGTGCGCGATTACAACGGCGCGTACGACCCGTCCATTCCGGAGGGGGCGTACATCTGCTGGCGGGTCGGCTACGTAACGAAAGAGGCGGACGGCTATCACACGGAGCTCGTCGGCACGGGGTGGTAAAACGCCGCGCGGCAAACGCTTGCCCGCAAGAGAAAAAAGGAAAACAGCCCCGGAGAGCCTGTCGCCTCTCCGGGGCTGTCTTTGCCATATCAATCGTTCAGTTTTTGACTACCTTCCTGATCAGGCGGGTAAAAGAGACTGCCTCCTTTTTCGGTTGCACTTTGCGCCGGCCCGGAATCAGTTCTCCGTCCCGCAGGTTCAGGGTTTGATCGGCGCGTTTTCCCAGCGAACTGTCGTGCGTTACGATCACCACGCAGTAGCCGTCTTCGTGGGCAAGCCGTGAGAGGATTTCAAAAACCTTCTCGGTATTCTCCGTGTCCAGGTTGCCCGTCGGCTCGTCCGCCAGCAGGACATGCGTCTCCATCCCCAGCGCGCGGGCGATCGCCACGCGCTGCCGCTCGCCGCCGGAGAGCATCGCCGGGAAGCGATCCGCCATCTCCGACAGACCGACCTTCTCCAGCAGCTCCGCCGCGCGCGCACGCGCCTCAGCCGGGCGTTTTCCGCGCAGCTCCATGGGATACATGACATTCTCCGCCACCGTCAGCATCGGCAGCAGCCGGAAATCCTGATAGATCACCGCCACCTTTTCCCGCCGGTAGCGATCCAGCTTCATATCCGAGGTCGCAACCTCATCGCACAGCACCTGGCCCTCCGTGGGAACGTCCATCCCTGCCATCAGGGACAGCAGCGTGGTCTTTCCGCTGCCGGAGGTGCCCATGATCGCATACAGCATACCCGCGTCAAAAGAGCAGGAAATGCCGCGGATCGCCTCCACGCGCTGGTACTGGGTCTGATAAACGTATTTCACGTTACGCAGTTCAAAAACACTCATAACCTCTCCTTACTCCTCTGTAACCAAAAGGTCCATCAGGTTCATCTTGCTGATCAGAATTATGGAAATCGCGCAGCCCGCCAGATAGCACAGCACGTAAGCGCCCAGCGTCAGCCATTGCAGTATCCCGCCGGCATAGAAGCGCAGCAGCGCGGCGCAGCCGATTGCGCAGCCCAGCAGGCACAGCAGCGCTTGCTCCCAGAAGAACGAGAAAAACAGCCGTCTGCGTTTGGCGCCGAAGCCGCGCATCACGACGAATTCCTTCTTCCGCCCGCTGATGAGCAGCCACGAGATGATAAAGCCCAGCAGCGCGACCACGCCGAGGATCACCCCCAGCATCACCCGGCCCATGGACAGATACCTGCCCAGATTCTCCGTCAACTTGACGAAGGAGGCATCCCGCAGAATCAGCGCCGTGCGCCGCGCTCCCAAATGCCCCGGCCAGCCAAAGCCTTCCGCAGCGAGGTGCGCGCGGGTCTCATCCAGGTGATCCGCAGAGGTCAGGGTGAAGCGGCAGGTTTCCATCGTCTGGCTTTCCAGCAAAAGCGCCTTATAGTTGTCCAACGTGTGCGCTCCTACCCGGTAACTCCAGGCGCTGCCCTGCAGCTCCTCCCCAAACACAACATCCGGCGGGCAGAACGCAGCCAGCGGCAGATAAATCTGCGCGCGCGAGCCGGCCTGGCTGTAAGCGCCGACGATGCACAGCGGCAGAGAAATTTCCCAATCGCCAATTCTGGTCATGCACTGGAATTCCTCCCCCAGCTGCAGGCCGTGGCTCTCCATGAATTGCCTGCCCACCACGGCCGGATAGGTTTCAAACGTCTTATGTCCCGTATCGATCCAGTAAGCGATCGGATGATAGGTATCGAGCGCCAGGCAGGATTCGTCCCATCCGTCCGCCCACTCGATTTCGGGATCGGTAAAGTAAAACTCCTTCGCGGCCTTGAGATTGTTCACCGCCACAATATTCGGCTGCGACGCGATCCACGACTCTCTTCGCTCCAACCCCTGTTCACCATAGGTAGGGATCTCTTCTTTCAGCCAATAAGTGGAAAACGGTTTGGATAGGTACATTTCCCCCACGTCGGGCAGCTGATAAAGCTCCCGCACGGAGGAAATCTTGAGCATCAAGCCGGAGAAGGTCCGTCCGTCGCTGCTGGTAACCTGTCCTTCCAGCTTCGTCTCATGCAGGGCAGCGTCCAGATCGTTCTCCCAGCCGCGATAGATGCCGCCCAGCACGATGATCAGCACGGTCAGCACGGCGGATACCGCCACGACCAGCAGTGCGCGCCGCCCGCCCCGTCGGATCGACAGCAGCGCATAGCGCAGGCTGCCCCTGCCAAACGTGCTGGTTCTCCCGCTCGGAACGTGCACGCGGCTCTTGCCGCGGCGCAGCGTGCCGCCGCGATAGGCCGTCCGCAGGAACAGCAGACACAGAAGCAGCGCCAGGAGAATGATGGCCGCGACGGTCAGCACGATCGGCAGGATCGGCATGGTAACGGAAATATTCACTTTTTTGGCAATGTTGACCAGCGTTTCACTGAAGCGCAGCAGCTCGCCCTCCTGCGCCGCTCTGTCCTGAATCCACTGGAACGCAAACGGCAGGCCCCAGAATCCCAGCGCGCCGCCAAGCAGCGCCGCGCCGCCGGCGATCACCAGCGCGCCGGAGAGCAGCCACAGCGCGATCTTGCCGCGCGACGTACCCAGGGAGACGAGGATGCGCACCGTCTCGTTCTGGCGTCCCACGAACAGCAGGGCAAAGAGCACCAGCACCGCGGCCGTGCCGATGACGCACATCAGCAGCACGTTGGTCGCCGTGGTCTGAAGCGACAAAAACGGCTCCACCGTCTCGGCATAGCCCTGATCCAGCAGCGTTACGCGCACGTTCGCCGGCATGAGAGGCTTCATCTGCTCAACGGTTTCTATTCCGGTGCTGTTTTTCAGCGACGCGATACCGAGGCGATATCCGTACAGGGTCGTCTCCGGCGGCTTCGCCTGGCACCAGACATACCCACGGTAATCCCCGGAATCGTTGGTTACGCCCGTTATGGTCCAGGTCTCGCGCTGGTCGCTCAGCGTTCCGTAATAGAAGTTGTCCTCCGCCGAGGAAAACGCCGTCAATTCCAACGAATCGCCCGGCGAAAGCCCCATCTCATCCGCTATGTATGGGCTGACGACACATTCTTTCTCGCCGCTCGGCATACTGCCTTCCCGCAGATACAGGATGCCCTGCTGAAACTCCCACAGGTCGTTGAGATCCTCGCAGGTTATCGTATGAACCGTGTTGTTCAATATCTCATACTGCTCCGCCGCGCGCTGGAATACCTCGCCGGGCTTTTTCTCCTCCCCCAGCTTCTCCATCGGACTGTCATCCGTCTCCAGAAACGGCATAACCAGAAACGTCGGTATGCCGTTTGAAATGTCATACTCATCCCCGTCCACGAATTTTCCGTGGAACACGTAGGTGTCCTCACGCTGCACGTCCTCCGGCATATTATCCGACAGAACACTGACAAAAACGTTTTCTTTTCCATCATAGGAATAGAGGCTTTGCGTAATGAGGCCCGTATAGTATCTCTCCTCTTTATACCGACCGCTGCTGGTCCAGTACCGTAGGGTTTGCGGCTGGAGCCGCGACACGACGATGACGCCGTAGTCCTTATACGGCATGTCGTTTCCCTTCCGTTTATAGCCCTCTATCCGGCTGAGTGTATGGCAGTCCCGATACCAGGCGTTGACCCCCGGCAGGGCGCGCAGCGCCTCGCCGTCGATGGCCGCGGCGGCCTCCCGCGCCGCAGTATCCGGCTCATCGGTGGAGGGATACTCCGTCCCCATGTATTCCACCAGCGCAATCGAGCGATAGGATTCCTCGCATTGGGCAAGCGCCGAGGCGCTGTACAGGCGCACGCCGAGCGCCAGAATCATCACCAGCGTCAGCACCAGAATCATACCGGCGAACAGCACCGTCCGCCGCCGCGCCCGCAGATTGGACCGGATTCCGTTTCGTATTATCATGTCGCTACCTCACCGTTTCTATTCTGTCAGAGAGAATCGCTTTATTGACCTTAATATTTTGTAATTATAATATAAAATCGTTTAATTTGTCAATAGTATCCGCTCCTACCCCCGACAAAGGGCAGGGCTTGCGCCCTGCCCGGATCGTCCGCCGCGTCGCCGCTGCCCGCAAAATGCGCCAATGCGCCTGTTCAGCCCTGCGCGCTTGGCGGTTCGCGGAACTCTACGAATTTGACCGAGTAGAGGTCCGCCGTGATGTTGCTCTCCCAGGCGCTTTGGTAGATCACCAGATAGTCGCTGCCAACCTCGTAGAGCGTGCCCTCGACGACGACGGTGTTCTGCGTGCCCATGAGGAACGTAACGATCACGCTGCGCCCGATGTTGCGCGCGAGCAGCGCCCGCCACGAGCTGCGCGCCGCCTCACCGGCGGTAAGCGGCATGTCAAAATCCTCCTGCGGCAGGTTGGTCATGCTGTCCCCCGGTGAGATATCCATATCGTGATCGTGCTCCATGCTGATGCCCGGCATCGGGGCGCTGACGCCGCCGTAGCCGCCGTTCCCGCTCGCCGCGGAACGACCATATGCCGTACCGTTGCCGTTCCCCTGCCAGTTTTTCCCATTGCTCCCGTTCCAGTTCACTGCCTGCGCCGGTGCCTGCGCGCAGTACGGGCCGATGCAGCGCGATGCGCCGCCTTGCAGCTCGATCATATCACAGCCGTCCTTTCATGTCTCATAATAAGCCTCGGTCGGTATATAAAAGCAATGCTTGCCGATGCGCGCGCGGAATTGCCCCACCTGCGAGGGGAAATAGGGGCGGCAATCCGGCGAAAATGGGTTGAAAAACCACAGCGCCTCGCCCACCTCCGCCAGCCGATTCCCCGCAATCGCCCAATCAGCGATCTGATAATGCTCCTCCGTGGGGCGCATATTATAGATATTCTGCGGATTGTAGGCGCCGCCCTCCGTTTCGCTGGCGCAGACGAACTGTCCCGGCTGGAAGATGATCCTGCGGATGCTGCCCTGCCCAACGCGGGCGTACTCCCCGCCCGGCGCGTTGACGCGGTTCATCACCACGCCCGCCACCGCCTTCATCCCGTTCTCGCCCTCGCCGCCCGCCTCGCACTCGATCAGCCGCGCAAGCAGCTCTCTGTCGGAAAAAGCCATTGCACTGCTCCCTCCTTCGCTCTGCTTCCCTTTCAGTCTATGGCGCCGCCCGCCCGAAGGTGCGCAGCGGCTCTCCCCCGCGCGCGGAAGGGTGGCCCTTTGTTTCCCCTATCATCGGCACGCTCAAAAAAACCGCCGTTTGGGAGCTTTGGAGCAATCGCTTGTCAAAAACGCTCACCCCCCCCCCCCCCCCCCATTTTTGTGCAATTCGCTATTTTTTAAAGCCAGTTTAAAAATATTATTGACTTTTGATTAAATTATAGTCATATTTATAGCATAATTTCACTCTTGAACAAAAACATTTTTATTCAAGAGCGTCAGATACAAGCTAAGCAAAGGAGAGGGGGTGAAAACGCTCGAAAAGAAAAGTGAAGATGACAAGCTTGCTGTCAGCTATCATTATGGGATTGTTGCCGAAAAGAAGGTCAGTTGTGTCAGCAGACCGGGTCAGCCAAGTAACCCAGCAGCATTTTATGAAAGGGATATTTATGAAGAGAAATACTTTACCGCACTATTTTTTATCGCTCGCGTTGCTTCTTTGTATGTTCAGCGGGCTTGCCGGCACTGCCTTGGCCGGAGATATAGCCGAGGTGAACGGCTATATAGTATCCTATGGCGATGACTGCACGTATTTTGCCAAGGAAGCAGAGCTCTCTACGATCTATATAGATTCAGATAAAGTCAGCACGGACGAAGCCAGGAATCAAGCAAGCTGCGAGATTCTGGCAGAAAGCGAAGATTTAATTGCCGCATTGGCAACGGGAGTCTCCAACATCCCTCTTGGCGTCACGCTTCTCAAGTGCGAAAACATCGTCGCCTTCGACACCGCCAAGTATCCCCTGAAGAAGGGCGAGGCCTACGATTTTAACGGAGACTTGTTCCGGTTTACCTTTGCAGACGCCGCTTATGCCAACGGCCGCTCTGCGGATGTGGTCTTTACCTATTCCAATCTGCATCTCGTCGTATCGGCTAACGTCTCAGATAAATTGCTGTCCTTGGCGTCTGGCGACGTAATTTTAAGCGGCTATGAGCCGTTCAATTGTCTTTACGGATTCCATATCGACGTCAATATCCAGGTGCTGCAGGATGGCCAGCCCGTAGACGGTACGTTCTATTTCACCGCTGCGGATATTGACGTTGTCAGACGTCCGACCGGAAGCTTCGGACGCCGTCTTTTCGACGCCGCAGACAACGACAATTACTCCGAACAACTCCGTTTGAATAGCGGCTTTGGCAATGTGTATCTGCCGGATGCGCATGGAGTAGACGACATTGAGGCAAACGACACCAAGGGGTATAAATGCGACTGGATCTCGGATGCGAACGGTTGGATGCATTTTAATCCGACCGCACCGGATAAGTCCAATTACGATCACGGCTCGTTTTATTCCGGTCTTTTCACCCCCGTGAACAATGCTGAAGGATTAAATTTGACCGTATGGTGCTCCGGCGGACAAAATATGGGTGCAAAGACGTTCCTTTTGTCGGGTACCAATCCGGCCGGTAAGCCAATCCATTACAGGGTCACGTCATCCACGAAAAAGGGCGGCAGCATCCATACCACGGCGGCAGGTAATCCCAACGGCAACCTCAGCGATGGAAGCGAAATCTTGGGACCCGGCACCGTCGTAGCGCCAAGCGGCAAGGCAATTACGTATAAAATGACGCCCAAGCCCAACTATGATCTGAAGAAAGTCGTCGTAGACGGTGTCGTTGTAAAACCCGACACCGTGATCGCAGCGGACGGCTCAATATATTATACCTATACCATTGACGTTGATATGGCAGATCGCGAGATAGCAGTATCCTGGGTACGCATTCATACGGATGATCCCGTCCCCACGCCGGTGCCGTACGATCCCACACCTGTTCCGGCTGATTTGAACGGGAAGGATCATTTCGCCTATATTATCGGCTATCCCGACGGCAATGTTCATCCGGAAGCTAATATTACCAGAGCCGAGGTGGCGACGATCTTTTTCCGCCTCCTTCAGGATGACGTAAGAGAGGCCAACTTCACCCGAAGCAACGGTTTCAGCGATGTAAGCGCGCGCCAGTGGTTAAATAACGCCGTCTCTACCATGGCGAAGATGGATATCGTCAGAGGCTATCCGGACGGAACGTTCCGTCCGAACGAAAATATTACGAGAGCGGAGTTTGCGGCGATTGCCGCCCGATTTGACAGCAAGGCCGGCGCACCGGCGGCTGATTTCAGCGACGTATCTGGTCACTGGGCGTCGGCAGAAATCGCAAAGGCCGCTGCAAACGGTTGGATCAACGGATATCCCGATGGCACATTCAAACCGGATCAGGATATTACCCGCGCAGAGGCCATGGCACTGGTTAACCGTGTCCTCAACCGCGATCCGAAGGATCCTTCTGATCTCCTCGAAAGCATGATCAAATGGCCGGACAATATGGATACCCGGAATTGGTATTATCTGGATGTGCAGGAAGCCACCAACAGCCACGAGTACGAGCGCACGACAAAAGCGTCGGAGAAGTGGACTGCACTTGAGCAGCCGCGCGACTGGGCCTCTCTTGAGATGTAATCTTTTTAGCTTATTCTAACCGTCCCATTTTTGAAAAAGCAGCAGGCGCGCCGTCGGCGCGCCTGCTGCTTTTTCTGTGTTTATTCTTCGGTTTCCGCATTCTCCGCCGCAGCGGTCTGCTCGCCCTTCATCTGTATCTCCTGCCACTGCTCGCGCGTAACGAGCAGCTGGCGCGGCTTGGAACCCTCGAACGGGCCGACGATGCCCCGCTCCTCCATCTGGTCGACCAGACGCGCCGCGCGGGAATAGCCCAGCTTGAGCCGCCGCTGCAGCATGTAGACGGACGCCTGCCCCGTTTCCAGCACGACCTCGATCGCGGCAGGCAGCATCTCGTCGCCGTCGTCCTCGGCAGGCTCGGCCTGCACGGGCGCGCTCTTTCCGCCCTTCTCCTTTTCCGCGACGTTTTGCTCGATCTTTTCGATCACGTCCTTGTCGTAGCTCGTCTCTCCATTTTCCTTGACAAAATCGACCACGCGCTCGATCTCCTCGGCGGTAATCAGGCAGCCCTGTACGCGGCGGGGCTTGCCTTCGCCCAGAGGGGCGTAGAGCATATCGCCACGGCCGACCAGCTTCTCGGCGCCGGCGCTGTCCAGAATAATGCGCGATTCCAGCGACGACGCCACTGCGAAGGCGATCCGGCTGGGGATATTGGCCTTCATCAGTCCCGTGATCACGTCCGCGCTGGGACGCTGCGTGGCGATGACCAGGTGCATCCCCGCGGCGCGCCCCATCTGCGCCACGCGGCAGATGGACTCTTCCACTTCCTTCGCCGCCACCAGCATCAGATCGGCCAGCTCGTCGATCACGACGACCACGGTAGGCAGCTTTTTCAGGGTCGGATCGGTTTTGGCCAGCGCGTTGAAAGCCGCCAGCTCCTTGACGTTATGCTCGGAGAACAGCTTATAGCGCTTCATCATCTCGTATACCGCCCACTGCAGCGCACCGGCCGCCTTCTTCGGATCGGTTACCACGGGAATGAGCAAATGGGGAATGCCGTTGTAGGGCGCAAGCTCGACCATCTTGGGGTCGACCATGATAAAGCGCACTTCCTCCGGCGTGGACTTGTAGAGCATGGAGATAATCAGCGAATTGGTGCAAACCGACTTACCCGAACCGGTGGTGCCGGCGATGAGCACGTGCGGCAGCTTGCTGATATTGCCGATGATATTCTTGCCGCTGATATCCTTGCCCACGGCAAAGGCGACGTTCGACTTGTGGGTGGTAAACTCCCGTGACTCCAGCACACTGCGGATATAAACCGGGGATACCAGCTTATTCGGCACCTCGACGCCGACCACGGAGATCTTATCGGGGATCGGCGCAATACGCACGCCGCTCGCACCGAGCGCCAGGGCAATATCGTCCTGCAGATTGGTGATTTTGGAGAGCTTGACGCCCTGGTCCAGCATAAACTCGTAGCGCGTAACGGACGGACCGCGCACCACGTCGCCCGCGGTCGCTTCCACGCCAAAGCTCTTGAGCGTTTCAGCAAGGCGGCGGGAGTTGTTGCGCAGCTCCGCGCCCGCTGCCTCCGCGTTGGTTCCGCTGCCCTGGTCAAGCAGCGTAATAGGCGGATAGCGATACTCCGGCGCCGCGGCTTCGCCGGCGGCGATTTCGCGCGCAACATCCTGCGCGGCGGCGGCCACCTCCGCCTTGGCGAGCTTATCCGCAGTTTCCTTCTGTCCGGCATCGTCCGCCGACACGACGGGCGGCCGACTTGTCTGCACGGGCGCCTCCGGTCGGGAGGCGGCGGGAACGATCGGCTCCGGCATAATCCGGTGCGGCTCCTCAATGGCGGCCTTCTCCGCCTTGGCTGCGGCGGGCAAGGTCTGCGCCGTCTCAGCCGCGGCAGCGCCGCGCGAGGCAAGCACCTCGTCCGGCGTTTTCATCCCATCCGATTTATGTGTGAAAAAGCCGGTTTTCTTCTCATTCGTCTTCCGGGGGCGCTCCTCCCCGTCCAGCGGGATATCAATCGAAGCGCGGCCGCCGCGGATGGGCTGATACTCCACACGCCGCACGTCGCGCGCACTGCGCGGCGCGGGACGCTGGCGCACCGGCAGTTCCTCCGGCTCGTAGGGTATACGCTCCCGGCTGCGCAGCGTTTCGACGATCCCGGCGGGCGTGAGGCGAAGCGCCAGCAGCAGACACGCAGCCAGCAGCACGAAAAGCACGACCAGTGAAGCGACCTTCCCCAGCACAGCCGTCAGAAGCGTCGCCGCCCCTCCTGCGGCTGCGCCGCCGGAGCTCAGCGCCAATCCCGACTCCCACAGCAGCTTGACGCTGCCGCTGCTTGAGGTGATCTGGGTCTGTCCCCCGATCAGATGCGTTATTGCCCCGATCAGCAGCGGCAAAAGCAGCGTGCCGGCCAACGGTGCGGCCACGGCGCGGCCATGGTGAAACAGCAGGATATACGCCGCCAGCAACAGCGCCGCCAGCGCGGCGTAGTAGCCGTAGCCAAGCAGTCCGCGCAGCAGCGTGGAGAGCTGATCAATCAAAATCGCCCCCCGCTGGAAATAGCTCACCCCCACGCACAGCGCCAGCAGCAAGCATACCCAGCCGCCGATCTCACGGCGGATCGGGCGCTTTTTCGGCTGCGTCTTGCGCTTGCCGGTCGTTCGCTTTTGAGTCGTTTTCTTCTGTGTTGCCATAAAATCTTATCCTTTCCGACGGAAACCGCTGAAATTACCGGGCGATCGTCAAAATCAGCACCAGTGCGCCGACGGCCCAGCAATAGTAGGCAAAAGCGCCGAATCGTCCGTGATCGGCAATGTAACGCAGCAGACGGATGCAGGCGTAGCCCACCAGTCCGGCAACCGCCACACCCACCAGATAAACCGGCACGGCCTGCCAATCCACGCCCGCCTCCAGGGCGTCCTTGAGCGACAAAATATTTGCGCCCAGAATCGCCGGGATCGACAGCAGGAAGGAATACCGCACCGCGAACTTACGCTCAAAGCCGCGCAAGCAGCCCGCCGTAATCGTCATACCGGAACGGGAAATGCCCGGGCAGGTAGCCAGCGCCTGCCCCAAGCCCACCACCAGCACGTCGGACAGCCGGGCGTTTTTCTCGCTCTTGCGTCCCTTGCGCACCCGGTCGCAGAGATAGAGCAGCACGCCTGTAACCATCAGCGCAAAGCCGATGAAATACATATTGTCTGCCAGCCCCTCGATCTTGTCTTTGATGGGCAGGACCAGGAAAAGCGGCAGCGTACCGACGACGATCAGCAAAATCAGCCGCCGCGCCGACGGAATATGCGCGGGCGTGGTGTGATGCACCAGATCGTCCACACCGCGGAAAAGCTCCGCGATCATATCCCGAATCTCCTGCCAGTAGGCCGCGAACACGGCGCCCAGCGTACCCAGATGCAGCAGCACGTCAAAAAATTCCGGGATATCCGACGCCCCCTCCATCCCCAGCAGATGCTCGGCAATGGCGAGGTGCCCCGAGCTGGAAATCGGCAAAAATTCAGCAATCCCCTGAATGATTCCCAAGAGAATCGAAGTCAACAGAGACATGGTTTAATCGGTCCTTTCTTATCTCATACAAAACCAGAATAATTATATCACACAAAATCTCAAAATACCACCACGAATTATGTAAATTTATTTGGCTTTTTCCCATCAAAAAGTCAACCGCGCGGCGGCCCAAACGCCCCTGCGCGGTGCTTTTCATCCCCACGGCATCCCCTTTCCAGCAAAAAAAGAGAAGATTGCTTGAATCTTCTCTCTGAACTATGCGCCTGTTTTGTTGCTGTAAGCCCACCCTTTACAGGCGTGCGCAGATCACCCTTACGCCCGTCCTGAAAATTTCTTTTACGGCATCCAGCGTCGCAGCGTCAATTTGAGCGATGGGATTGAGTATTTCAATGGCACAGGTTGAAAAGCCGCACGGGAAGTCATACTGCAAATCATTCAGCGACACCGTCTCGCCGCAGCACGGCAAGACAACGTCCAGCTTCCGGAACGCTTCTTCATACGCGCGATCCATCGCCGTCCCCCACCATTCAAAATCGATTTCCGAATGGCAGACCGGGCAGAAAATTCGTTCGAGGCTGCCGCCGCAGTCCACAAACGCCGGATGGTCGCTCGTTTGAATGGCTATTGAATCACATTGGATCGCGTTTTGCAGATCATCCTTTGCCTCCCGAAGAATCGAATCTGATATTGCCATATAAGGGTTCGCCGGAATGATCTTAACGAGTCGGTCAGACATTTTCAAGACCTCCTGCGCGCCGCGCTTCCAACGGTATTCGCCTCTCGCCGGCGCGCACTTTTGCACCGGTGGGGCAAACGGCGGAAAGGCGGTGCCTGCCGGGCCCGCTTTTCGCGATGCGTTTCCCACCCCGTTCAGGCCAGCTTTTCCATGGCGTCGCGCGCCGCCATCTGCTCCGCTTCTTTTTTGCTGTGTCCGCTGCCGCTGCCGATGCGCGTACCGTTGAGCTGCACCTCTGCCAGGAAGGTTTTGGCATGATCGGGGCCGCTCTCGCCCACCATGGCATAAGTAAGGGTCTGATTGGGCGAGCGCTGCACATACTCCTGCAGCAGCGTTTTATAGTCGCGGCGTTTTTCCTCCGCGATATCCTCGCGTTCCGTGTCGAGCAGGACGCGGTGAATCAGCTTGCGCGCCTCCTCGATCCCGCCGTCCAGATATACCGCGGCAAAGACTGCCTCCACCGCGTCGGCCAGGATGGACGCACGGGTGCGCCCGCCGCCGCTCTCCTCTCCGTTGCCCAGCAAAAGATGCCGCCCCAGCTCCAACCGCTGCGCCACCTCGTGCAGGCTGTCCTCACACACGAGCAGCGCGCGGATGCGCGTCAGCTCTCCCTCCGGAGCGGTGGGATGCTTGGCAAACAAATAGTCCGCCGTTACAAAGCCCAGCACGCTGTCGCCCAGAAATTCAAGCCGTTCGTTGCTCGGCCTGTTGGCGCCGCGGTGCTCGTTGGCATAGGAGCTGTGCCGCAGGGCCTCCTCCAGCAGTGCGACGTTGTGAAAATGATAGCCCAGCTTTTCTTCCAATGCCTGCATAGTCATCCCTCCCCTCAAACAAAGGACGCCCCGCACGTGGCGGGGCAGTTTTTTATCCATTCAGCCGCGCAGCCAGATAGCGCACGCACTTGCCGACGGTGGTGAACTCGCCGACGTCCTCTTCGGTGATCGACTCGATTTCAAACTCGTCCTCGACGTTCATCATCAGCTCCACCAGGTCGATCGAATCCGCGCCGAAATCGTCCGCAAAGCTGCTTTCCATTGTAATATTCTTTAAATCCAGGTCAAACTGCTCGGCGATCATGCCGCGGAGCTTTTCAAAAATTGCTTCTTCCGTCATTTTCGTTGCCTCCTTGCGCAATGTTTGCCAAAATGATACGGCAAAGCACGCCAAGTGTCAATACCCTTTTGGGAAAATCATTCCGGCGCCCCGTCGCCCCGCGGCAGACGCATCCGGTCGATATCCCGCTCGATATCGGCAATAATGCCGCTCTCGGCCACCGCAACCGCCTGGCGGATCGCGTTGCAAAACGCAGTCTCGTCGCTCGACCCGTGTGCCTTGATCACCGGCTTTGAAATACCCAGCAGCACCGTTCCGCCGACCTCGCTGGGGTCCAGCGTCCTTTTAAAGTCCGCAAGGCCGCCCTTGAGCAGCAGTGCCGCAAGCTTCGTCCCGGCGTTTTTCGTCAAAATATCCTTGAGCCGTTTGCTGAGGAACAGGCCCGTGCCCTCCAGCGACTTGAGCATGATGTTGCCGGAGTAACCGTCCGCAACGATCACGTCGCAGCCGCCGAGCATTGCCTCCTTCGCCTCCACGTTGCCGACGAAGTTCAAGTATCCCCGTTCACCGGCCTCACGCAGCTTCTGATAAGTCTCACGGCGCAGCGTGTCGCCCTTGCTCTCCTCCGCGCCGATGTTCAAAAGCCCCACGCGCGGCGAGTCCATATGCAGCACCTTGCCGGCATAGTAGCTGCCAAGATAGGCGAACTGCAGCAGATACTCCACCGTGCATTCGGCGTTCGCGCCGCAGTCGATCAGCACGGCGCGGCCAAGCGCCGTCGGAAGCACCGGTGCGAGCGCCGCGCGGCGCAGGCCGCGGATGCGCTTGACCAGCAGCGTCGCTCCGGATAGCAGTGCGCCGGTGCTGCCCGCGCTGACAAAACCGTCTGCCTCGCCGGCCTTCAGCGCCTTCAGTCCCACCGTGAGCGAGGAGTCCTTCTTGGTCTTAAACGCCGTCGCCGGGTCGTCGCAGATCTCCACGACCTCGCTGGCGGGCAGGAGCGTTACGCCCGCTGGCAGCGCGCTTCTCCCGCACGCGGCCATCGCATCCCGCACGGTGTCCTCGCGCCCAACGAGCACGATCTCCACACCGTATTTCTCCCGTGCAGCCAGCGCGCCCTTCACCGGGGCGAGCGGCGCGAAGTCGCCACCCATCGCATCTACAATGATTCTCATTCCATTACTCCTTACAGTCGCTCAGCACCTCATCGCGCAGCGCGTCGATAATTGTCAGCGAGCGTTTGGATAGCTCGGCGTTTTTGTTCCGCTTGCCCTTGACGCGATAGCTCAGGGGCGGGATGATGCCGAAATTGATATTCATCGGCTGGAAATCTGCCACGCTGCCGTTGCTCACGTACAGTCCCAGCGCGCCGACGGCGGTCTCCTGCGGAAAGTCGATCGGCGTCTTCCCCGCCAACCGCCGCGCCAGCTCTACCCCCGCCAGAAAGCCGGAGGCCGCGGACTCCACGTAGCCCTCTACCCCGGTCATCTGCCCGGCGAAGACGATCCGCGGCTCGCTTTTTAGGCGATAGTAGCGGTCCAACAGGCGCGGGGAATCCAGATAGGTATTGCGGTGCATCACGCCGTAGCGCACGAATTCAGCGTCATGCAGCGCGGGGATCATGGAAAAGACGCGTTTTTGCTCGCCAAAGCGCAGATGCGTCTGAAAGCCCACGAGATTGTAAATGCTGCCCTCGCTGTTGTCCCGCCGCAGCTGCACCACGGCAAACGGCTCGCGCCCCGTTTTCGGATCCTTCAGCCCACGGGGCTTGAGCGGCCCGTAGCGCAGCGTGTCGCGCCCGCGGCGCGCCATGACCTCCACCGGCATACATCCCTCAAAAACCTGCTTGTCCTCAAAGCCGTGGACCTGCGCCTCCTGTGCGGCAGTCAACGCCTGCCAGAAGGCCGTATACTCCTCTTCCGTCATCGGGCAGTTTACATAATCCGCTGTCCCCTTGTCATAGCGCGAGGCAAACCACGCGCTGGTCATATCCACGCTGTCAAAACTCACCAGCGGCGCGGCGGCGTCGAAAAAGTGCAGTGTCTGCGCTCCCCCGGTGATACGGGCGATCTCGTCGGCCAGCGCCTCGGAGGTCAGCGGGCCGGACGCCACGACGACCTCGCCTGCGGGAAGGCGTGTTACCTCGCCCTCCACCACGGTGATATTCGGATGCGTGCGCACGCGCTGCGTCGCCAGCGCGGCAAAGCCGCAGCGGTCCACCGCCAGCGCGCCGCCGGCCTCCACGCGCGTCGCGTCCGCGCAGGAGAGAATCAGCGAGCCCATGCTGCGCAGTTCCTGCTTCAAAAGGCCCACCGCGTTCTCCAGTTGGTCCGAACGCAGGGAATTGGAGCAGCACAGCTCCGCAAAGTCATCCGTATGGTGCGCAGGGGTCTTCTTGTACGGCTTCATCTCATAGAGCGTAACCTCCACGCCGCGCTGCGCGAGCTGCCAGGCAGCTTCGCAGCCGGCCAGCCCCGCTCCGATCACAGATACCTGATGCTTCACGGTTAATCCTCGTCTCTATCGTCTTTTGCCCGCGCGAGCGCAGCCGTCCCGGCAGTCGCGCTTTTACGCGCGGCACCGCGCCCGGCGGAGGCTTTCGTTTCCTTTTTTGCCGCAGTCTTTTTGGCACTCGCCGTCTTTTGGGCGCCGCGCTTTTTCGCGGCGGGCTTTTTCTCCTCTGCCGCGCTGTCTGCGTCCGCCGTCTCTGCCGTTTTCTTGCGCACGTAGCCGCGCTTTTCCTCCGGCACGAAACGCTCGCACGCCGGATTGATGCAGTACGGCCGCTTGAAGCCCTTGCCCGGCTTTTTGAACATGGTCTGTCCGCAGCTCTGGCAGTCGTCCTTGACCGGCACGTCCCAACTCATAAAGTCGCACTTGCCCGCTCCCTCCGGGGAATTGACGTGGTCGCAGGCATAGTAGGTGAACTGCTTGCCGGTTTTTTTACTCAGTCCGGTGCGCTTGAGCAACCGTCCGCCGCACTTGGGGCAGCGGCCCGGCATCTCAATGACCAGCGGCTTGGTAAACGTGCACTCCGGATAGCCCGGACAGGCCAGGAAACGGCCGAAGCGTCCGCTCTTGATGACCATATTGCGTCCGCACACGTCGCATTTTTCCTCCGTTACCTCGTCCGGCACCTTGAGATGCACGCCTTCCAGCTCCTGCTCCGCGCGCCGGAGCGTTTCCGAAAAGCCGCCGTAGAATTCTCGCAGCACGTTCTTCCAGGGGGTCTTTCCCTCCTCCACGGTGTCGAGCATCTTTTCCATACGCGCGGTGAATCGGGTATCCACGATATCAGAGAATTTGTCCTCCATCAGCCCGGTAACGACCTCGCCCAGCGGCGTGGGGCGCAGATACTTGCCCTCCTTGAGCGCATACTCGCGCTCAAGGATCGTGGAAACCGTTGGGGCGTAGGTAGACGGGCGGCCGATGCCGTTTTGCTCCATCGCACGGATCAGCGTCGCGTCGGTATAGCGCAGCGGCGGCTGGGTGAAATGCTGCTCCTGCGCAAAGCCCTGCAGACGCAGGGTTTCGCCCTCGTGCAGCTCCGGCAGGCGGAGGCTCTTTTCCTCTTTCTCCTCGTCGTGCGCTTCCTCATACACCGCCGTGTAGCCGGAGAATTTCAGACTGCTGGCACTGGTGTGGAAGTCATGGCCGTTCGCCTCGATCTCCACGCTGACGCTGTCGTACACGGCGTTCGCCATCTGGCAGGCCAAAAATCGGCTCCAGATCAGGCGGTAGAGGCGGTATTGCTCGCCGGTGAGATCGCCCTTGATCTGTTCGGGCGTCAGATTCACGTTGGACGGGCGGATGGCCTCGTGCGCATCCTGCGCGCCCTCCTTCGTCTTGAAGCGGCGCGTAGCCGCGGGATAATACTCCTGGCCGTAACGCGCAAGGATAAAGCGCTTTGCGTCGGCAAGCGCCTCCTCGGACAGGCGCAGCGAGTCGGTACGCATATAGGTGATCAGACCGACGGTGCCCTCGCCGGTAACGTCCACGCCCTCGTAGAGCTGCTGGGCGATCGCCATCGTGCGCCGGGGCGTCATGTTCAGCTTGCGCGAAGCGTCCTGCTGCAGCGTGGAGGTGGTAAACGGCGGCGCGGGAGAACGCTGCTTATCCGAGCGCTTGACGCTGCGCACGGTGAATACCGCGTCCTTCGTCCCGGCGATAATCGCATCCACTGCCTCGCGGGAGGTCGGCTCGATCTTCTTGCCGTCCTGGCCGTAATAATGGGCAAGGAAGGGCTTGCTTCCGCCCTGATTCAGCAGCTCTGCGTCCAGCGTCCAGTATTCCTCCGGCTCAAAAGCCCGGATCTCGCGTTCGCGGTCGACCACCATACGCATCGCTGCCGACTGCACGCGGCCGGCGGAAAGCCCCCGGCGCACCTTTTTCCACAGCAGCGGGGAAAGCTCGTAGCCCACGATGCGGTCCAGCACGCGGCGCGCCTGCTGCGCGTCCACCAGATTCTGGTCGATGGCGCGGGGCGCGCGGATGCTCTCGCTGACCACCTTTTTGGTGATCTCGTTGAAGGTAACGCGCTTGGCCTTTTCATCGCTCAGCCCCAGCAGTGCCTTGAGGTGCCAGGAGATCGCCTCGCCCTCGCGGTCCGGGTCCGTTGCAAGATAGACGACGTCGCTGTCCTTGGCAGACTTTTTCAGGTCGTTGATCAGCGCTTCCTTGCCCTTGATGGGCTTGTAATCCGGCTCGAAGTCATGCTCGATATCCACGCCGATCTTGCTCTTGGGCAGGTCGCGCAGATGGCCCATACTGGCGGCAACGACGTAATCCCTGCCAAGATATTTACCGATGGTCTTTGCTTTTGCCGGGGATTCCACAATGACCAGATGCTTTTTTGCCATATCCGTTATTCCTCCAATAATTCCGCGTTGAGTGAAAAATGCTTGCCGCTGCTTTGCCTAACGTGTCCGTCGATCTCCAGCACCGTCAGCGCAGAGAGCACGCGGCGCGTGGGGATCTCCGCCGCTTCGATCAGGTCGTCCACCTGCTGCGGCCCGTCTCTTAACAGCTTCAGGAGCCGGATCTGATCGTCCGTCAGATCGGTTTTCCCCTCCCGCAGATCCAGAACCGGCAGCTTTGGCGGTTCGTCCACGGTCTCAGCGGGCTTCACCGTACGCTCCGCCGCCTCGCCCAGTACGCGCGGCAGCTCTACGCGCTGTCCCATCAGCTTATGCGGATACTGCGATTCATACTCGCGCAGGATGTCCCAACTGTCTGCGACCAGGCCCGCGCCCTCCGCAATCAGGCGGTTGCAGCCGCGGCTGTTGGGCGCGTCGATGGGACCGGGAATGGCAAACACGTCCCGCCCCTGATCCAGCGCCGTGCGCGCCGTGATCAGCGCGCCGCTTTTCTCCGGCGCCTCCACCACGAGCGTGGCAAGGCTCAGGCCGCTGATGATACGGTTGCGCACCGGAAAATGCCAGCCGTCGGCCGGCGTGCCGGGCGGATACTCCGAAAGCAGTGCGCCGGAGGCGGCAATATCCCGAAACAGCCACTCGTTCTCCTCCGGATAGTTCACGTCCAGGCCGCAGCCGAACACCGCCACCGTGCGCCCCCCGGCGCGCAGGGCGCCGCGGTGGGACGCCGTGTCGATCCCCCTGGCGCCGCCGGAAATCACCAGCGCCCCCTGTTTGGCAAGACCGTAGGCAATCTTTTCCGCCGCGCTCACGCCATACGGCGTAGCGGCGCGCGTACCCACCATGGCCACCGCCGCCTCCTCGTCGATCACGGGCAGCCGTCCCTTAACGTAGAGCAGGCACGGCGGCTCGTAAATATTGCGCAGGCGCACCGGATAGTCCGCGTCCTGCAGCGTCAGCAGGCGCAGCCCCAGTCTTTCGCTCTCGCCGAGGATCCGCTCCACCCGCTCGGTGTTCTTGTCGGTCAGCGCCTTTGCCGCTTGGGTGTCCATCCCCTCCACCAGGAGATATTCGCCCTCGTCGGCATAATAGATATTCTCCGGCGTGCCGAAATGCTCCAGCAGCGCCAGCTTGGTTCGGTTGGGTATGCTGTGGCACTCACTCAGCCAGACCCAGTATTTCACGCTCGCCACCCGGCTTCACCTCCTGCCCGTTTACGCGCCTTAACGATACATCTCCCAGAGCACGACCGACGCGGCAATCGCCGCGTTGAGCGACTCGCATCGCGCGCTCATGGGAATTTTGACAGTTTTTTCGCAGCACGCCAGCACCTGTGTGCTCAGCCCCTTTCCCTCGCTGCCGACGGCGACCGCCGCACGGGAAATATCAATCTCGCCCAGCGTGGCCGTGTCGCTGCGCAGCGCCGTGCCATAAAGCGGCAGGCCGCTCGTCCGAAGGAGGGCGACGGCCTCCTCCACCCAGCAGGTATACACTTGCGTGCGAAAGATCGCGCCCATCGTGGCGCGCACGGTTTTGGGGTGGAATGCGTCCGCGCAGGCGTTCACCAGCAGCACGCCGTCGCAGTCGAAGGCGTCCGCCGTGCGCAATATCGTTCCCACGTTGCCGGGGTCCTGTACCCCGTCGAGCAGCAGGTAACGCTGCCCGTCCAGCCGCCGCGGCAGCACAGCCGCCGGCAGCGCGACGGTGAAGAGCGCCCCCTGCGGCGTCTCCATCGGGCTGATGGAGCGCATCAGCTCCCGATCCACGCGCACCGTGCGCACCCCTGCCGGCAGAGCGGGAATCTCCACGCCGTCGGTGAAGATCGCCGTGCGGATCGGCGCGTGCCATTGAACCGCCTCGTCCAGCAGCTTGACCCCGTCGCAAAGATACTCGCCGTGCTCGATCCGATAGGCGCGGGAGGCCGCCAGCTTGCGGATATGCGTCATCAAGGCGTTATGACGGCCGGTGATCTGTTCCACGCCCATGCTTGCGCCCCCTTTATACATTAAAAATAGGATATGCAAATTACAAGACAGTGTAACAATAGCACAGGAAAAAATCAAATGCAAGACGTGGCGGAAAATTTTAGGCGTTCCGGCAGCCGGACACGCTTATTTAGCAATTGACAAAGCCCCCCGTATTCCGTTATGATAAATAGCAATCGAATACTTGGCAGTCTTTCGCCGCTTCGGGCGGCAGGGGGAATGTGGGTGAAAGGCCCCGCGAGTCGGTCACTGTGAAGCCGCGCGTTTGACGCGGATCAGTCAGAATACCTGAAAGCTGCCGCGTTTCTGCCGAAACCGGAATGCGCCTCCACAGGCTGAGCTGGATGACCAGCTTGGCCGCTTTTGTGTTGCCCGTCTGCCGGTAGGCAGACGGGATTTCTTTACAGGGAGGAACGTAATGAAAAACAGAAAGCTCAAGGAATACCTGATCATCTCACTTGGCTGCGTGGTCTATGCGCTGGCATTCGACTGGTTTTACGCGCCGAACAACCTGACCTGCGGCGGGCTGACGGGTATCGCACAGATCCTGCACCACTATATTCCCGTGCTTCCGATCGGCACGATGCTGATCGTGATGAACGTACCACTGTATTTGCTCGGCTTCAAGCGCTACGGCGCCGGATTTCTGATGAAGTCGCTGTATGCGATGGCGCTCAGCTCCGCTCTGGTGGATATCCTTGCCTCGCTTTACACGTTCCGCACGATGAACGAGCTGTTGGCCTGCCTCTACGGCGGCGTGCTGCTTGGCGTTGGCTGCGGGCTTGTCAATCGCGAGGAGGCGAACACCGGCGGTACGGAACTGCTTTCGTGGATCCTCAAGCGGCACTTGCCGCAGCTTTCGCTGGGCAGCGTGATGCTGGGACTGGATCTCACGGTCATCGTCGGCTACGCAGCCGTGTTCCGCAAGCTCGATAACGCGCTCTACGGCGGCATCGCGCTGTTCGTAACGTCGAAGGTGATTGATTTTTTCGTATACGGCGGCAACAGCGGCAAGCTTGCGCACATCATCTCGGCGCGGGAGGACGTTATCACGGATGCCTTGCTGGACAAGGGCATCGGCATAACGAAGCTGTGCGCCATAGGCGCCTTTACGAAAACCGAGCGGCCGATCCTGCTGTGTGCGGTGCGCCGCAGAGAGATCGTCATGGTCAAGCGGATTGTAAAGGAGCTGGATCCCGACGCATTTTTTATCGTATCCGATACCAGCGAGGTGCTGGGCGAGGGCTTTGGCGAGTACCGGCCCAACGGGCTATAATCGCCCTGCGCGCCGCGCATCCGCCGTCCGCCCAGCCTTGCGGGCCGTATGCCGGGATCGTTTGATCCGGCATTGCGGCAAAATCGAACAAAAAGAGGGAGGCATCCGCAAGGAATGCCTCCCTTCGTGTGTATTGTGTTTTTACAGCCCCAGATAGCCCAAAAGCAGGCGATAGGTGTTGTCCAGCCCCTCCATATGCGTGCGCTCATAGCCGTGGCTGTTGGCGGTGCCCGGCCCGATCGCGCCATGGCGCACGTCGTATCCGGCAAGCACCGTTCCGTCGCCGTCTGAGCCGTAGTGCGGCGTGAACACGTCGGTTACGTAGTCCACCGCGCTGCGGTCCGCCGCATCCTGCAGCTCGCGCAGCAGCTCCAGCTGATAGGGGAAACGGGAATCCTTGGCAAAGAGAGACACCTTGCGCTCATCCGAGGTCTGATCCGGCCCGGTGGGTGCGATGTCCACCGCCAGGATGTCCTTGACGCCCGCCGGCAGCCAGGTCGTACCGTGGCCAAGCTCCTCATAGGCGGCAAAATAGAAATAGGTGTGCCGATTCGGCGTCAGTTGATTCTCGTGTACGCGCCGCATCACGGCCAGCAGCACCGCCGCGCAGGCCTTATCGTCCACGAAATGCGACTTCACGTAGCCGTTGGAAACGGTCATACGCGGCTCCAGTCCGATATAATCGCCGACCTCAACGCCCAGCGCGCGGGTCTGCTGGGCGCTTTTGGTATCCTCGTCCAGCACGACGCACACGTTCTTGCGGAAGTCGCCCGCCTCGCTGCGCAGCTCCTCCTCGGTAACGTGGACGGAATTGGGCGTGCGGCAAACCGTTCCGGTGCAGACCTTCCCGCCGCGGGTGTGGACACGCACGTTCTCCATCACGCAGTAAAACGGGTACAGCCCGCCCACCGGGCAGACGTTGAGCGTACCGTCGGCGTTGATCCGCCGCACCATCAGCCCGATATCGTCCAGATGCGCGGTAACGGCGATGTCGTTCCCCTCGCCGCCGAGATCGACCAATACGCCGCCCTTGTGTGTGGCGTAGGTTGAAAAGCCCATCGCCTCGCTCTGTTCGATCACATAGTTCTGAATCTCGCGGAACTGCCCCGTGGTGCTGTCAATGGCCAGCAGCGCGCGAAACTGCTCCAGAAAATACGCTTCGTTGAGATGCTCCATAGCTTAACCTCACTTATCAATCAGATACGTCCGTTCTCCCGTGCCAAACGCGCTGCCGGTCATTGTTCGCCCTCCTGCTTCATCAGCAGCGAGCGCAGCATCAGCCCCGCGCCGACGGCGGCGGGAACCAGCATCAGGAACAGATCGAGCAGCGAGCCGTGGAATCTCAACTGCGTGCCGAGCACGATGGACAGCACGATCAGTCCAATCAGAACGGGCAGAAGAATCTTCGTAATCTTGTGCTGCGTCGCAATCAGCAGCACAAGATCGAGGATCGTCAGCGCAATGAGGATGCCCCCCGTCGAAACGCTGCTCCAGATCCGGTAAAAGCCCCAGGAATAGATCCGCGTGCTTTTAAAGAAAATAAATGTGCTGATAACGAGCAAAACCGAACCGATCAACAGCAGTTTTTCTTTCTGTCTCATTTCACTCGCTCCCTTTTATCGTGTGTTATCCGTTGCTCTCCGGCTTCATTGTCGGGAACAGGATCACGTCGCGGATGGAATCCGTGCCGCAGAGCATCATCGTGCAGCGGTCGATACCGAAGCCCAAGCCGCCGGTCGGCGGCATACCGTACTCCAGCGCAAGGACGAAATCCTCGTCCATCATATCGGCCTCGTCGTCGCCGTTGGCGCGCTTTTCCGCCTGCTTCTTAAAGCGTTCGTACTGGTCGATCGGGTCGTTGAGCTCGGAGAAGGCGTTGCCCATTTCGCAGCCGCATACGAACGCCTCGTACCGCTCGGTCAGATGCGGATCGGCAGGGCTGCGCTTGGCGAGCGGAGAAACCTCCACGGGGTACATGGTGATGAATGTGGGCTGGATCAGCTTCTCCTCCACCTTCTGGTCAAACGTCTCATACAGGGCGTTGCCCCAGGTGAGCTCCACGCCGTCCATATCCACGCCGACGCGCTTGGCCAGCGCCACGGCGGCCTCCGCGTCGCCCTCAACGGCCATAAAGTCCGCGCCGGTAACCTCCCGGACGGCGTCCGCCATCGTAACGCGGCGCCAGCCGGGGGTCAGGTCGATCTCATTGCCCAGCCAGTTGACCCGGTAGGTGCCGAGAATCTCCTTCGCCGCGCCGGAGAGGATCCCCTCTAAAATATCCATCATGCCGTCCAGATTGGTGAACGCCTGGTACAGCTCGCAGGTGGTAAATTCGGGATTGTGCTTGGTGTCCATCCCCTCGTTGCGGAAGATGCGGCCCACTTCGTACACGCGCTCCATGCCGCCGACGATCAGGCGCTTTAAGTGCAGCTCGGTGGCGATGCGCATATACATATCAATATCCAGCGCGTTGTGATGCGTGATAAACGGGCGCGCGTTCGCACCGCCCGCAATCGGGCTGAGCACGGGCGTCTCCACTTCCATAAAGCCGCGCTCGTTGAGATAATTGCGCAGGTACGCCACGAACTTGCTGCGAATCTCAAAATTGCGCTTGGATTCGGGATTCATAATCAGATCCACGTAGCGCTGGCGGTAGCGCAGCTCCTTGTCCTGCAGGCCGTGGAACTTCTCCGGCAGCGGCTGGAGGGACTTGCTCAGCAGCGTGATCTCGCGGGCGCGGACGCTCATCTCGCCGCGCTGGGTACGGAACACCTCGCCCTTCACGCCGACGATGTCCCCGATATCGTACTTCTTGAAGCGCTGATAGTCCTCCTCGTCCATCTCGTCCTGGCGGGCGTAGATCTGGATACGGCCGGAGCGGTCCTGCAGGTCGCAGAACGACACCTTGCCCATCCCGCGCTTGCTCATCAACCGTCCTCCGAGCGAGACCGCGCTGCCCTCCAGCGCGTCAAAATCGTCCTTGATCTCCTGGGCGTGGTGCGAAACGTCGAAGGTGGTGATCTCAAAGGGATTTCTTCCGGCCTCCTGCAGCGTTTTGAGTTTTTCACGACGCACGCGCAGAATTTCGGACAGGTCCTGCTCCGGCGCGGCGGTGTTGGATTGATTCTTCTCTGCCATGGTTCTCTCCTCTTTCGTTAACGTTCGATCTTCTCCACGCGATAGCGGATGACGCCGACCGGTGCTTCCACGCTGATCTCATCGCCCTCCTTGGTGCCCATCAGCGCCTTGCCGAAGGGGGATTCCTCGCTGATGGCGCGATGCATGGGATCGGCCTCCTGCGAGCCGACAACCTTATACTCCGGCAGCACCTTGCCGCTGCCCAGCTCCATCACCGTTACGCGGCAGCCGATGGACACCGTGCTGGAGAGCATCTCGCTCTCGTCGATGATCACAGCGTTATCCAGGATTTCCTCAATCTCCGCAATGCGAGAGTAGAGCTTGCCCTGTTCGTTCTTCGCCTCGTCATATTCGCTGTTTTCCGACAGATCACCGAAACCGCGCGCCTCCTTGATCAGCTCTGCAACTTCCTTTTCGCGGACGGTCTTGAGGTAAGTCTGCTCTTCCTGCAGCTCCTGGTAACGGGCCTGGCTCATCTTGTACTCTTTTTTCATGGTGCATATCCTTTCTTGCTCGTCGCTGCGATTTTCCCTGCCGCAACGCATAACAACGCAATTATAGTAGGAAATATTATATTTTTTTCCTATTCGCTTGTCAAGGGGGGAATCCCGTCGCTTTCCCCCGCACGCACGGCAGCGGAACCCTGCTCTTCCCACCACAGGCGGCGGACGGTAAGCGTCTCCGGCTGCAGCGTGCCGAGGCGAACCAGCGCCGCAAGCAGGCCGTTTTCGTCACAGCCGGGCGCGCGGATCTCCTCCGGCATGACGTACTCTACCCCAAGTGCCGGGCTGTCCAGCGGGACGACGCCGCGGCGCGGCAGACCCGCTCCGCCGTCGAAGCTGAGCGTGATCGTCGCATCCGGTGCCGCGCCGCGCGGATAGACGCGCGCGGCAACGCCCAGTTCCCGCCGCAGCTCGTATGCAAGCGCCTCTCCCCCGCCGTCTACTGCCAGCGCAAGATAGCGCACGCGCGGCGCGATCTGCCAGGCCGTTTGCGCCAGCTCCGCCGTTACGCGCGCGGCGGCAAGCGCCACCGTACTCTCCGGCGGCTTTGCCCCCCGCTGCGCCAGGGCACGCCGGAGAATTGCACCCGCCGTCGCCCGATAAAGCGGCGCGGTAGGTACGGGCCGGACGCCGCACCTGGCAAACAGCGGAACAAAAAGGTCTCCTTCGGGAAACACCGCCTCCCGGATCCCGCGGCGGGCAAGCCGCCGCGCCGCCTGGCGGGCGGACCGGCGGGCGGCAAGCGTGCCGCCTGCCTTCACCTCCACGGCACAGAATGGCGCGCCGCACAGAGCCGGCTCCCCCTGCGCTGCGCCGACGAAAACGTAGCCGAACATCCTCGCTCCTCCCACGAAAAAAGCATCCTCCCAAGCCTATGGGAGGATGCTCGTCGCTATGCAAGGGAATTTACCAGCCCTTGGTATAGTTGGTCAGATATTTGAGCGGATTGACGATCTGGCCGTTTTCCATGATCTCAAAATGCAGATGCGGCCCGCGGGACACGCCGGTAGAGCCGGTGATGCCCAGCACCTGCCCCTGCTTGACCTTGTCGCCCACGTTCACACTGCGTTTGCTCAAATGCTGATAGGTGGTGGTGTTGCCGCTGCCGTGGCTGACGACCACGTAGTTGCCGCGATAGCGGTTATAGCCGGAGACGATGACCGTGCCGGCTTTGGCGGCATAAACCTGCGAGGAGTAGTACACGCGCCCAATATCAATGCCGGCGTGATTGGTGGATGCTCCGGGAATCCCCGTATAGCGTGCGCCGAGGGGGGAGGTAACGTAGTGGCTGGCGCAGGGCCAGATATATCCGCCGAGGGTCGCCGCGCTCTGTTGCTGCTGCGCGGCCAACTCGCGGGAAAGGCGCAGGATCTCTGCGCGCTGCTTTGCTTCCTCCGCTTCCTTCTCGGCAATCAGCTTTTTATAGGCCGCCTCGTCCGCGACAATATCGTTGATCAGGCGCTGCGCGGCATTGAGCTGCTCGTTGAGCTCCTGATTGCGCGCGGCCAACTCGTCGCGCGCCGCCTTCTGCTCCGCCAGCGAGCTCTCCAGCGTCGCCTTCTTCTCTTCGATTTGGCGCTCCAGCTCCCGCAGATCGTCAATCACGCGCTGATCGCTCTCCATGATCTCGCTGATAAAGTCCATCGAGCTGAGCAGGTCTGCAAAGCTGGCGGAATGGAACAGCACCGACCAATAGGACACCGTACCTCGCTCTTCCATATCGCGCACGCGGCGGCGGAACAGCTCGCGCTGGGCGGCCTCTTTTTCCTCCGTTTCCTGCAGCTCGCGCTCCGTCTGGGCGATCAACTCCTCATACTGGGCAATCTGCTCCTCCGCGTTGCGGATCTCCTCGCGGATCACGGTGATCTGCCGGTCGATGTTGGCCTTGGCAGCCATGGCGTCGCTCTTGTTGTTCTGAATGGTTTTCAGTTCGCTTTGCAGCTGGCTCTTCTCGGATTTCAGAGAGCTTTGCTCCTTTTTCAACGCGTCGATCTGCGCCTGCGTTACCGCCGATGCGGTTTGCATCAGCGTCAGCGGCGCAATATCCGCAGCAATCAGCACCAGGGCAAACAGCACGGTAACCGCCGTGCGAAAGAAGCGTTTTTTCACGGGCGTCCGCCCTCCTTTCCCCTGCGCTCAGACGTGCAGGAATTTGCGGATCGCCGTAAGGCTACCGCCCACGCCGACCAGCAGCCCCACGCCGCCGAAGAACGCGGCCACCGGCTTCCAAATGCTGCCAAACGGCACGACGTCCAGGATCTGCAGCGTATCAGAAACGTCGATGCTCTTTGCCACGGATTCATACAGCAGCCACTGCAGGCCGAAGGCAATCACCGCGCTGAGCAGCCCCAGCATAAAGCCCTCATACACGAAGGGCCAGCGGATAAAGCCGTCCGTTGCGCCCACCATCTTCATGATGGCGATTTCATCGCGCCGGTCGAACGTGGTCAGGCGGATCGTATTGGAGATAATGAAGATCGACACCACCAGCAAAATCGCGATCAGCGCGATGCACACCACGCCCGCGACGTTGCGCAGCATGATAAAGCCGCTGGCGATATCCTCGTCCACGCGCACCTTGACGACCCCCTCCACCGTGTGGATCGTAGAGGCCGTCTTGCGCACCTGATTGAGGTCGTTGACGTAGACGGCAAAGCGGTCGCGGAAGATGCTCACGTCCAGATCCTGAAGCATATAGTCTCCCTCGTGTTTCTCCTCGAAGGACTTCGTCGCCTCCTCGCGGCTGATAAACTGGCAGCTCTTGACGTTGGGCAGCTTCACGAGCTCCTTCCCCACCGCCTGCACCTGCGATGCGTCATAGGTCTCGTCCACAAAAGCGAGGATCTCATAATCACTCTCCAGTCTCTCCAGCTGGATCTCCGCGTTGTAGGCCACCAGCGAAAACGTGCCCATAACCAGCAGGCAGGCCACCGTGATGCCGATGGCCGCAAAGGACATAAAACCGTGGCTGAAAAGATTGCCCAGCCCCTCACGGGCAAAGTACGCCAAATTATGTCTGCTCATTTGCTTTTACTCCATTGTCATAGCCGATTCCGTCGCCCGTGATCGAACCCTGCTCAAGCGAAATCACGCGCTTGCCAAACTTGTTGACCAGCGCCTGCTCGTGCGTAACGACCACCACCGTCGTCCCCAGTTGGTTGATCCGATCCAGCAGCAGCATGATCTCCAGCGAGCGAGTAGGGTCCAGGTTCCCGGTCGGCTCGTCCGCAATGATGGTGCTGGGGTTGTTGATCAGCGCACGGGCAATCGCCACGCGCTGCTGCTCGCCGCCGGAAAGCTCGCTGGGGTAACGGTCCGCCTTCTCCGCCAGCCCTACCAAATCCAGCACATAGGGGATGCGCGTTTTGATCGCCTTGCCCGACGCGCCGACCGCACGCATGGCAAAGCTGAGATTTTCATACACTGTCTTGCGTTCGATCAGACGGAAATCCTGGAAAATCACGCCGACCGAACGGCGCAGAAGCGGGATCTGACGGTTGGAAATCTTGGTCATGCTGAAACCGTTGACCATGATGCGCCCCTCCGTGGGGACGATCTCACCGGTCAGCAGCTTGATAATCGTCGATTTCCCCGACCCGGACGGGCCGACCAGAAAAACGAATTCCCCGTCCTCAATGCTCAGCGAAATGCCGCGCAGGGCGTGCGTCCCGTTCTCATATTGCTTTTGCACGTTTGTCAGGCGTATCATGCTTCTATCCCCTTGTTTTTATGACAGGACTCCCGTCCGATCGCCAAAATATCCTTTTTTATTATATAGGACTTCTTTTCAAATAGCAAGCGGAAATTATGTAAACAATTCACTTTTTGTCCCACCTCGCCTCCCCGCCCGGTACGGCAAAAGGGGATGCCCTTTCGAGGGGTCTCTGCAAAGAAGGGCCTTTGCGGCAGATGGCTGACCGGGATTTAAAACCGGCGCGGCCGCAATGGCCGCGCCGGTTTGTCCGTCTGTTCCGGAATCGGAGCAGGCTCTGATGATCGTTATGACCGTGAGCGATGGGAAAAAGGGCTTCTTACCGGCAAGAGGACATCTTCCGCTCTTTGGATCCGATTCGTGCGCGCCAGTCGCCAAATGAAAAGCGTTCGTTTGGTCCCATTATTTCCGCAGCAGTACAACGTGATTCAATCCGTCGCTGCTCCGGCCGGCTTTGCAACAGATGCCGCCTTGCAGTACGTCGTGCTTTGACGCCATCACTGCCAGCAGCATCGTCGGGAACCCCGGGTCGCAGACCGGACTGTCTTCCCGAACCTCGAACCGGAAGAAATATCTTCTGCCACCCTCCAGCTTCGGCAGCGTCTCAATCCACTCGCTGACGTGAGCCCAGCCGCTGCGTTCAAACACCTTCTCTGCGTCCGCCGGGATTTCTTCTCCGTTTTCACCGTCCACCCCGGCAACCGAAACGATCAGATTCCGATCTCCTTGCCCGCCTGCGCTCAGCGACTCCATTACGGCTTTCATGATATCCCGCTCCCGGCTGCCCGTCTGCCGGGCGATCTCCTCGCTCGCATTTCTGATTTCCGTCAGCCATTCGACAAGGATTTCGTGCACTTTTGCGCCGTCCTCCGCGCTCTGCGCCGCGTTCAGGCCGAACTCCTCCCAAAGCTTCGGATCGTCCGCCTTTCCCTCCATGAAATCGACGAGCATACAAATCATTTCCTGCATTTCCATCTTTTCTATGAGATATGAACGTTGGATTTTTCTGATCCGCTCCAGCTTTTGCTTCTGTTCTGCGATCTTGCGCTCGAACGCCTCCTGCAGTCGATCGCCGTCCTCCTGCAGGAGGGGTCTGATCTCATCGATCGAAAAGTCCGCCTGCTGCAGATTCTTGATTTTCACAAACTGCATGGCCTGTTCCTCTTCATAATACCGGTATCCGGTCCACTCATCTACCCTTGCAGGGGGCAGCAGGCCGATCCGGTCATAGTAGCGCAGCGTTTGGGTATTGCATCCGCAAAGCTTGGCAAATCCTTGAATGGTAATCATATCTCATCCTCCTCAACGCAACCGTATCATTGCAGTTACGTGTAAAGTCAAGCATTTTTTGCAAATAATACTCGCTGAACAATGGCGCTGCGTTCGCCCGTCTGCCGCGCCGATCTGCGCCCGGATGATCCCATCCCCGCCCGGCCGGTCAAGCGGTCTGGAACACGCAGGCAGCCGCTTGGCATTCTCCAGAAATGAGAAGGAGGCGGCTTCCTTCCGAAGCGCCTCCTGATAGGACGTCTCTTTTGCAGTTTTTTACGCTTCGATCCCGCGGGAGGAGAGATACTTCTTGACCATCAGCGCCACCTTGAAGGTGATCGCATCGTCAAACTCGCGCAGATCCAGGCCCGTGAGCTTCTTGATCTTCTCCAGCCGATACACCAGCGTGTTGCGGTGAACGAACAGCTTGCGCGCGGTCTCCGAGAGGACGAGATTGTTTTCAAAGAACTTATTGATCGTGAACAGCGTTTCCTTGTCCAGCGCGTCGATCGGGTTCTTCTTGAACACCTCCTGCAGGAACATCTCGCACAGCGTGGTGGGCAGTTGATAGATCAGTCGGCCGATGCCGAGATTCTCGTAGTTGATGATATACTTTTCCGTGTCGAAGACCTTACCGACCTCGATGGCGATCTGCGCCTCCTTATAGGACTTTGCCAATTCCCGCAGATGCGCCGCCACCGTGCCGATACCGATCACCACGCTGTTCTCATCGTTGACGCTCAGGCTGTCCTCCAGCATGCGTGCGATCTTCTCCAGATCCTCCCGATCTGCGTTCTCGCCAAGCTGCTGGATCAGCACGATATCCGCCTCGCCCATGGACAGCACGAAGCTGCTCTGCCGGTCGGGCAGAATGCTCTGCACGGCTTCCACGGTCAGCCCGTCGGAATGCCCGTTGATACGGCGGATCACCATGACGCCGCGGTTAATCTCTGCATTCATATGCAGTTCCTTGGCGCGCACATAGATATCGCTGGGCAGAATGTTGTCGGAAATAATGCTCTTTACGAAGGAGATCTTGTCGTGCTTTTCCTCATAGTAGCTCTTGGCGGCATTGAGCGCAACCGTCGCCATGGCGCAGGCTGTTTCGCTCATCTCTCCCTCGCCCTCGGCAAAGGCGGCGAAATCGAACTGACCGCACCAGGTGCTCAGTGTCTTGAAGGTCTTGCCCTCCAGCGCCACGCAGCCGTCGCCCGCCTGATTGATCGGCTCCACCAAATGCTGCCATTTCTGGCCGATCCACGTCAGGTCGGTGCACGCGATCACCGTCCCCTCCGAATCAATCACCCCGATCACCGTATCGGTGGTCTCCTTGAATTGCAGTACGATGTTCAAAAAGATTCTTCCGGACACGCCTATCCCCCCAGCCTTTTCTTCCATGCTTTGTGCAACTTGCCAACTAATTGAATTCATTATACTTACCGAGCCCGGTTTTTGCAAGAGATTTTTGCTTTTTCTTACAAATTTATTCCTATTTTTTGGCCATTTCGTAAATACGAAAGCCTATCCGCCGCCTTTTTTCGGTTGGGCGGTTGGGCAAACTGACTATTTTCCCAGTTTTTCCCGCTCCTGCGGCGTCAATGCGCGGAATTCTCCCGGCGCCAGCGTTTCGTCCAACGTCAGCGGCCCCATGCGCAGCCGCTTGAGCGCGACGACCGGCTTCCCTCTGCTGGCAAGCATCCGCTTGACCTGGTGGAATTTCCCCTCGCGCAGCGTAACCAGCGCCTCGCTTTCTGCGCCCGCGGTCAGGATCTCCAGCCTGGCGCTTTGGCATACCAGGCCGTCGCCCAGCGTGATTCCGGCGGCGAAGGCGTCGCAATCCGCCTGCTTCAGCAGGCCGGATACGCGGGCATAATAGACCTTGTCCACGTGCTTTTTGGGCGAGAGCAGCTCATGTGCCAGGGCGCCGTCGTCGGTCAGCAGCAGCAATCCCTCGGTATCCTTATCCAACCGACCCACCGGAAACAATCCCCGGCGGCGGTACTCCTGCGGCAGCAGGTCCATCACCGTTTTGCCACGTCCGTCCTCCGTTGCGGAAAGCACGCCGGCCGGTTTGTTGAGCATCAGGTACGTGCCGCGCTGACAGTCCAGCGTTTCGCGGTCGATACAGATCTGCACCGTCTGCGCGTCGTATTTATCCTCTGCCGCGTGTGCGATTGCCCCGTCCACCAGCACCCGGCCCTCGCGCACCAGCTGCTTGGCTTCACGCCGCGACCAGCGCCCCGTGGAGGCAATGATTTTATCGAGCCGCTCTTTCGCCATCGTATCTCATCTCTCCCGTACCGCAGCGGCGGAACCGTTCGCCGCGCGAAAATTAACTAAAATATTGTATCATAGATTCGTCCGCATGGGAATAGTAATCTTGGGAAAGGATGTGGTTGCTGTGTTCATCGTTACCACCAGGCTGCCCCGGCGCAGATTCCTCGCCGCTTTGCTTTTGCTGGGGGTCCTGCTTGCGCTGTCCGTTGCCGTTTTCAGCCACGTTGCCGCGGTTTCATCGGGCAAAGAGCCGCTCCTCGCCGCAACGAACGACGCGCGGGTCGCCTATCTGCAATCGCTGGGCTGGGCGGTCGTCCCCGACCCGATCGAGATGATCAGCCTCCGGCTGCCGGATGAACTGGCGGAGCCCTACGCGTCCTACAACCAGCTTCAGCGCAAGCAGGGCTTTGATTTGTCCGCCTATTGCGGAGAGAACGTGGAGCGCTACACCTATACGGTAACCAACTATCCCGAATGGGCAGGCGGCTGCCAGGCAGATCTGTACCTGCATACGGGCCGGATCATCGGCGGCGATATCGTCTGCACGGGAGAGGGCGGTTTCCTTGCGCCGCTGGCCTTTCCCTCCCCGGACGCCAGCGCAGACTGAGGCACACAAGCCGTCAGGCCGCCGCCAATAGAAGGAAAAAAGGGAGAAGACCGGCTTATGCCGGTCTTCTCCCTTGCGTTTTTGGCGTTTTTGCGTTTTTGCCGCCGGTCTTCAGTTGTTCACCACTTCGCCGGGGTTCGAGGCGGAGTGTGCGGTGGACCAGGCCTTTTCAAACGCCTCCCAGTCGCGCACGGGCAGCAGCTTCT